>BAXO01000130.1 GCA_001310555.1 Bacillus sp. JCM 19058
ATTAGAAAATAAACACCTCCTAAAACCGCCCATAAGACTGACATCCCTAATAAAGTGATAGCTAATAATCCGATTCCAAATCCACTTAGTAAGCTAAGCACCCCTAATGCACTGTACATGCACGTGACCAATAACAAAGGTTTCATTTACTACCCCCTTTATTTAATTATTACATATTTTGAATATTTTTAAAATCTGATCATTTTGTCACGATAGTAACTTAAAGATGTATTCCGTTGCTTCCTGTACTTTGTATGAGGTTTCTAAAGATGTCTTTATCACGTTTAATCTTATTCGGTTTTTTTTAAAACAAATGGTACTGTACTCACTTACACATGTAGTAATACAAACATGTTTGGAAGCATTGACGCAATCGCATTAAATCCTTTCGCATAGCAGCCTTAATACATGTATCGTATCCAACGTTGGATCACAATAAGAACGCCCTTCTTATTTAAGAATGGCGTCCTATTGTTCGAAAAGTGCATAAAATTTCTTAACACGGCTATATTTGAATGCTTAAATAGTATTACAAGTCATTTCCGAGAAATACTGGGCAAGCTACTGTTTTAGAAATCTCGAGAGTACTGGCAACACCACTTCAGGTTAGGCATATGGTCTTGGCCCTCAAGCTTACAATATTCAGCGTTAGGTATCCCTTCGCTCAGCATGTTAGCGACCTCGTGTATAGAGGCTGGGTTTTCTTCTCCAACGATTACGAGTGCTGGTGATGCTAGTTGGGAGGCTCGTTCAATAGGTGGTAGATCCATAGCTAACATAGTGTCGTAGGCAAGTGTTGGCGCAATTGCCACCATAGCCTCCCACTGTGGTGAGTGCTGCATGCCGGCAACCACTTCTTTAGGTATGCCGATACCTTCCAAGAAGAGACTTATCGCTTCGTCATTCTTACCGCTTTCAAGCAGGTTAGCTAACTCTTGACTCAACTCTTTGAATTCTTTTTGGTTTGCCTCATCACTTGCATAGGCTGGGTCATACATGACTAGCTTTCTCACTTTATCACCTAGTCGCATGGTAGCTTCAAGCGCAAGAATGGCGCCCGAAGAATGGCCGTATACATATGCCGTACCCCCAGCTGCATCAATCATGGCTTCAATGTCTTCTAGTTCACGTTCAATTGCGTACGGAAGTGTATTACCACTGTCACCTCGCCCGCGCCGGTCATAACTGTAGACGGTAAATTGCTTTGCAAATACATTGGCATCATGCACAACAGGTTCAAATGAGCGGAAACAAGTGGCCCCTGTTATAAATATTAGTGCAGGTCCTTTACCATAAACATCATAAGCTATTGTTGTGCCGTCTTTTGATTGGGTTGTTTTCATTACTCCCCCTTCCTCCTTTGAAGCTGGCCGATTGTCTGGCCTTTTATTGTCACACCTCATAGTCTTCTATCATTTCAACAATATCATATAACTTTTGAAGAGACTTCTTCTCGATTGCTATTTTTCTATTTCGACTTTAAATTCTTCACAGAATTTTGGTGAACGGGAGTTTAGATACCTATCGGAGGTTGGCTTGCTAGTGAGGATAATTGCGAATTTTAAGCATCTAGCAACATTGTTTTTTTGGTTGAATCGTATGATAAGCAGCGTATAATATAATTAAAGCTTGGAAGAAAGTGGTTGCATGGATTCATCATTGATCATACACAGAAATAGTCGTAGGGAAGGAGCTCGGAATGAATTGATAGATTACAGAGTCTCACTAGAGGATTGCACGTCATCGGCATTTTAATATAATCGTGATAGAACATGGTATACATAAGCTTTTCAGTTATTAGTATATACGCAAATATTCGCAACGGTTATTTAGAAGGGAAGCTGAATAGATGAAACTAAATAGTGTGGAAGGCTTTGTTCGTTTTTGGTCCGCTTCGACAAGTACTTATTTTGGCACTTTTATTACCACTCTTGCTCTGCAAGTATTGGTGGTAGTCAATTTGCAGGGAAGCACAGTTGATGTCGGATTAATTAATGCAGCTAGGTGGCTGCCTTATGTATTGCTCGGACTGCTAGCGGGCGTCATTATTGATCGCCTCCATCGAAAGGTGGTAATGGTAGTGAGCGATATCGGTCGTGGTACATTATTGCTCATGATTGGCTTGCTATCCATTCTTGGCGTAATCAATATTGGCTGGCTCATTTTCATTATGGTGCTCTTCGGTGTTCTATCCATTTTTAATGATGCGGCATACCAGTCTTTTGTTCCGCAATTAGTGCCGCGACAGTTGTTAATACGGGCGAATGCTCGTTTGGAGCAAAGTGCTGCCGTCGCTGAAACGAGCGGTCCAGCGATCGCCGGAGTTGGTAGCTTGGATTGGTGCCTCTTTTACGATTCTTCTAAACGCCATGTCGTATATACTATCGGGTATTTTGATGTCAACAATAAAACATAAAACTCCCCCCATAAAAAACACCTCAGTACTTCCAGTGGGTCGACAAATTAAGGAAGGAATGCAATGGGTATACCAGCATCGGTACCTCCGCCCGTTGGCTTTGAATACCCACGCCTGGTTCTTATTCCACAGCATGATGACGACTGTGCTTGTCACCTACACAATCATTGAACTCGGTTTCAGTTCTTTAGTACTTGGAGTTGCACTAGGTGCTGCAGGCATTGGTGCTGTATGTGGCACCACAATTTCCCCATTGATTGGACAAAATTGGGGCGTTGGACGTTCCATTTCTTTTGCGCGATTTCTATTTAGCCCTGCGGTCATTTTAATCGCAATGGCACCTCCAGCAGCAAATGATTTGCAAATCAGTGCACTCATTTTGGTTCTTATTGGTCAATTCGTTTACGGTTTTGCAATGGGAGTCGAAGGTCCACTCGAAATGGGGTACCGTCAGTCCATTACGCCAACGGCTTGCAAGGACGTATGAATGCTACAATGCGTTCCATCAACCGAAGTATGATCGTCATTGGAGCACCGCTGGGAGGATTAATTGCTGATGGGTTCGGTTTCCGATCAGCTTTATGGATTGCTGTAACAGGACTAGCGCTATGCGCAATCTGGTTCGCCCTCTCTCCTATGCGCAATGCGCAGCTTAAGGAGAATGAACGTATGTAATCTTGCGTTAAGTTAATGGAGCGCTTATAAATAAGGAGGAAGTTAAATGATACATAAAATGGGTTTATATGGTGAATATTTCACCTCCATTAAAGAGGGGAAAAAGACGGTAGAGGTTCGATTGAACGATGAAAAGAGAAGGAAAATAAAAGTAGGCGATTATATTGAGTTTCTTAAGATACCTGAAAGAAATGAAACACTAAAAGTAAGCGTAATAAGTTTAAGTACATATGAAACATTTGAAGCTATGTATAAAGATATTCCCTTCAAAAAGTTCGACTGTGCAGGGTGGACAATGAAAGAAATGATAGACGGAACTTATGAAATTTACACTCCAGAACAAGAAAAGGAATGGGGAACATTAGCTATTACAATTAAATATTAAGTGATGAAACGGATGTAACTAATTGAGATTATTGATACTATCGAAAATACAGAACCAGAACACTTACTAGTAGAACTGGAAATGTTTTTTTATAGAATTATCAAATTCCCCGATGTTTCAGCTATCTAAAGCATCGGGGAACTCCCACCTACGCTGACATAATCTACGAATAGTGTTATTGATTTTCTATCAAATGAAGTACACTGTCGTAAATAATTTGAAAGGCAAAATCAGAAATTTTCTCATTTTCTTTCTGCTTAGTTAAATGGTCAAGCATATCATTTAAATGCTTTCTTGATTGTTCAAGCTTTCCTTTTTCTAGCTGATGTTGCGCTTGATTAAGTTTATTTTGAAGCAACTGGTATAGAGAAAAATGAATATCCTCTTTATCATGGAACCGATCTAATAATTCTTTTGATGAGTCGTAGTCAGGATATGGTCTAACAAGAAAATTGTCATATTTCGTATCACTATAGAAAGTACGGACTCCTACATTTCCGTGCGTCAATGCTGTGGAACTATGGTCATTATAATCGATTATAGGGTTTTGCATATCTCCAACATAAACTTTAATGTTCGTTCCATTAACAGCAATTTTGATATGCTGCCATTCTTCAATAGGTTCATCCAAACTAGCACCGACTAAATAGTTCCAATTATAATTTAGCTTCCCTAGATGCACACCATCATTATTAATATATGCTACGTACCCTTGGAGCATATCGGGGCTATTATGATTAAGCTCTGTACCATGGCCTGGGTTGTTTACTCTAAACAAGATCCCGCCATCGCCTTCACCATTCACGATTTGCATATCGGCTTCGATAATATAGTTACTCCAATGATTATCTCCAGTTATAGACTTACCAAAAGTACTTGCTCCTGAGCGATAGACACCTTCTTGTTCCACTACTTCAAACTCGTCACTAGTATGAAATGCGAAGCTGTGAAAGTCGAATTCACCCTTTACGGTTTCTACCGTAATTGTATGTTCACCTTCAGGTAATGAAAGATTTTCTTGTATGACACTTGTCCAGTTATCCATTCCACCCGTTTGTGGAATATCGATGATACCTGTGAGATCTATTTCATCGTTTAACCATACTCTTGTTTGGCTATCTTGAACATTGCTAGTGACACTTAATTCTAATACATATTCACCAGCTTCTGCGATATCTACCTTGTACTTATACCATTCCCCTGCTTCATTCCAACTAATGTTAAACGTTCCATCTGGGTGGTTACGGATGTCTACTCCATCATATCGATAGTACCCACCAATATTTTCAGGGGTGTTATCATGGTAAGCTTTACCTTCTCCACCGGTCATGTAATCGACAGCCATCACTTTTCCTGGTAATGTATAGTGCTGATCAAAGGTATGGAAGATCATTTTTGAAAAAGACAGTTCACCGGAAACAACTTCTATTGTTAAAATATGCTTTCCTTTAGGTAGTTCAAGGCCTTTAATCGGGACTTGTGACCAAGTATCCGTTTGTGTAACAGGAATATCAACATTACCGGTTAAATCTGTTTCATCATTTAACAGCACTCTTATTTGTGTATTTTCGTTCGTATTATTGGCAATCAAGTCAAGATCGTATTCGCCTGCTTCGGTAACCTTCACGCGATAGTTCAGCGATTCGCCTTCCTCAAAGCTATCTACGGCATATTCACCTTCAGGATCCTTATCTATATCCTCCCCGTCTTCTCCCAATTCTCCACCTGTATTTGTTTCTGTCTTATTTTGATAGGCGACTCCTTCGCCATCCGAATGATAATCGATAGCTTCAATCGTACCTGGTATTAGTTTGTGTACATCAGATGAACGAAAGGTAAGGGTGGAAATGTCGAATTCCCCAGTAACGGTTTCCAGCTTTAATGTATGCTCACCCTCTGGAAGCTCTACACCTTCAATCGTAAGTGTTTGCCAATTATTCCAATCACCAGTATTAGGAACATCAACAACACCTGTTAGATCAATTTCATCGTTTAGCCATAGCCTTACTTCCGCATCGGTAAATGTGGTAGCCAATTCAATTTCTACATTGTACAAACCATGTTCGATAATATCAACATGATAGTTCAGCCATTCACCGGTTTGATTCCAGCCAACAGCATAACCACCACCTGGCTTCTCTCTAATATCAACGGCATCTGTTCTTAATTCACCACCAATGTTTTCTGGAGTTCGATCATGATACCCGACTCCTTCACCACCAGTTATATAATGAACGGCTTCAATCGATCCTGGGACTGGTTTATAGGCATCAAACGGGGAGTCGGTATCTGTGTCTACTTGCCAAATCCCTTCGTACCTGTCCCAGCCAATGTCTAACCCATCATTAAAGTCATCGAATAAAAGTGATACTGGTTGATGTTTATTCACATTAAAACTGGCAAAGTTTACTTCTCCTTCGACTACTTCTACCTTAATGGTATGTTCTCCGTGAGGTAGGGAGAGCTTATCAATAGCAATGTTCTGCCACTGCTCCCAACCACCAGTATTTGGAATGTCGACAACTCCGGTTAAGTCAACATCATCGTCTAACCAGAGCCTTACTTTCGCATCATCTTCAGCTGTCGCCATTCTTAAAGTAAAGTCGTAGGTAGCCTCTTCCTCTATATTCACATGATAGTTCAGCCACTCTTCTTGTTGGAAGGAACTCACACTTAATCCGCCTTCAGGATTATCAATGATGTTAACGTGATCGACTCGATACGTATCCGTTCCTTCATCTTTCGTCGTATGATACCCTTTTCCTTTACCACCTGACTTGTAATGAACCGCCTCAATTGTACCTGGTAAAGGCTTGTACACATCAAATATATTACTTCCATTGACTTGATTACTCGCTGCAGTATAACTAAAGGAAGCATGAACATCCATGGTGGTATATCCAATCTTTCCACCCGCCAAACCTTCAATATCTCTTGTTTGCATATGCATGCCATCGACATAAATCTTGAACTCTACACCGTCTTTTTCCACTCTAATTTGGTGCAATGCCGTATAATCAAAGTCTTTAGGTAGTGATGATGTTTTCCATTCTAAATCCGCACCATCGACGCGGAAAAAGGTTTCTAGACTCTCGTTTTCTGGACTTAATACAGCTAACCCGTAATTATCTTCATCTTGATAAGAGAATACTGCTCCAAAACGAGGGTTAGAGCTATTACCTTTTTCGACCATATAGGCATTGAATTCCGCTGTATAACTTGCTGCTGTTTCATGTTCAGTTACTTGCCGATACCATGATTCGTCGTCAATTGTCGCTTGTTCCATCGCCTTAGAATCATCGTTGTTGACAATGGACCAATTCCCTCCATTAACAGTAACCCATTCTGAGCCTATTTCCTCTCGTTTGAAACGGTCACTAAAATCGGGCAATTGTGGGTCAGGTTGTTCAAAAGTAGTTGGTCCAAGCACGATCATTTTATCGCCATTCCAGCCAATTCGGTCGATATTCATAAACCTTCCGGGCTTTGCATGACTATGATAGACAATAAACTCTGAATCGAGGTCAGGACCTCTTATAATTGAATTATGCCCTAATCCAACATTGGATCCTTCTGTGTTAATTAAAATTGGATTTTGTGAATCGCTTCCTTTAAAGTTTTCGGTCGGTGAGTTACTTGTCGCATAGTTAATTCGATACGCATTGCTCCAAACATGATTACCAGTATACGTCATATAATATGTTCCATTCCTTTTAAAAACGGTCGCGCCTTCTGTCCAACCATTCATTTCCGCACCAGTGTTTATTTGTGGACCAAATGTATAAGGATCCTCCATTTCAAATGCAGTGATAAAATTATTACCGGTACCATAAAAATACCATTGACCATCATCATCAATAAATACATGTCCATCAATTCCCATGCCGAGATTGTCTGTCTGCAATTCAAATGGACCTAGTGGACTGTCGCTTTTATAGACGTAATGTCCGTTCCCTCCTGGTGAAGTATACATATAAAATGCACCGTTCCAATAAGTAACTTCCGGAGCATAAGCCGCTAACGTACTCGGCTCTTCTGTAACAAGACCGGCATATTCCCAATTGATGAGCTCCTCTGAAGTCCACGCCTTCACGCCACTCTTATCGTCAACTGTACTAACATACAAATAATACGTCCCATCGTGTTTTAAAATATAAGGGTCGCCTTCACCATAAAATTCTCCGCTATCCCATTGCCAAGAGTTAGGTAAATCATCAAATGGGTTGCTATAAGCAAACGAAATACTCGGTAATGCCAAAATTCCTACTAAGCCAAATAGTATTTGGAATGACTTCAACATAGTATTCTCCCTTTTTATTTTTATAATGGACTCTTCAATGATTGTGTGTATGAGCCAAATAAAATTCGAATGATCGTTCTTAGAATGACTATCTAGGCGGCGAAACTCTAGTGCCCGAATCTCATCAATAAAAAAGTAGGACATCATCCCTTAATCGAGCCAATCATAACCCCCTTCACAAAGTGCTTTTGCACAAATGGATACATGATTAAAACAGGTACACTAGCCACAACGACTAAAGCGTATTTAATACTTTCACCTAATAGTACTCTTTGATCCATACCAAATTCACCTGAAAATTCAGTAGCATTTGTCTGGCTGACAAGGAGTATTTCTCTAAGTACCAATTGTAATGGATAAAGGTCATTGTTTCGTAAGTATATCAATGCATTAAAAAAAACGCATTCCAGTGACCAACAGCATAAAATAACACCATAACAGCAATAATTGGCTTTGATAAAGGAAGAATAATTTTCCATAGTAATTTAGTATTGGAGCATCCGTCTATCATCGCAGATTCTTGAATCTCCCAAGGGATGCTGCTTTGAAAATAAGTTCGCATGACGATTAAGTTATAAGTCGCAATCGCATTCGGAATAATCATCGCCCAGAAAGTATCGATCATACCTAATCCTTCAACTACTAAGAAAGTAGGAATAAGCCCGCCATTAAAGAACATAGTAAAAACGATAACAAGCATAAATATGTTTCTTCCAGGTAGGTCACGTCTTGATAAAGGGTATGCAGCTAATGTTGTCAATACAATGTTTATAACTGTCCCTAACACCGTATATATGAGCGTATTTCTGTACCCACTCCAAACCGCACTATTTTTAAAAACTTCATTATAAGCGTCTAATGTGAAGTCGACTGGCCAAAGCCACATTTCACCAGCCATAACTTTTGCAGGATCACTAAACGAAGCACTAACAACGAATATTAAAGGATAAAGTACGACCAATATAATGAGAGCTGATAAAAAAACAATGATGATGTCAAATACTTTACCATCCGATACTTGTTGAGTTCGTCGTTTCATTTAGGTTCCCTCCTTTTTGATAGAAATATCACCATAAGCTAGTTTCTGCCTTTTTTTCTCGCATATTGATTAATAAGAATCAATAGTGCAAAATTAATGAGTGAATTAAATAAGCCTATTGCAGCACTATAGCTGTAATCCCCATTAAGAATTCCATTTCTATAAACGAAAGTCTGAATGACTTCACTTGCTGATAGATTTAAATTATTTTGCATTAATAGGATTTTCTCGAATCCTACATTCATAAAATTACCTATGTCCAAAATAAGTAGAATAACAATGACAGGAAGTATGCCTGGCACAGAGACATGGATAATTCTTTGTAGGCGAGATGCACCGTCTATTTTGGCTGCTTCATATAATTGCGGATCAATCCCACTTAAGGCTGCAATGTAGATAATCGATTGGAAGCCCATATTTTGCCAGATGTTTGAACCGATAAATATCGTTTTAAACCATTCCGGTTGGGCTAAAAACGGGATAGATTCAAGTCCAAGCTTATTGAAAATAATATTCACAAACCCTGTATCTGCGTGTAAAAATAGGGATAACACCCCTACAATAACGACTACTGAAATAAAATGGGGAACGTAAGTGACATTTTGAACCACTTTCTTTAAAGCTGTACTACGTATCTCATTAATAAGCAAAGCTAATAGTATCGGTATTGGGAACGCAATAAGTAAGGACATAAGGGCAATAACCAATGTGTTCGATATCACTCTAAAAAAAGTAATAAGAGGAAAAAAAACCTTTCGAAATTTTCAAAACCGACCCATTGACTCTCCAAAAAACCAAGAGCGGGATGAAAATCTTTAAAGGCAATTTGTAAACCATACATAGGTCCATACTGAAAAACCAAATACCATATTAGGGGTAACAAGAGCATTAGATACAAGTCGTAACGTGACCTGACACGCTTAAAGGCTTTTTGCCTTCTTGTTAATCCAGGTTTTGGTGATTCTACTTTCAAAAGACTACTCATTTTCGTTTCACCTCTTCCTACCAATTGGATCACTAGGTATCGCTACCTAGTGATCGGTGTTATTCTTTATATGTCGAATCGTATGCCTCTTGATAGATTTGTTCTAGCTGATGAAGCCCCATGTTTTCTAATGTTGAGACATATTCATCCCATTGATCAAAGCTCAAATCACCCGTGATAAACCTCGTAATCGATTCATCAAAGAAAACGTCTATGTCTTGACGCAGTCGATCCACTTCTCTTGATGTTTCTTCATCAAACATAGGCGGCCCATAAATATCCACCATATAAGGGTCAAGCATTTTCTGAGCTTCTTGGGTTTCTAGTGAATTAATAGCTGATGCGTTTCTATCTGTGACATATTGTGGTGCTCCACCACCTGGCCAAGGAGTGAAATCTCCTATGTCACCACCATCGTCAAAATATTCTTCTAAATATTCAGGAAGACCATCATCTTGATAGTAAAAGGTTTCTCCTTCCACCCCATATCGATAGAATATAGATCCTTCTTCCCCGTAGAAATGATCGATCCACCTTATCGTTTCATGAGGGTATTGATTACTTGAAGTAATTGCAAAAGCTCCAAAGTCTCTAGCTATCGGTGCAGAATGCTGCAATGGCGGCTCTCCATACGGTCCCTCAATTGGAGAAATGCCGATATAATGTTCTTGCACTGTATCATCAATTGTTTGGTTTCTTAACATTCCTATATTGCCAGATTCGATATTCCCAATAAAATTCGCTTCTTCTTGGGTAAATATATTTCGATCCAATAAGCGTTCACTGTATAACATGTTAAGAAATTGTAAATAATCTTTAAGCCGGTCATCTGTCATCCAAAATTGGACTTGATCATCTTCAATCATGAGACGATTCCCCATTTGAGTTATGAGCCCCACGAACCACTCATGGAATCCAATAATTGTCCTAAGTGACGGAACGTCATCGGAATTTCATCTTGTTGACCATTTCCGTTCGGATCATCATCTCTAAAAGCAGTCAAAACCTCAACTAGTTCATCTGGATTGGTCGGTACTCTCAAACCTAAATGATCCAACCATGTTTTATTCAACCAAAATTTTTCAGTTCTTGACGCATCTAGTTCCATAATGGAAGGTATCGTATAAATATGACCGTCTGGAGCTGTTAACGATGCTTCAACTTCTGGATATTCTTCAAATAAACTCTGGAGATTCGGTGCATACTCTTCAATCAAACCTTCAAGTGGTAGAAGTATTCCACTTGTCCCATATCTGACTGCTTCTAACCGCGAAATATCGGCTCTATAAAACACATCTGGCAATTCACTTGTTGCAAACTGTAAATTTTTTCTTTCCGCAAACCCATCCTGCGGAACATCATCCCAATTTATTTTCACGTTTGTCATGTCTTCATACTCTTGGAAAACGAGCATATCTTCGTATCTCCCATTAGGTGGAGCTCTTCTGGCAAAAATGTTCAACGTAATTTCTTCATCGACAATTGGCATTCCAGTCTCATTAAAATTTTCAGATGGTTCTTCGTTACTATTAGCAGCTTCATTGTTCGATCCCTCTGTATTCGAACATGCACCAATGACTAAACAGACCAAAACTAGAAATATAACAAGATTTGATAATTTCCTCACTTCATTACCTCCTTTATCGATTCCCAAGCAAGGGAACGCTTTCAAAAGAATAAAAAAAACATATAATTACATAGAGGATG
>BAXO01000131.1 GCA_001310555.1 Bacillus sp. JCM 19058
TCATAAGTCAATGACTGAGTGTAAGATCCGAACACGATCATTTGATCATTGATTTCCACTCTAGGTGGTCGCTTTCCGCGGGCGGCTGGTAAGCCTTCGTCGGGCAAAGCCCTCCTAGTCTTACCGGGGCCTTTCCTCCCGCAGGAGTCGACCACTTGCCATTCCAATCATTGCCATTTAAAATAGCGAATAATTATGTGTATTCGACTAATAATATTCGAATTTATTTTCAAAATAGGCATTTATGAAATTGACTCAATCGGATTCTTTATATAATTTAGCTAAAATTAGCTTGCCCTACTTTAAATTGATCGAACTGCTTTTCAAAGCGATTGTTGTTCAGCTAACTAACGTATTCATCGTCTGTTGATACGAACAATTTTTTTTATAGCATCTGATTCATTAGGCTGACCTTTTCAGGCTTATACCTTTTCCGCAAGTTCTTTGATTTTCGGCAAGTTCATATCCCAGCCAGCTACCGCACCAAGGTAGCATTTTTCACTGTCAGGCTTATTTGCAAAATCACCATGCGTCACAGAAAGCGCTGTCTTTCCATTTTGCACCTCCAACTTAAGTACCACAATGTCCTGGTGCGTCGTAAAGCTGTATTTGATCAGCCTTTGAGGTTCGATGGCGATGATTTCCCCTTCTAAATCGATACTGTTGGAGGACGTTTTCCAGTACATCGTGCTCCCTTGCTCCCAATCAGATTCCAAGGCTCCAAAATCAGGCCAAAATTGCTCGATCCATTGTTTGCTTAGAGCCGGATTCGTTAACACTTCCCAAACCTTGGAGGTGGGGCATTGATTTCAACCGATTTTTCAACGATAAGCTCTTTCATAAGAAACCTTCTTTCTAAATTTTATTATACGATTTCATGGTTTGCTGACTATTCATTGTCACTTGTTCCAAGCTTTTGTTTCAGTGTCCGGTTTCTATAAGGCTATATTGGCAAAAATGTAACGTAGTCCCCAATCTACAATCCTAACCTTTCTAATTGCCGGCAATGACGCCATATATGAACGATTGCGTGCTCAAACATTTGCTCGATCATATACGTTTCCCCTTCATTCCACGGGGCAATAAAGGCTCGTTCCAGATGCTCGTCCTTCATTTGCGCAACGGCCTTCCGGCAGTATGGTAAGCACTCAGAAACGATGAGCTTCCAGTTTTCTATACTTTTATTTTTGGCTAATTCTTGACGGGAATAAGAAGGAGGAACAACTCCCTCGAATTCCAGCCTTTCCTGCATCCAGCCAAAATAAGGATCGAATATACAGGAAACAACATGGGCTAGTAAATCGTGTAGATTGTTTCCCTCTATACCATTGAGCGGGACAAGTAGCGTTTCATCCGTCCACCTGCTCATTTTTCTAAGCAAATAGGTTAACGCCCGTTCATGCTCGTCTATCAACGCATGAATTGCATTCCGTTCATTCATTTAATCAATCCCCTTTTATTAAACACCTTCTTGTACAGTCACTAATTAATTTGACAAAATAGCGAGCAAGATGTGCTTTTCAGGTGTGTCCGCCGTATATCAATTAGTATCCCCTATCCAAATATAGGTCAATCTCTTAAACATTTTTCGACGCAAATAGCTTATTCCCTTTAATAATTTGTTTAGATATTTTTCTCGCATTTATAGACTTTTTTTACCAATTACGTTATAATTACCTAAGACGAAAGGAGGTATGTTGGATGCATACAGAAGTTACACCACAAAGGCAAGAGCAAGTAATCATTGAAGTAAAATCCTATTTTGATGGTACTTTGCTGCAATTTATCGGTTGGAACCTTTTAGGAGTAATTGTCACCGTCTGTACTTTTGGGATTTGTTATCCGTGGGCAGTATGTATGATATACGGTTGGAAAATCAATCATACTGTTGTTGAAGGACGAAGCTTCAGTTCCATGGAACGGCCATTGGACTATTCGGTAACTGGATCAATGGTGGCTCCTAACACTTATCACTTTTGGGATTTATAGTTTTTGGCTGTTTATCGCACTCGAAAAATGGAAAGTACAGCATACTTCTTTCAGGCACTAATCTTACATTTATATCAATTACGAGTACCATTAGTAGTACGAACCAGAAATAAGGTTTGTACTACTCTTTTTTTATTCAAAATGATACACATCTTGCTTTGCTAAAAGATATTTCCACTGTCTACTTAACAGGAGGAAGGCACTAACCAAATCAAGCATTCTAGGTATGCTTACACAGGCAAATTTATTTAGAATAAGGGATAACGATGATTTATGAATGGCTGACTTAGTAAAACGTTAAGCTTTATTGGTTTCTCTGCACCACCTTTCAACGATTTCGATAAGAATAAATGGGATGACTCAACAGTTATTCAAACTGTTTAATAACTACAAACCTCGGTCTATAAATGCTGGCATCCTTCTTATGCATGTCCCAACTGGTCGTATTCACATTATAACTAACGAGCAGTTCACCTGGCTTCGATAAATGTGGGTGGCCCTTCGCATTGTATGTATATATACCGTTTCCTTCTTCTGATTCAGAACAATAATAAAGCCTAATAGGATCCGTTAATGGACCTTCAGGTGAATCGCTTATATAGATAGATAATCGATTGCCTCCTCCCCACTCTTGAAAAACGGTTACATATTTGCCTGCTAGAAAACCATCAGTGATCACTGAAACACTTAATTCACTAGATATTTCATCAGCAATAGGTAAAACCGTTTCTTTTTCAGATGTCCAACTGGAGCCATTCCAGAATTCCCATTTGCAAAAATCAACGAACTGTTTCGTTTTGACCCGTGCAACTACAAGTTTCGATTGATCTCCAGTTTGTAAACCATAGACATAAATATAGTCGTCTGATGAGGCTGTCTCTTTCGTGTCTAGCATAAACGCAGCCCCAAAATAGGTAATATGACCATTTGCAGCTCTATAATATAATGGTGTATCTACTTGAGATTGTAATTCAAGTATGGGGCCACCGTCTTTGATTGGTGCTGACACACAGCATATACCGTGTACGTCAAACTGAAACCCTTCCGGTCGATTGGGATTCGGACCTATTATCATAGGCAAACAGTAAAACGTATCGTCGATGACTACTATCTTGGTTCCACCGAAACTGTAAAGCATTTAAATCCGGTTTAGCACCGTTAAGTATTCCAAGTGAATTATTAATCATTTGACTTTCTAATCGGTTATTGGTCGCCTCATCAACAGTACCTATAAACGTATCTCCAAAAATAAAAATTGTCTTGTCCTTGCTGAACTCCTTGTCACCATTAAATGGGATTGAATAGATTCCATCAGCACCACTCCAGCCCTTTGTTTGATGAAACAGGTCTGTCCAATTCTTTGAAGGAATAGCGGCCAATCCCGTTCCAGCGTAAAATCGAATATGACTTAGACCGTATAAAGGCTCATTTCCATCATACCCACCCCAGTTTCCTATTCCGGGGGTAGCTTCAACCGATAGTCGGACATATCTTGCTAAACAATGATTAAATTTAATTGGTGAATGAATTCCATCGTCCAAGTTCGTTGCTTGAAGCTTTTTACTTCCATCAGCCATAGCAAGCCGATAAGGATAACCCTCACCCCTCAACTCCGTCCAATTGTTTTGGTCAAGAGAATAATCTATTTTTATCTCCTTTACCCCTCTTCTAAATAGATTCGAATAGTAAAGGTGATTTTGGTTATAATTCCAGACCCACATTTCTCCTAAAGGATATGTAGCCCCTAAATCAAAAATCAAATGAATGTCACCGCTTGTTTCATATGTTAACCACATATCCTTACCTGAAGAACTATTATGATGTGTGTCACTTTTATTGATTTTCCCACTGCTCCCACTAGTATTTATAAGATTGCTTACATCCATTCGGTGAAACGTGCTACCATTTTCGTATACGTTTTGAACAGGTATGAAATCTCCACATTTTGAAGGTGAATAACCTTTCATTAGATACCTCCTGTCACTTTTTCCCGCTATTTGTTAGAAATGTCTCTTATTTTAATCCACCTCGGCCGATAAATATCCCCATTTTCCGTATTTCCATTTGGCCTAGTCGAATTAACGTTATAGCTAATTAGCAATTCGTCTCCGTTAGATAAGTGTGGGTGTGCTTTTGCATTATACGTTATGATTCCATCATCGTTATTGGCCTCAGGAACATAGTATAGAATCTCCTCTGAGAACGGCCCCTCTGGGTTATCCGCACTACTTATTGCAATATACCCACTCAAAGTATCTTTTTCATAGACTGCTATATATTTGTCTTTGTATGGTCCCGTTTTCATGTAGGATACACTTAATTCTGGCGATACACCTTTTACTAATGAAGCGACGTCAAATATATTAGAGGACCATGAATCACCGTTCCAATATTGCCATTCCTCAAATTGATCAATCTTTTCGGGCATGACTCGAGCAAGCACTAACTCTTTCATTCCAGATACTAAGTCCAAATATCCATAGACGTACATATAATTATCATCCAGCTCATCTGTATCTAATATTGCCGCTCCAAAAATAATACTACCGCTTCCATCTTCTAATGGTTTATACAAAGGAGTATCTATCTGTTTCTGTTCTTCAATGAGCGGACCTTCCTCTGATATAGGCATAGTTACCATCGTAACTCCTGCTATAGAGAATTGAAAACCAACCTCGCCATTAGGGTCATCGACCATTAGTAACGGAAATAAATACAGCTTATCATTTATAACTACTCCATCCTGGAGCCAATACCAGCTGCCCTTTGGAGAGCCAGCGGTTTTTGGGGTAAATAAATTGACATCACTTGGATCAGCTGTCCATATAAAATTGATGTTATTCGGTTCCGGCTCAGTTCCTTCCAATATAGCTAATGAATTATTTAACATGCCGGATTGTAACCGTTGTTTAGACACGGGATGGACATTTCCTATATACGTATCACTGAATAGAAATAGATGCTGTTCTATTCCATCAATTTCATGTAGTGGCAGTGAATAGGTTCCGTCCGCTCCACTCCAATCACTGTACCTACTAAATAATTCGGTCCATTCGTAGGCAGGCTCAATCGCAAGACCTTGCGCAGCGATAAATTGAACTCCACTTAGTCCATAAACATAATCATTACCTTCAATCGCCCCCCAATTTCCTTCGTCATGACTTGGGGCAATTTTAATATACTTTGCATGAACTCCATTAAAATTGATCGCAGAATGATCTTCGACATTTAAATTTGTTGGTGCTAGGCTTGGTTCCCTGTTCCTTTTGCTAATTGATAAGGATACCCCTCCTCTTTTAGTTCAGTCCAGTTTATTTCGTCTAATGAATAAAATACTCGTATATCTTTTAACCCTCGATTCTCACTTCCCTCTTGATTATAGTTCCAGACCTTCATTTCCTTTATTGGGTATGTACCTCCTAAATCAAATGTGAGTGAAATTGGCTCATCCTTTTCAACTCGGCCTAACCACATCGTTTCTTCATCATTGCCGTGATGATCACTATCCTTCATTCCAAATGTATTGATTACATTTTCTAGTGCCTTTTTTTTCGTTAATTTCCCCAGTTATCGTTACTGAGATAGGTGTAATTTCACCATTAGGAACCACTTCAGTCGCATGTTGATACATACGAATTTCACTTAACCCAAAGACCCTGACGTCCTCTGATTCTGACCAATTCCCATCGCCTGGCTTATTCTTTGCAATAATTTTCACATAGCGGGCAGGTGCACCTTCAAAATGAATTGGTGTATTTTCTCCATCGTCTAAATTGGTCGCACGTAATTGTTCTGAGCCATCTGCTGGTGCTAATCGAAAGGGATACCCACTTCCCTTCCATTCATCCCAACGCTCATCATCCGTCGAAAGAAAAATTTGAACATTCTTAAGTCCATAGTTATCTTGTCGCGTTTTTCATCTTCATCAGTCCCATTATAATTCCATATATGCATTTCCCCTAAGGAGACAATTTCCCCCAAATCGAGACTTATCGATATGTTTTTATTCTCTTCACTTGCGGTTACTTTCCACATATCAGTCCCTTTATTGGAGTGAGTATGATTTCTCCCTTTAGTACCAGACATCCCAGAATCATTTATAATATTGGCTATTTGAAACCCCTCATCAAAGGGACCATCAACAAATGGACTCTCAATCATTGGGCCGAAGGTATGAGGTGCGTCACCCTTTTGAATCTTTGACCCTAGCAAACCTAGTATTAAAAAAAGTAAGAGCCAGCAAACTACTTATAATTAAGACAATCAGTACTTTTCGATTAAGGAGTCGCAATGTCTTCACCTCCATTGATTCGCTTTAACACCGATATCATATATACACTAGCTCTTGTTGAGTGATTGACTGACTAAATTGCAACGCCTAAAAATATACTTCGCGACGTATCATTAACTGAGTGAATGACGATCGATTTGTCTTCAATCTCTTCATATAGTTTATCGATAAATAAATCTTTGCTTTTTGCTATTTGGCCGCCAATAACAATTGCTTCTGGCTGAAAAGAATTTATATAGGTGCTTAGAACTTCTCCTAGATTTTGTCCAAATGTGTTAAATACCTCTTTTGCTTTTTGATGATTATTTCGAGCCATTTCTGCAAGGAGCTTCACATCGTTATCCTTAATAGTAATTCCCAGTTCTTCAGCTATTTTTAGAATTCCTCTTTTTGAAATATAATCATCGACGATAGAATGCTTATATGGTTGATCGTAAATCCATCCGTTCTTTGGAATATTATACTTACTTGAGACTGTTTTTCTATTTTCCATAAATGCAGAGCCTAAACCTGTACCCATTGTAAGGTAGATCGTTCGGCTAGCATCTTCCTGCTTTCTTATCAGTTCCTCACCTAACGCAAACAATTCCGCATCATTTTTAAAAACGATTTTAAACCCATCACTAATTTTAGACTGGAATGAAGGTTCTTGTTTTAATCGCCTCATTAATTCTTGTCGGACATTCATCCCGTATAAAGCTTCGAATTTGTCGACACCTTTTATATAACTTACGCCTTTTTCATAATCAAAGGGTCCCGGAAATGCATACCCAATTCCTAGTATTTGAAAATCCTTATCCAGCATCATATTTTTTTGTTGTTTGATAATTGTTAGTAAATTATCAATGATATTCTCTGCCTTATCCTTTGATCTTGATGGAAAAATTGCAAATGAGTTTGGAATGATCTCTCCTCGTTTATTTAACACTGCCGCTTTGATAAACGTTCCTCCTACATCAAATGCCATTGTATATTGATGCAACTTGATTACCTCCAATTGAATCTATTTACTGTTTTCACGCTTTTTTTATTTTGTACACCATCTTCGTAATAGACCCAACGATTACTGAACTTGAAGATAATTAACGTACAAAAAAAGAGTAATAATTAACAAAAACCATGCTAAGGCTGAAGCATAACCCAATTGCATATCTCTAAATGCTTTGTTATAAAGATGATAAGCGAAAAATAGAGTCGAATTATTAGGCCCGCCATCTGTCATAATATACGCTTGCATAAATATTTGGAATCCAGAAATGACACCCATAATGACATTAAAGAAAATCGAAGGTGATAACATTGGTATTGTAATGCTGAAAAATTTTCGGATGTGCCCTGCTCCATCAATTGTCGCAGCCTCATAAAGCGTTTGCGGTATTCCTTGTAATCCGGCGAGGTAAATAATCATAGTCCCGCCAACCGCCCATGCATTCATTAAAACAATGGAAGGCTTCGACCATGCTTGATCCGTTAACCAACCTGGTCCATCAATACCAAAATTCATTAAAAATGTATTAATTAACCCAAAGTTAGGATCGAGTATCCACTGCCACAATAAAGCAACAGCAACCCCGGACACGACCGTTGGTAAGTAGAAAAGCGTTCGAAACAAACGAATTCCCTTTACATTTTGGTTTAGTAATACAGCAAGTAATATGCCTACCGCTGTATTAATAGGCACGCTTAGTCCAACATAATACAGCGTATTTATTATACTTTTTGAAAATAATGGATCTTCAAACATTGCTATATAGTTTTTCAACCCCACCCATTGAGGGCTAGCAAACATGTTATAGGAAGTAAAGCTTAAGTATAACGAAAACAAGATAGGGATCCCCATAAAAAAAACAAGACCGATAAGACCAGGTGAAAAGAATAAATAACCGGTAAGAGCCTCTTTTTTACGTAAACTCATGTCTTTCTTCCCTTTCGACATATCACGTTCCCCTTTACACGTTAGTCATTATCTTTACTAGATAAGTTTTGGAATAGCTAGCTCAATACTTCCCTCCTAAATCGTTTAGAAGAAAAGTAAAGGCTTCTATTTATTGAATCGTTTAGTAAGGAAGAGAGAGCGAGTACTTCGCTTAAATAAGCGATACGGCTTTCGCCTGAAATAGTCGTCTTTAAGTTTAGAAGGGACGAAAGGGTTCAGGCGAAAGTAATCTTTTCTAGTTTTATTAATGACTTTCTACTGCTCTTTTTGCCACTTCTTGGGCATCCTCGAGAGCCTCAACAGGGTCAACATCCGCATTCATGACGGCTTCCTCAGCCGCTCCCGTGGTCGAATGCCATGCAGGCAACGCAGGAATATATTCAATAAATCTTGCATGATCCATCTGTTCCACGATTAACGCCCAGATCGGATTTTCCATGAATTGTGAAGCTTTTGCAGCATTTTCGTTTGAAACTAGTGAACCCCATTCTTCATGAATTCTTATTTGAGTTTCGGCACTTGTTAAATATTTCAACAATTCCCATGCTGCTTCAGCCTTCGACTCATCGTGATTATTTGTGATTTCATAATCAAACCCTGCCGACCAAGTGACTGGCTCAGTTTGGTATGGAATTGGGGCCACTCCGAAGTTTAACTCAGGGTTATACCGTTTAATATCTTGGTATAAATTATTTACATCGACGACCATCGACACCTTTTCATCAATAAATGGACTATATTCAAGTGCATTCGCTTCTGAATTGAAGGCAGATATCGCGGCATCCCCATACATTTCTTTCATATTTTCCATCCATTGAAGCGCCTCTATATTTTCTTGTTTCATAAACGTTGGATTTCCTTCATCGTCCCAAAACTCTCCCCCGTTCGTCCATGCTAGTGTGTGGAAATGAAAGTTCCCAACTGTAGGTGAAAAGCCCATGCGTTTAAGCAAGCCATTCGAATCCCATTCAGTTAATTTTTCTGCATATTCTTCTAGTTCATCCCAGTTCGTAGGTGGTGATTCTGGATCCAGGCCAACCTCGCTAAAATGATCCTTATTATAGAAAAGAACTCTTACATCGGTATCGCTTGGTAAGCCATACATGCTTCCTTCGTACTCCATCTTATCAATTAGGACTGGAAAAAAATCATCAACATTAAAGTTATCATTTTCAATAAATGAATCGATGCTTAAAATTGAACCGGACTCTGCACGTACTGGGAGCGTACTTGTATCATTTAACGCAAGGTCTGGGGCAGTTCCTCCGGCCATTGCTGTGTTAAGTTTCGTGAAATAGTCAAAAAAATTAGTTCCTAGTTCTGTTACAGTAATCGATGGATGTTGATTTTCAAATTCATTGACTAATTCGGTCATCACTTCTTTCATTGGACCATCAGAATAAATATGCCAAAAGGAGATTTCAACTTGCTCTTCTCCTGCATTTCCGCTGCCTTCAGCACCGTTGTCTCGTTGCACAACATCATCGTTTGAACATCCAATAATAACAAATAGGAACAGCAATCCTACTAGTAAACTAATTGTTTTACTCGTTTTTAGCATTCGTTTAGCCTCCTGAAAATAAATTCTATTTCTAATCTCTTTAACCCCTTTCATATAAATATAATTTTTATCAAGCGACTTCCCCCCTTCTAATTTGTTCGACTAGAAATGATTATCCTTTGATCCCTGATACGGCCGCTCCTTTTATAAAATATCGCTGGAAAAAGAAGAACAATAATATAGAAGGTAATGCGACTAGAAGTGAAGCAGCCATCATGACATTCCAGCGTGTCCCATATTGTTGCTGAAACCCTCTCAATCCAAGCTGAAGCGTGAAGCTATCCGGGTTCGTCAAATAGATCAATGGACCGAGGAAATCATTCCAAGTAAACATAAAAATAAAAATAGCACATGTGGCCATTGCCGGCTTCGATAGAGGAACATACACTCGCGACCAAATATAAAATTCAGAAGCTCCATCTATTTTAGCCACCTCATTTAATTCTTTTGGGATCGACATAAAGAATTGACGCATTAGGAAAATATAAAATGCACTTCCAAAAAAAGAAGGAGCTATTAATGGTAGATACGTATCAATCCAGCCCAACTCTTTATAGAAAACAAATAACGGAACCATTGTTATTTGTGGCGGCAACATCATCGTCGTAATTAGTAAAATAAACCAGATATCTCGACCAGGCCATCTCAGCTTTGCAAATGCATAAGCAACAAGTGATGAAGAAAACACCCCTCCTACAACCGAAAGTACAGTAATTAAGGCTGTATTCATGGTATATCGCAGAAATGGGAAGGTATTAACCGCCTCCACGTAATTTTCCCATTGAAAAACCGCTGGTATCCATTTTGGTGGTAGCGTAAATATGTCTGCATTTCCTTTCAAAGAAGTAGAGACCATCCAAACAATTGGTAAAATAAATAGAAGCTTACTCCACAAAGAAATAGATAAATAATCATTTTTTTAACTTTTTTTTCTAGTATTCAATTCCTCATCCCCCCTTATTAAGAAAGCGCTTTATACTATGTGTGAAATAATAATGCTTGATCGGACTCAAGCTTTATGAAGGTAGCAATTTTTCGCTCCGGGCAGTGCTACTGTCAGCAAGAATAACTATCGAATATTCATATGAATATAATACGTTTTAACGTTTTTAAAGTCTTTTGAAAAAAAACAGTCAAGTTTTTATAATATCAAGACAGCACGCTGTAATTAAACCTAATTTTTAAATGTATTTGATACAATAATATTCAAATGTTAGGCTGATTTATTTTAGTAAGTTGCTTCCTTTCAAGCTCAATTGAACTTATTATGATTTCTAATATTGTCGTTAGTTTTGCCGCAAACCTCCTTAAAAGAACTCCTTCTATTTATTAGTAAAATTTTA
>BAXO01000132.1 GCA_001310555.1 Bacillus sp. JCM 19058
GAATGAAGCGCTAACGCTTCATTATTTGTCCAAGCTGGACAGTGTAACTGTAACGTAGTCATCTAAAACCTTGGGATCACTCGTTATTTTAGCCAATTGTGTCATGGAGTGCCTGGCATAATTCAAATAGCGGGCAAGAGCCTCAGTTCCTGCCTATGACTGATTTCCCCTTGGGACTGACCCCGTACTAATGTTTCATAAAACACCTCTTCTAAACGCTTTAGATCCTTAGTAATGAACTCAGCAACCTCCGTATCGTGAGGTATTCGGTCAAAAGCAGAATAAATAATGAAACACTCCTTACGCCTGTTCTCATCCTTCAAAATAGAGGCTCCTTCATGAAATACACCGGTTATCCCTTGCTTCACAGAATCTGAGTTTGCCAGATAAGAAATGACGGAGTCACTTTTGGCTGTTACGTAATGTTTCAGTGCAGAGATAAATAAATCTCTCTTAGTCCCGTACGTATCATAGAGGCTCTGTCTTGCAATCCCCAACCGATCAAGCAAATGTGTCAGTGAGGTTCCCTCGTATCCATAATAGCCAAATACCTCCATTGCCTTATGCAGCACGAGTGTAGTGTCGAATTCCTTATTTCTCCCCAATTCCCTCCCTCCTTTGAAAGCTATTTTACTTTATTCGGACTGAATGGTCAAGAAAAATTCTTATATTGAAGGTTTTTTTATTTTTTATGTCCCTAATAAATGTTTTGAGGCTTCCCTATACGACAGTTCCCCATACTAGTGAAATTATACATATACTTATTCCATTATAGGGCGCGATTGTTGCATAAAAGTCAGATTTTTAAACGACTTTATTGTTACATTCAGGGGTTATTATTTATTCAGCTTCAAAATTAAACAACTTTATTATGAGGTATCATGTTGTTGCTATGGTTTTAAACAAAGTCGCGACGTTTGTAAAAAAAGTTGCACCGCTTTTCCCCTTTGGATACTATTGTCTAAAGGGATGTTTTTATGTCGAAAAGAAAAAGAACATCTAAAGTCGATAAGTGGATTAAAGAAGGCCGTGGAACCGGCAGCGGGGCTGACTATCAGCCATAGTTAAAAGTTCAAGGCGTTTCATCTTTGAGTCGTTCAACTAGTTAAAAAAAGGTATGAAAACTGCGAGGCAACATGGGTTATTATCGGATTTGGAACGAAATTACTTTTATATATCTGAGTTTTCCGATGATATTTTAAATATTCGTGAAAATTTCCATTATGACCTTTAGAAGAAACAATTATTATTGCAGGTGAGCTGGAATTAAACACCCTGCTAATCCTAAAACATGTGATCCTAGTGTACCGTTTCAAGATAAGAAAGGAAAGAAAGATGATGGATAAACAAAATGAACTTGTTCCAAAATTTGTTCAACAAAAAGCAAAAAGCCTGGGTTGTGAGGGTGAAAAATGGTTATATCATTTAAAGGATACGATTTATGATTTGGAACATCGATGGGGCATACGTATAGAAAAAACACTTGAAGGTGGATCGGAAGCTTTTGTAGCAGAAGTTTCAGCTCAAGATGGAGGTATCGCCATTCTTAAGATAGTGATGCCTCAAATGGAAGGCAACTCAGTGATTGAACAAGAAGTTGAGGCTTTACGTATTGTAAACGGGGATGGGTATGTCCGGTTAATTAATGAAGATATGAATCAAAGAGCTTTATTATTGGAACGTTTGGGCAAACCTTTAGATCAATTAGAGTACTCTACTAAAGAAGAAATAGAGATTATCTGTTCGATGCTTAGACATTCATGGAAGCCCGTACAACAACCCCATCATTTACAATCGATGCCTGATCTTATTCGATGGTTTCAAAATTTCATCCCAGAACTCTGGAGCGAGCTTGGAAAACCCTGTTCAAAGGCACTTATCGATCAATCGCTCACCTTTTTAGAATCTCGATTAACCAAAATAGACTTCACCAAAGCTGTATTGGTTCATGGTGATTCCCATCATGGAAATGCTCTGCAAGATCCAACTAAACCTCAACCGTCATTTAAATTGATCGACCCTGATGGTTTGATAGGAGAACCATCTTATGACCTAGGTATTCTCATGCGTGAATGGCTCGATGATTTAATAGAAGATCCGTTAGAGAATGGTAAAAAAACGTTGTTCTTTGCTTGGACAATTAACTGGTGTGGATACGCAAGGGATATGGGAATGGGGATACATTCAGTCGATTTCTACAGGGTTATTTTTAATCAAAAGTAATCAGGAACCATTCGGTTACAACATGCTTAAAGTAGCAGAAGCTTGGAAAGAGACTAGCTCATAGAGATCTTCTTATTCCGCAAACGAGACGCATTAGGGAACAACATACGTAGAAAATGATCAAACTTTTTTTATAAAAATTGAACAACACTTCACAATCTATTTTGTTCAATCTTTTTCCAAAATGGAGTCTTTTGTTTACAGTGTTATACGGGTTTGTGAGGCATTTTTGATCAAACTTTATTCTAAAGCTACATGTTGTTATGTACTATAATAATAAAGTTGTTTTATAAATTCGCCGTTAACGGCTATTGGCCTTTGTGAATCGAGTATTTTTCAGTGGAATGAACGACAATACCGTGACCGGGCGATGAGTAGTGAGTACGTTCAACGAAACGTTTGAATACATGTGTCCAAAATACTTTCTTATACTCAGGAAGGGAAACCACATAAAGTCGTGCTGGGAGCTTGTATGAATAAGCTCATTCATTGGATTTTTAAACAGTTATTGCTCTACCAAAGCTTCTTTATGTTTAAGCATACAATAACGTTTGATAAAAACAATCCTTTACGATAATATGCTCGTATAGGATTGTTTTTTTTATTCTGAAAACTAATATGGACTCAAAGTAAGATCACGAATTAAAAAAATAAAAGAAAATGTTGGACTAAAATATACTATAAAGGAGGAGTGTCGTGAGCTTGCTTCCGATCATCAGGCTGACGATGACTTCATTCTGCGCCCATACCTCAATCCATCATTCATTACATAGTAGAAATTGGAGGCAATTGCATTTTGAAGCGATCTATATGAGCGGGTGTTTATCATTTTTCAGGCTTGAGTACGAAATGAGGACAGCGAATGAAGAAAGAATCATTGAAAGGAGAGATGTAGATGGTGAGCTATGCCCCTTTGAACCTACGAGTGATCACTCCGCGCATTGAGCTTGTCGGAGCCGCGGACCACTTACTCGAAGAGCTTGTGCCCATTGTCCGAGCAGGTAAAGCCTATGCTGAACCTGCTCCTTATGACGACCCTATATCCTTGTATGAAGAAGACCCGGAGATCCGCGTGATGAAATGGTTGCAGGCCATGTGGCGAGGGCGGGGAACCGTCACAAACGATTTCTGGCGGCTGAATCTGATTGTGATGTTGGATAACAAGCCAGTGGGGATGCAGGACGTCATCGGCGATCATTTCAATACCTACGGCACAGTCACTACCTTCTCATGGTTGTCCTCAGATTACGTCAAAGGGGGATAGCACGGAGATGCGTCAATCCGCACTGCATCTGGCTTTCGACGGTCTCGGCGCTGCCGAGGCCACCTCAGATGCATTCATCGATAACCTAGGATCAAATGGCGTATCACGCGTCTTGGCTACCAGGAGAACGGTGTTACCTGGGCTACACGGCGGGGAGAACCTGGACTGCTGCAACGGTGGCGGCTGACCCGCGAGCATTGGCTCCCCCATCGCCGCAGTGACATCGAGGTGCATGGTCTGGCAGGTACCCGTAAAGTAGTGCTGGGCAAGTGATTGAGCAGTCGACCCGGGGCTATCCTTGAATAAGAGGTTAAATTGGTGGTTGACTTCATAGTTTATTGTCTGTTATGGATACAGAGTCACAAGGACGCTAGGTGAAGAAGTTCGGCATAGCAGAAGTTTAAGTTTTCACGAATTTTGTTATGGCTGGAACAAAGTAAAAAATCAATTTTAAGCAAACTGAAATAAGCATTTTTGTATGTTTATTTAGTGCGCCAATTGATTTTTTTACTTTACGGACTTATTCTCATTTTATCCGCAGAGTAAACCTCTGCGGTCTTTTGTGTTATAAAAATTTTTAGGAGGAAGTTCGATGAATAATTTAGTAAACCAGTTGCACGTACCTTCACGATTTGAACAAACAGATAATGTTTTTTGGCAAGATCCTTATATTTCCAAACAATTACTAGAAGCTCATTTAAGCCCAGATACAGAAGGAGCTAGTAGAAGTTTTGCGTTTATTGACAAATCTATTGATTTTATTCAACAAATTGCTCCAAAAAAATCTTATCAAAAAGTATTAGACTTAGGTTGTGGTCCGGGTCTTTATAGCGAGCGATTAGCCAAAAAAGGTTATACGGTAACAGGGTTAGATTTCTCTGAAAACTCAATTCGTTATGCCAAAGAACAAGCAAAAGAACTCGAACTTGATATTGAATATCGCTGTGTGAATTATATGGAATTAAATGATTCAAATATCTATGACTTGGCCCTATTGATATATTGTGATTATGGTGCCCTTGCGCCTGAAGATCGCAGTAAATTACTTTACAACATTTGGAACAGTCTAAAGAGTGGTGGGCAGTTGCTATTAGATGTTTTCTCTCAAAACAAATTTGATCAGTTCAAGGAAGAACAATATTGGAACCTTAACGAAAATGGCGGTTTCTGGTCAAAAGATTCTTATGTTGCTATCGGTAGAAATCTTAAATACTGATAGGGTAACATTAGAGCAAACAACGGTGGTTACCGAAGATAAAAATGAAACTTACTACATCTTGCATCAATTCTTCACAAAAGAATTATTCATCAAAGAGGTAACTGCTGTAGGGTTTACAGTAAAAGAAATGTATAATGACGTTTCTGGTGAACCTTATAATGAAGGCAGTCAAGTTATCGCCTTATTACTAGAAAAACAAGAATAAATTGAACAAAAAAAGAAAAATATGGTATCACTTTTTCAAGAAGCAACATATTTTTCTTTTTTTAAGTTAGGCTATAACAGCATTTCTACACGATCATCCGAATGTCCAATTCATTAAACATCAGTTATCAGGTTACATACACATTCCATTAATGAGCTGTTTGTCCACCATCGATAACAAATGTATGTCCTGCTGCAAAGGTAGCTCCCGATGAAGAGATAAATACCACCATTTCAGCGATTTCCTCAGGTTTTTCAGGGCGATCCATTGGAATATTACCAACAACTGTTTTGCGGAATTCTGGATCGTCCATCCACCCTTAGTCATCGGGGTTTCGACAAGCCCAGGGGCAATTCCATTTACGCGAATTCCTTTGGCTGCATATTCAATTCCGGCTGCTTTCGTTAAACCAACGACCCCATGTTTCGCCGCAACGTAGGGTGCCATGAAAGGGTCAGCAATAAGACCAGCAACGGATGCCGTATTGACTATAGTACCCCCGCCGGATGTTTCCATATATTCAAGCTCGTATTTAAGAGCTAAAAATACCCCTTTTAAATCGACTGCAATTGTACTATCAAAATCTTTTTCCGTCATTTCTACAAATGGCTTCGTTGGAGGGAGAATCCCAGCATTATTAAACGCATGATGCAAGCCACCAAATTTAGTAACAGTGCTCTCAATTAATGCTTTTACTTGTTCGGGATTTGTAACATCCGTCTTAAAAAAAATACCGCTTTTCCTCCTTCGGCTTCAATGAGTTGAACTGTTTCATTAGCACGCTCATCGACATCACCAATTGCTATTTTTGCGTCTCTCTTAGCAAATGCAAGTGCTGTAGCACGTCCAATGCCTGTTGCTGCACCTGTAATTAGAACAACTTTACCTTCAAAATCTTTTGACATGCCCATCATTTCCTTTCCATTTGCTTAGAATTAAAGGGCATTTTTTTCCAAGTTACCCCAGAGGGTTACTTAAGAGCTTTTTGTAGCACCAGTGATAAATTCATCATTGTTCGGTACTATTTCATCCCTACTGTAATAATATAGCCAACGTTTGCCTTGCCAATTCAACTGAGTTTTATCTCGAGTTAAAATATACTCAATTCGATATAATTGTAGTGAATTAAATTAGAAAGTAGGATTAGGGAATTGCTTTCAAACCTAGTTTTTCTAGTGGAAATTGGTAAGTCTTTTATGGGTTCGATTCAAAACAATAGTAAATGCCACACTTCCATTGTGGACCGTAGTACAGGATTTCCAGCTTTTTTTCAGGCGAGGATTAACTCTCGCCTGATAAAGCTCGCGCAAAAACATCAACTGGTGTTTCATAGCCTAAGATTTTTCGGGGAAGATCATTCATCCATGTATCAACCTCATTAAGGGTTTCGTCGGTATATGTATGGATAGCCTTCTCTTTCTAGAAGTATGTTTTTCTCAGTATTATAAAGTTCTTTTTATGAACATCTTGAGGATCAAAAATGGAAAATCAACCTCAAGACTGATATTAAATGTGGGTAAATACGATTAAAATTTACAATAAGAAAGTATTGTAAAGAGGATTTATAAAATCTGGAGCACACTTTGGGGGTGTATCTATGAGTAAGGGAGAAAAGCCTATCGGTTATTGGTTAAAAGAAGCAGACAAATCAATTTCAGCTAAGGTCGACAAAAATTTGGAGCAGTATAACTTAACACGCCTTCACTGGCAGGTGTTAAATACAGTTTATGAAAAAGATATAATGACAAGAGAGGCTATATTTGATCTACTTCGTAATTTCGTTGATGAGCCCTACCTCAGTGAAATTCTTAATGAATTTTCTTCAAGAAATTGGATGAACCAAGTGAAGAGTTCAGAACCAGATACGACTTTGATTCAAATGACAGAGGAAGGAAAGGTCGCTTTTACCGAAATCTTTTCCACTCAACAAAAAAACAAGAATGCAATTGTTTCAGGGTATTACAAACGAGGAATATGAAATAACTATCAAAGTACTTAAACAATTGATTGATAATGCTGCAAGTTAACGTGAGAAATAAAACAAGCCTTTCTTTAACTAAAGGGCGCTTTGTTAAAGGCCCTTTATTTTTTTACTTTTAGATCTTGATAATGCAAAAAAAATTGCTCATTTTTCTAGCTAAAGTCTTTCACCATGGCGTCTTTCTGTGGAACATTGGAACTTTTAATTTGGAGATTATAGTCTATATGATTTTATTTCCTTTACCTTTCCAGATTTTGAAGTATTACTGAACATATATACATCACAAAAATCAGTTTTAGTTCCATTTGCGGATAAAATTACACCATTTATGGAAGCGAATTTCCCGTGAGTTATCACTTGGTAAATTTCAAGGCAGTCAACAATTTCTTTACCTTCCTCCTCCAAAATAGTAAATAATGAACTTATACCCTCTATTTTCTTATTATCTTTTAATTGATACCATATAATAGCTTCATCCACATATTCCTTAATGACTTCATTTTGCTGTTTTAATATAGCTACTGTAAAATCAATAACTATTTGTTTCCTTGGAGCATTGTCACATCCCTTTGGAATGATGAGTTTCATTTTATTTGGGGAACTGTTCACTTAATCCACCTCCTAAAGATAATTTCCAGATGGTTTCTATTCTTTCATTATAGACTACCACTTACAGTGTTAATACGTTTATTTAACTGGAACCTAGATTTCAGTAATAGCTGTGGGACTCAGCGGAGTGGGATTTTATATTCTTCTTTTATGACAAAAAGAAACAATCGCAATCCTTAGCAATAGTTAATAAAACGTAGGAATGGTGGAGCAGCCATCAAATGTGAATTGTTAATTTCTTTATCATTTAAAAGGTGCAAGTCTGTGAATATATATTAAATTTGTGGTGAGGCAAAGTGAAATCGACAGTATCCAATTTCAGCAGCGTTTTTAATAAGTTCAAGATTTAACCACGAACAAAGCTTCAGGTGGTTAAAGACAGATTGGTGACTTACTTCTATATGAATTCGCATATATCTTTCTGCTTCATAAAGTCTATCTTCATACGGGTAGATAACTCCTTTTTCAATTTCTTCACCACACAACAAACATTTAAAAGATTCATTCTCCTGTATATAACCTTGTTTTAATTTTTTTTAAGGAAGCGTTCCAAAAAGCATTTAAAATCTCCATTAATAATCCTTTCAATAATTAATGACAAACAAATAATTAAAAAGTTAGCGTATTTTCAGCGGGAACTATTTGTCATTAGAGTGTCTAATGCACCCAGTTTTTATATAACCTTATCCACACTCTTAATACCGTAACAGAATATTTAGAGGTTTAGTCTACTTGTTACCAAATATATTGAGCGAGGTACGAGTGAAAAGAAAGGTCGGGAAGAATTTTAATAGAAAGTAAAGCGACCTTTACTGTAAAGGGTGTTTTACGTTATAATACTTTATGTAGGAGGAGTGATGAAAGTTTTGAAAAATCGAATAAAACAATTAAGACAAGAAAAAAAAGATGTCTCAAGATCAGTTGGCATCTTTGTTATCAGTGTCAAGACAAACGATTATTTCTATAGAAAAAGGCCGATATAACCCTTCTCTACCTCTTGCAATAAAAATCGCTCGTTGTTTTGACACGCATGTTGAAGAAGTTTTTTTTAATGGATGAAGAATAGCTTATTCAGGAGGAATATTATGAAAATGAGTAATAAAGCAGGAAGGTCTTTCTATTTTATTTTTGGAGTAATATTTACTATTTATGCTGTTATTGTAAGTTTAGCTAGTATATCAACTGGTTCATTTTTTTGTTGGACATGAACTTTTATTAATTAGTACATCAATTATGGGGTTTTGTTTATCTTATTTGTTTCCGCAATTTAAAGATAATGATGAGCGTACAAAAAAAATAAGGGACAGAGGTTTATTTTATAGCTACTTCATTACACTATTATATATGTTAGTCATAATGTTAACATATCAGTTAGAAATTGTGATGTTAACAGGATATCAAACTGTTTGTTTATTAGTGGCTTTAATGTTAAGTACAACCTTTCTTTCCTTTGTTGTTTTATCAAAGCGTTATTAAAATTTAGCCTATTAAAAAAAATGTGCTGTCCTGAAATAAATAAAGGAAGAACAATTTTGGTTAGTATCCTTGTATTTATGTCAAACATTGTAGACTTCTTAGAAGTTATGTCGAAGGGATTATACTAGATGGTTATGTATGATATTGTAATATTTGGTTGGCCAACCAAATATTTTACAAAGGAATTGATAGAATGTTAAAAAGGAATACGTTAATGATTTGGTGTTCAGTTTTTTTTATTAGTTAATTTATTTGGTCCATTTGGCAATTCTGCAACTGCATCTTCAAATGATATAAGAGATACTGTTGAACGTTTAAATGAGATGAGTGAATTATTTGAAGAAGTAGATATTAATATAATAAAATCACTAAGACAAGAGGCTAAAGATCTAATAAATAATAAGGAATTAGTTCTATATAGCGATAACGAATTAAATTTTGATGCAATTACAGCACAGCGCCATATAGAAGCTAATCTCATTCATATAAATATCCCTTTTGAAATTGGGCTTGAAGAGAGTATTGAAGGTTTAGTTGTTGTATTTGACGAGGAAAAAAATTAGAGAGTTATTCAGAAATTCATTTAAAAACAAACAAAGAAGAGTTGAATGGATTTTCAGCTGTTTATGCGAACGGAGAACTTATAAATGAAGTTCATCTAGATTTTACGAAAGAAGATTTTAAAGAAATCACCATGCCGGAATTTACAACATTTGGATTTAACAAATGGTGGAAAGGTTTTAATGATTGCTTAAGTAATAAAGGTGTAAGTTGGGCATTAATTACTTTAGCTGGATCAATATGTGGGGGAGCGTGTGCAGTTACTTATGGTGCTGGATGTCTCGTTTGTTTCCATGGATTAACGTTTTTGACTGGTTT
>BAXO01000133.1 GCA_001310555.1 Bacillus sp. JCM 19058
ATGAAATTGACTCTGTATTAAATCACCAAAAAGTAGATTATTTTCGAAGGGAGTATATCTTTGGGGCTAACTCAATCAGTTCATTACTGTTAACATCTTTAATAACCTGATACCATTCTTCGTTTATAGTTTGAGGGGATATTGCTCCAGCTATTGCAGATCCCATTGATGCTACTGAGTCAGTATCTCCTCCGAGATTTGCTGCCAATAAAGTTGTTTTTTTCTGCAGACTGGGTTAAAATAGCAAAATTTATGCTAATGCGACGATGTTTGGTGTTTCCCATGGCATATACTTATCCTTGATAAATTCCAAAGATAAAAACCTGTGACTCGATAGTTCTTCATATACACGTAAAATTAGATCAGCTACACTCTCATCAGAAGATGAAGGACGGTATTTTTCTGCAATCCTAGCAGCCAAAACAGCGTGTTGTAGTATTTCATTAGGTTGCTTTTCATCGATGGCTGCGGAAATTGCTCCAGCTATTGCGCTAGCGCTGCAAATTGCAATTCTTCCTCCATGCGTAGGAATACTAGCTTCAAAAACACTTGAAACTAAATCATTTAATCTTTGAGTAGAGTATAGCGCACCAATTGGCGCTGCACGCATTGCCGCTCCACAGCCGTCTCCTTCAAATGCCACTCTTTTTGGATCACCAATTTGTTGAAATTTCCCTAGAAGCAATGTTGGCCGGTTTGATTTTTTACAGTGCATTAATTCTTCCCCGACGGGAACATGTGTAATTTCCCCATTTCTTGCTATTACTCTAGCGATAGAAATTGTTTGTTCAGTATCATCCGTTGTCTCTCCAAACCTCCACAAATAATGTCTATCCTTATATCGTGGCATGACGCTACCTGGTTCACCTTGCAAGCCATTAATGCCTTCTGGAAACCATTGTTTAATTTCCTTGAAATTTAAAGACTCTGTTTGTTTACCAATTGCATCCCTGTTACGACCCCTTTAAAACAACCAATGGTTCTAAGTAAGGCATCAACCATTATATAAGCCACCCCTTTAAGCTTTCAAACTTTTGTATCCTTCTGTACAATTGTACATTTATCATTTTTATTTCGAAATTTATTTTTATAGCTGAATCATTAAGTTAACAGTCGGTCAATAATTATCAAATAGATATTCGACAACTATTTACAAATAGTAAATCTACACCACCGGGCGCGGTTCGAAGCGATGGCCCCAATCCTCGGACTGCTTCGTGTACGGCTAGCAAGAAACTTAGGAGACCTCACCAAGTGGCTGGCCTCAAAGCGACGGTCACGTTGACACAAATACATCCGTCGCAAAACCTCTCCTTATACAGAAATGGTCCGTGCTAAAGACAAAAAAATCAAAGCCACTCCGGGAATTCTCTCTCGAAGTGGCTTTATTGTTAAGTTCAAAAGGCGTGAGTTTTTTTCTATGTTTATTCCTTTGGCAGAGCTCCATGACTGCACGCACAGATTGCACAGATTGAGCAAACTGCTCCTTCTCAGCAGCGGTTAAATCGAGCTCGATTACTTTCTCGATCCCGTCTCCGCCAAGAATGGTTGGCACACCGACGTATAAATCCTCGTAGCCATATTCACCCTCAAGATAAGCGATCGTTGGCAAAATCCGCTTCTTGTCTTTAACAATCGCTTCCACCATTTGCGTTAAAGCTGCTGCAGGCGCATAATAAGCACTGCCATTCCCTAGTAGGCCGACAATCTCGCCACCGCCTTTACGCGTACGTTCGACAATTGCATCTAGACGTTCCTGTGGAATTAGCTTTTCCAGCGGAATTCCGCCTGCATAAGAGTAGCGAATTAGTGGAACCATGTCGTCTCCATGTCCACCAAGGACAAATCCGGTTATATCTTCAACGGAAATGTTTAGCTCCTGAGCTACAAATGTTCGGAAGCGGGCAGTGTCCAAGACTCCTGATTGTCCGATGACACGGTTTTTCGGGAAGCCGGATTCCTTGTAAACCGTATATGTCATTGCATCGGCTGGATTTGTCAGCACAATAATATAACAATCCGGCGAATGCTTGACCACTTCTTTTGTCACCGACTTCATGATTGAAGCATTCGTGTTCACTAAATCATCGCGACTCATCCCCGGCTTCCGGGCGATCCCGGCAGTAATGACAACAACATCAGAGCCTGCTGTATCTTCATATGCCGACGTCCCAATCACGTTTGCATCGACGCCTTGGACAGGCGTTGATTCAAGCATATCCAACGCTTTTCCTTTCGTAGGCCCTTCCATTTGAGGAATATCGACGAGCACTACATCGCCAAGCTCCTTTTGCGCTACCATCAATGCGGTTGTCGCACCCGTAAAGCCGCCACCGATTACAGAAATTTTCCTACGTTTAATCGCCATCGCTTGTTCACTCCTGTTTGTTTTTCTAAACAGTAAAAACGCATGCGCCTATAAAAAGGCGCAGCGTCACATCGTCTTAAAGATTCTTGATTAACTCATCGGCAAAGCCAGAGCATTTCACTTCAGTCGCACCATCCATTAGACGAGCAAAGTCATAAGTGACGACCTTGCTTCCGATCGTTTTGTCCATGGAAGCCATGATGAGATCAGCAGCTTCATTCCAGCCGAGGTGACGTAGCATCAGCTCACCGGAAAGCAAAACAGATGAAGGGTTCACTTTATCTTGCCCTGCATATTTTGGTGCAGTGCCATGAGTAGCCTCAAAAATAGCATGTCCAGTTTCGTAATTGATATTTGCACCTGGTGCAATACCGATACCACCAACTTGGGCAGCGAGAGCGTCAGAAATATAATCGCCGTTCAAGTTCATCGTTGCTACGACATCGAATTCCTTCGGTCGCGTTAAAATTTGTTGTAAGAAAATATCGGCAATGACTTCCTTAACGATAATTTTCCCTTTAGCCTCTGCGTCAGCCTGAGCTTTGTCAGCTGCTGCTCTACCGCTTTCCTCAGCGATCCGATCATACTGTGCCCAAGTAAACACTTTATCGCCAAACTCGCGCTCTGCTACTTCAAAGCCCCATTTTTTTTAAAGGCGCCTTCGGTAAATTTCATAATGTTTCCTTTATGGACGAGGGTCAGGCTCTTCCGACCTTCGTCAAGCGTATACTGAAGCGCTGCGCGGACAAGGCGTTCCGTTCCTTCTTTTGACACAGGCTTGATTCCGATTCCAGACGTTTCTGGGAAACGAATTTTGTTAGCACCCATTTCGTGCTGCAGAAAATCAATCAGCTTCTTTACTTCCTCTGAGCCTTCCTCATATTCGATTCCTGCGTAAATATCCTCTGAGTTTTCGCGGAAGATGACCATATCCGTATCCTCTGGGCGTTTCACTGGTGATGGGACTCCTTGAAAATAACGGACAGGACGCAAGCAAGTATACAGATCAAGCTCCTGACGAAGCGCTACATTTAACGAGCGAATACCTCCACCAACTGGAGTAGTTAAAGGCCCCTTAATCGCAATCATATACTTACGGACAGCGTCGAGCGTTTCATCCGGAAGCCAGCTGCCTGTTTCATTGAAAGCTTTTTCTCCAGCCAATATTTCCTTCCATTCGATTTTTCTTTCTCCATTATATGCCTTTTCTACAGCTGCATCTAAAACGCGTGATGCGGCAGCCCAAATATCAGGGCCTGTCCCATCCCCTTCGATAAATGGAACGATTGGATGATTCGGTACGTTTAATACCCCATTGTCTACTTGAATGACTTCCCCATTTGCCATGAATAATTACCTCCTTAAAATATAAACCCTTTCGGAAAGTTTGTTTTCAGCCTAGCGGAAACCAATAATGTTCTCTTCCGATCGTCTGTCCTTAACAAAATTCCCACCCATCCAGCTTATCAGAATTTAGTAGCGGATGGAATCCTATGTACAGAGAGTTCACTCTCAAGTACTCCGTGTTCAAAAATTAACGCTCATCGATTGGAATATAGGTTTGATTTGTCGGTCCGACATATTCGGCTCGAGGGCGAATGAGACGATTATTGCTGTATTGCTCCAAAATATGAGCCAGCCAGCCTGAAGATCGACTAACAGCAAAAATCGGCGTAAAGAGATCATGATCGATACCGAGGCTATGATAAACACTCGCTGAGAAGAAATCGACATTAGCATAAGCCTTTTTCATTTGTGACGATGTCTTCGATCTTCACCGACATGTCATACCATTTCGTTTCACCAGTAATTTTCGTCAGGCGTTTAGACATCTCTCGCAAATGTTTGGCACGCGGATCGCCATTTTTGTAAACGCGATGACCAAATCCCATAATTTTTTTCCTTGTTGTCGAGCGCTTTGCGAATGTATGACTCAACGTTTTCGACTTCACCAATATCGTTAAGCATTTTCATGACCGCCTCATTCGCTCCTCCGTGAAGAGGCCCTTTTAAGGCGCCAATTGCCGCCGTCAAACCCGAGTAGACATCCGATAAAGTCGCTACACAAACGCGTGCTGTAAACGTCGAAGCATTCAGCTCATGATCGGCGTGAAGAACTAGCGCTTTATTAAAAGCCGCAATCGCAATTTCGTCTGGTTCCTCGCCGTTCAGCATATAAAGGAAATTAGCTGCAAAGCCTAAGTCGGAACGAGGAGCAACTGGTTCTTTGCCTTCTCGCAATCGTGAAAACGTTGTTACGATTGTCGGTATTTTCGCTTGAAGCTTCAAAGCCTTTAGGAAATTCGCATTTGTATTCATTACTTCGGCATCTTCGTCGTATAGACTAGGCTAGAAACAGCTGTACGTAAGGCTGACATTGGGTGCACCTTATCTATTGGGTAAGTCTTCATTTGTTCAATTATTTCCTGAGGAATTTCGGCGTGCGAGGCGAGTTCAGCAGTAAATTGAATTAGCTCTTCTTTTTTAGGCAGCCGGCCATTCCAAAGCAAGAATACGACCTCTTCAAAGCTTGCATTGTCGGCCAAATCGTCAATATTATATCCTTGGTAAGTTAGGACACTCTCGATAATCGAGCTTACGCTTGATGTTGTTGCTACTATCCCTTCTAGTCCACGAGTCAAACTCACGTTAACATCTCCTTCTCATGATTTCTTTCGCTTTTACATAATTAGAGGTTGTTCAAAAAGCCGACGGATAATTCCTTCCGTCCATCGTCAATGCACTCATAGAAACCGGCAAAGCACCGGTCCTCTGACGCAATTGCAGCTTTGCGTATGGATGAACTAAGCTGAACAGCCGTTCCGAACGGTATTCAACCTTTAGACAACGGCGCTCGACTATCGTTAAGCTCTTATTGATTCAACACGTCCGATAGTAACTGCTTACATTTCCCAGCCAAAACCGAGTGATTAAGTATGTAAAATGGGGTTTCCTCATCACCATGATGATTCATTGAACCAATCGGGGCTGTATGGGCAGTCTTCTCCACCTCTAGCCCTGCTACACTTATTAGGAGAGAAAGCGCCCCGTTCATTTGGGATAAAGACCACAAGTTACATTATAAACATTTTTTTTAGCTTTTGTGAATGTTTAACCCTTAACTATTTGTTTTTGTCACAAATGACACGATAGCTGTTTAGCCTCCTAGGTTGATGAAATATTGAAATACCTTCATCGCAAAATAAGCGATTCCCGCTCCGATTAAAGGGCCTACTGCCACACCATTAAACAAAGTCACTGCTAATATTGTACCAAAAACAAGCGCTGTTGTAATATGAGGATCCGTTTTTAGCAAATCGATACCATTAGAAGCAATAATTGCCACTAAGATTCCTGATGCTAAAGCTATCCAGGCGTAGGAGGAACGGATGCTTCGCCAAGCTGCTTAAAACCAATTTCTCCAGTGACGATCGGAGTCAATACGGCAATTGTTATAACTGTTACTCCAATATTTATTCCTTTTTGCTGAAACAACGGGAAGAGCCTATCGCCTAATCCACTCCATTTGACTATAAGTAAGAAGCCAACTGCAATAAGCAAGGACTGGTTTTTTGCAAAAATCGCAATAAGAAGTAAAATGAGCATAAATAATGTTGCCTGTGAAACCACCTTCATCAGTCCCTTTCTCTGTACGCCTAAAAGCAAGGGTTCCTAATTGTCCCGCCTAGCAGTCTGGAACAATCCACCTGCGCTATTCGTTCACCTAACACACTAAGTAGCATACGCAATTTGAAGACGTTTGACACACAAGTATGACCCCAACTAAGTTGAGTCAACGCCGGCGAGACATAACGACAAAATTTCTTCCCTTCATCATGTGATACATCCATTTTAAGAGCAAAGCCTTCGCCAATAAGCGACTCTTAGGAATTAATAATAGTAAACCGAGGATATCCGTCAAAAAAACCCGGTACTATCAGGCGAGCCCACCGATAATAATACAAATACCGTCAAGGAGCACTTGATCTGGAATCTGTCCTTTTTGTAGCTGCAGGCGAGCAAGACGAAGCGCTTGCAGCCCTTCCCGTTTAGCAAACCATACTCCTAATATCCCTGTCAGGACAATTAACAGCAGTGTCGGCCATACGCCGATATATTGACCAACGACAATGAGCAGAACAATCTCCACGATAGGAGGAATAATTAGCAAAAGTAAGAAAAACCTTGACATACGTTCTCACCTCAAGATGCCTCTTCCGGTTAGAAGAAACGTTTCGATTGCTGGAAAAAGAGAAGGGTACCCCCTTCTCCTCAACCTTTATTATAATACACTCGTATGTCCTCTGTAAATAAACCCTCTAGCGCAATCAAGCGTGACTTCCTCTCCGTCTTTGAAAAGGTTCAGTGCATCTTCGACTCCTACAACTACAGGCGTGCTTAAGCTTAAGCCGACTACTGCTGCATGAGAGGTGAGTCCGCCCTCCTCTGTGATGACGGCAGCCGCTTTTTCAAATGCCGGAATCATGTCCTTATCGGTACTATATGTGATGAGAATTGAACCTTCCTCAACCTTTTCATTCGCTTCTGCGGCATGTTTAGCAACGACTACGCGTCCGGCAATCGAACGGCGCCCGATTCCCTGTCCTTTGGCAACCACCTCTCCGATCACATGAACCTTCATTAAGTTAGTTGTTCCGGATTCCCCGACCGGGACGCCACCGGTAATAACGACCAGTTCTCCTTGCTTAACAAGACCCGAATCTATTGCCGTTTCAACAGTCCTTGACAGCATTTCATCAGTCGTGGCCGCCGGCCTACCAAGTAATGGCTGAACTCCCCAAGCCAATTGCAGCTGACGAACGATTTGTTCATTACTGGTAACGGCGATAATGTGCGATTTGGGGCGATATTTTGAGACAACCCTTGCGGTATGGCCGCTTTCCGTAGCAGTCAGTATTGATGAAACCTCGAGGTTGGAGGCCGTATGGACAACAGATTGTCCGAGCGCGCTGACAATCGTTTTAATCTCTTCCTTCGTTCTCCTTCTCAAGTTAGCCTTATAATTGATCGCTTCCTCTGTACGACAGGCAATATTGCTCATCGTTTGAACGGCTTCGACTGGATAATCACCAGCCGCCGTCTCTCCGGAAAGCATAACGGCATCGCTTCCGTCAAAAATCGCATTGGCGACATCGCTCGCTTCCGCTCTTGTCGGCCGAGGATTACGCTGCATGGAGTCAAGCATTTGTGTTGCCGTAATAACCGGCTTGGCCGCAAAGTTACACTTCTTTATTAATTGCTTCTGCACAAGGGGAACTGCTTCTGTCGGAATTTCTACTCCGAGATCGCCACGAGCAACCATCAATCCATCGGAAACTTCGAGAATTTCATCGATATTGTCGACGCCTTCCTGATTCTCGATTTTCGGAATGATGTGAATGCCTTCTGCTTGATTTTGCTTTAACAGCTCACGAATTTCGAGTAAGTCGGAAGCTCGGCGTACGAATGATGCCGCGATAAAATCGATCCCTTGCTCGATTCCGAATTTAATATCAGCAGCATCCTTTTCTGTAATACCAGGCAGGTTAACGCTGACATTTGGCACGTTAACCCCTTTTTTATTTTTCAAAATACCGTTATTAAGAATTTGGGTTACTAGACTATTTTCATTAACCTCCAAAACCTCGAGTTCGATCAATCCATCATCGAGCAGGATTTTGGAGCCCGGGTGAACATCATTGATAAGACCTGGGTAAGAAACAGAAATTTTCGTGTCGTCGCCAATTATTTCCTCCATGGAAATGATTAGCTTTTTGCCAGCCTTCAATTCAGCTGCCCCGCCTGACAGTGTATGTGTACGAATTTCCGGTCCTTTAGTATCAAGTAATATCGCTACCGTTTTCCCAGTGACGGCCGACGCTTCACGAATGTTCTTAATTCGATTCCCATGCTCTTCGAAATCACCGTGGGAAAAATTCAATCGAGCCACATTCATACCAGCTTCCATTAACTGCACAAGCTTCTCGACACTTTCACTTGCTGGACCAATAGTACAGACAATCTTTGTTTTACGCATAAGCGCCTCCTGTTTCTAATCTTCTCTTTATATATCGAAGTGAAACGCCCTCATTAAATATGGGCGAACACCTTGAATAACGCAACTGTCTTCATACGGATTTAACTAACCATCAGCGAAGCAAAGTTCTTACTGATGGCCGTTTCATTTTACTCATATTATTTAGATTGAGAGCTCCTGTGATAGCTTGTACATCTCAAGGTCACACACATGCGTTCTAGCAAGAGCTTCATTAATATCGGTATACACCAGCTTATTATTTTGTATACCTACCGTGACTCCGGCCTTACCTTCTCTTAGCAGGTCAATTGACTTTGCCCCAAGACGGCTCGCAAGCACCCGATCAAATCCCGTAGGCGAACCACCACGCTGAATATGGCCAAGAACGATGACGCGTGATTCCATTTGCGCCGCCTCGTTAAGGCGTTGACCGAATTCCATTCCGCTGCTCGCTCCTTCGGCAACGATAATGATACTATGCTTCTTTCCGCGATCCTGTCCTCTTTTTAAGCGATTCACAATTTGGTCCATATCATAATCTGCCTCTGGAATAACGATGGTTTCAGCGCCATCTGCTAGCCCTGCCCAAAGAGCTAGATCCCCTGCATGGCGCCCCATAACTTCAATGACAAACGTACGCTCGTGGGAAGTAGCCGTATCCCGAATTTTATCAATCGCTTCAATAACTGTATTTAGTGCCGTATCAAATCCGATCGTAAAGTCGGTGCCAGGAATGTCATTATCGATCGTTCCAGGAACTCCGATCGTCGGAAAGCCATGCTCAGTAAGCTTTTGCGCACCCCGAAAAGATCCGTCACCACCAATGACAACTAAGCATTCAATCCCAAACTTTTCAAGCTGCTCGATTCCTTTTTTTTGCCCTTCCAAAGTTTGGAATTCGGGACATCGCGCCGTATAAAGCATCGTTCCACCACGATGGATAATATCTCCGACTGAGCCAAGTTCCATTTTATGAATATCGCCAGCAATTAAGCCGGAATAACCGTATTTAATTCCGTAAACTTCAAAATCATGATAAATCGCCTTCCGGACGACTGCGCGAATAGCAGCATTCATACCGGGCGAGTC
>BAXO01000134.1 GCA_001310555.1 Bacillus sp. JCM 19058
CCTAGAGTGGAAATCAATGCTCAAATGATTTTGTTCGGATCATACACTTAATCATTGAATAATGAAATTGATTCTATCAAGAACGTTTTTTTATTTCTGTTAAGCTTACTTTTGAGTAGTATTTTTCCACAAGGATTTCGTCAATTTTTTTTAAAAATATTTCAGATTTACACCGCATTGGACACTGCTCATGCTGAGAAAATTGATGGTTGCCATAGTATGCACAAACGTTGTTCTACAAAAATAAATGAAAACAACAACAGGGGATGACGGAAAGCTTAGAGGTTGTGTCTCTCCTCCGAGTAAAGATAGCCTTATGGGAACAGATTTATGCTTAGACAATTGTGCTTCCTTACCTATCTTATTCGTTAATCTGATTCACGATAATCCAGTGACTTTATCAGATCAAGAACGTACATATAGAAGCGAATTATTGAATGAACGATTCATTATTTATCTAGCTTTACGCTTGGAAAAAACTTATGAAAAGTGGAAAAAGACACCTAGTTACAAGGTCATCCCCTTTTTCTGAGCGTCTACATCTAATCCTGCTCCAACCGCTACACCAACACCTATCCCAATTGGTAATCCGAGTGCAATATTATCAAATATAAGTAGTCCAAATAACAAACCTACACTGACACCAATGGACATATATATACTTAGGTAATACCCACTTGTTACTAACTTATGTTGTTTCATTAGATGAGAGCTAATGTTTTTTTATTTTTTGTTTATGTTCTTTAAAATCACTTTCTGTAAGTTGCTCTAACTTAGCTTTAAGTTGCATTATATGACTTTCTAAATAGACAAAGTGTTGATGACATTCTTCGCAATCGGAGGAGAAGGAACTCAATCTTTGAATGATTCGATTACACTTATCTAATTCAAGTTTAGTGGCGACTTTCTCATCCACAGAATTCCTTAGCTCTTCAAAAATAGTTTTTAGCTTATCAACTCGTTGACTTTCCATAGGTCTACCTCCTATTGTTTTACACGTTACCTTTAGAAAGGAAGGTGTGAAGTTTCCTTTTCTTTTGATACCCCTCGTAAATAACGAGGTAGTACGATGCAACTTTTCTCAAAACGATACACCATTTGATAAACGGTACGACTTATTTTAAAACCACGCCTGACCTAAATGAGCCGAAAAAGCTTTTATCTAGATGAAACAAAGTAAGGTGGTATGAAGTTCAGATATGTATATATCGTCTGAATCACTGCATGTCAATCCTCACAATTTCCATATGGATTAAACCTTTAGACTAATAACCTCTCCCTAGTTCGATTACTTTGTCAAAACAGTCGAAATTTGTCAGCTGTTATTTTCCCGATATTTTCGTGGGGTTTGGCCGTATTTTTGCTTAAAAATCCGATAAAAATAGCTCATATTATCGTAGCCGACCTTTTCGACAATAGCCGTGACAGGTAGATGACTCGTTTCAAGCAGCTCCCTAGCTTTACTAAGCCGCCTTTCCTGGAGTAGCTCGATAAATGTATGGCTTGTCGCTTTTTTAATCATTTTGCTAAGCAAGTAGTGCGGCTGATGGAGCTGGTTAGAGAGCTCATACAACGACGCATGTCGATAGTTCGCCTCGATATACTTTAACGCATCAACGACGAGTCGGTGATGCGACGTCTGCTCCTGCTTACTTTCAACCTTGTCACTATGTTTAATTAGTTCGATGAACAGAAGGCCGATGTACAGCTTAATCGTTGAATCCGACATAAAGGTTGGGTTCATTATTTCATGAATGATTTTAAGCGCAATTCTTGAATATTGTTTACCTTGCTACTTTAAAATAAAGAAAATGGCCTTTTTGCGTCTGATTATATAAACTGTTAACGAGAAAATGACTGAGCATATTATCTGAATGAAAGAAAGAAAAAATAAATTCGAAAAAGCTAGGCTCGATAATAAAATTGATAATAATGTCCTCTGTTGCACACGGTTCAATTTCGTGCTCAATATGCTGATTTAAAAAAAGCAGCTCTCCTTGCTTTAAGTGGAGCGTTTCTTTGCCGACTGTTTGAGTTAGTTGGCCGTGATAAACATAATTGATTTCGATATAATCGTGCTTGTGCTTCGGGAACTTGACAAACCGCGTATGCTTTCTCACTACGATCGGGTGATCCTGTAAAAAGCGTTTCCCTTCAATGATAAAGTCTGCCTGGCTCGTATAAACCTCTTTAGCGATTTTTTTGCTTTAATAAAATCTCCTGCTCCTCAGCAGTGATTTCAAGCAATTCCCCCAGCAGTTCTTTTTTTCACTTTGCCATCCCCTTTATTGAACGCTGCTTTCGTTTAGTATACCATTCATCGCTTCGCACAAAACAGCCTTTTCCCTCATACAGGAAAAGCTGTTATACTCGCGAGGCTTATACAGCCTCCACGGGTCCTTAAATTGACTATAGTACAGATCGGCGTAAAATCCTTTCATTTCAAGCAGCTCTTCATGAGTTCCTTTTTCAATGATGTCACCTTCGTGCATCACTAAAATGAGATCGGCATCACGAATCGTTGAAAGGCGGTGAGCAATGACAAAGCTCGTACGTTCCGCCATTAATTCATTCATCGCTTTTTGAATGTTCATTTCCGTCCGTGTATCAACACTGCTCGTCGCCTCATCGAGGATAAGAATTTTCGGATCAGACAAGATCGCCCGGGCAATCGTTAAGAGCTGGCGTTGTCCTTGAGAGATATTGGAAGCATCCTCGCTTAACACCGTCTGGTACCCGTCAGGTAGCGTCCGAATAAAATCATCCGCATACGCTCTTCGTGCTGCTCCGACAATCTCAGTCTCAGTCGCTCCCTCACGGCCGTAGGCAATATTATCGTAAATCGTTCCTTTAAAGAGCCAGGTGTCTTGGAGCACCATCGCAAAAATGCTGCGTACTTCCTCACGACTCAAGCTTTTCAAATCGACACCATCAACCTGAATGTGTCCGCGATCCAGTTCATAAAATCGCATTAGCAAATTGATGATCGTCGTTTTTCCGGCTCCAGTAGGCCCAACGATTGCTACTGTTTGGCCTTCCTCTACCTCTAGTGTCAGATCCTTAATAATCGGCTTCTCCGGATCGTAGCCGAAGCGAACTCGGTCAAAAGACACATTGCCTTTTAATTTAGCTGTTTCTACAGATGAAGGAGTTTCTGCCTCCTCCTCGGTTTCATCTAACAGTGTAAAAACCCGTTCAGCGGAAGCAAGAGCGGTTTGAATCATATTAGCTACACTCGCCATTTGAGCAAGCGGCTGTGAAATTTGCTGCGTATATTGGATAAAGGCTTGAACCCCTCCAATCGGCAGGCTTCCATTTAAAACAAGGATCCCTCCCGCGATACTGACCATAACATAGCCGAGGTTACCGATAAATGTCATCATCGGCATCATAATCCCTGAAATAAATTGTGCCTTCCAGCCTGATGCGTAAAGCTCTTCATTCATTTGATCAAATGTTTCAATCGCCTTTTTTTTCATAGCCGAATGCCTTTACTACTTGATGGCCTGAATACATTTCCTCTACGTGGCCATTAATCGTCCCTAGCTTCTCCTGCTGCGCTTTAAAGTGCTTTTGTGAAAAAGAAGCAATAAACCGAATCGTAAGCAGGCTCATCGGAATTGTTAGGCAAATAACGAGTGTCAGGATTGGACTGATGACGAGCATCATAATAATAATCCCAGTAACGGTAATGACAGATGTGATAACTTGCGTCAATGCTTGCTGTATCGAGTTATTAATATTGTCGATATCATTAACGGCGCGACTGAGAACATCTCCATGAGAATGTTTGTCAAAATACTTCAGCGGCAATCGCGTGAGCTTTTCATTGACCTCCTGTCGCATCTCAGCAATCGTCGTTTGCGAAATGCTGGCCATGATGAACTGCTGGAAAAACGTAAATATAGCGGAAAGTATATAAAGTCCAGCAAGTAAAAGCAGTAATTGACGAATAAACGGAAAATCAACCCCCGTTCCACTCGTGAAGCTTTCAAATAAGGAAGTTGTTGCATCACCAAGCAGCTTTGGGCTAATCACGTTAAAAAGTGTCGCAAAAATAGCTGCAATCATGACGAGCAGCAATTGAAATTTGCGCGGTTTTAAGTAGCCGACGAGCCGCTTCAAGGTTTTCTTAAATTCTTTCGGCTTCTCTCCTGGCATCGCCATATGCGGGTGAGAACCGCTTCTCCCTTGGCGCTGTGTCATGATGCACTCTCCTCCTCACTTTGCTGAGATGAAACGATTTCCTGATAAATGGTGCTCGTTTGCAACAGCTGCTTGTGCGTCCCGATTCCGGCAACTTTCCCTTCGTCCAGAACGATAATTTGATCGGCGTCAACGACAGTGCTCACTCTTTGTGCCACTAAAATGATCGTTGCATCTCCGGTATTAGCTGCCAATGCTTGACGCAAGCGCGCATCCGTTTTGTAATCGAGTGCGGAAAAACTGTCATCAAAAATGTAAATTTCCGGCTTTCTGACAAGTGCACGAGCAATCGAAACCCGTTGTTTTTGCCCACCTGACAAGTTTGCTCCGGCTTGTTCAATATACGTTTCTATTCCATGTTCTTTTTCATTCACAAACTCAGAGGCCTGAGCGATATCCAACGCTTCAAGAATGTCGTCTTCGCTTGCATCCTCCTTCCCGTAGCGAATGTTTTCGGCGATCGTTCCGCTAAATAAGGATGCTCGCTGCGGGACATAGCCAATCTTTTGCCGTAGCGCTTGCTGCGAAATCTTCTTTATATCCACACCATTAATAAGGATCGTGCCACTTTCAATATCATAAAATCTCGGGATAAGCTGGATTAAAGACGTTTTCCCAGAGCCAGTGCTGCCGATAATCGCCGTTGTTTGTCCAGGTCTGGCTGAAAACGATATATCTTCGATAGCAGCTTTTTCTGCTCCTTCATAGCGAAAAGTGACATGCTTAAATTCAATATATCCTTTCAAGGCCGAATTTGGCTTCTCTGCTTCTTCATCCTTCATTGAAGGGGTAAGCTGAAGCACTTCATTAATCCGTTTGGCCGATGCTTGGGCACGCGGAATCATAATGAATGCCATCGTCATCATGACGAGTGCAATTAAAATCATCATCGCATATTGCAGGAAGGCCATTAGATTTCCTACTTGCAGCGCACCTTGGTCGAGCTGAATCGCGCCGAACCAAATAATAGCAACGTTCGTAAGGCTCATGACAAGAATCATGACCGGGGGTAAAAACGCAATAATTTTGTTTACCCTTATTCCAGTATCGCGATAGTCATGGTTAGCTGTATTGAAGCGTTGTTTTTCAAAATCAACGCGATTAAATGCCCGGATAACACGAGTTCCTATAAGGCTTTCACGTAAAATTAAATTCAGGCGATCCGTTCGTTTTTGCAGCACACCGAACAGCGGAATCGCTTTGCGGGCAATTAGTAAAATCGAGACGAGTAAAACAGGTAATGCTCCAAGAAAAATGAGGGAAAGCTTCGGTTCTCTAGAGACGGCTAAAATGATTCCACCTATAAGCATTAAAGGAGCTCTCGTCATCATACTAAGCATCATGTTCAGAACGTCCTGCACTTGCTTAATGTCATTCGTTGTCCGCGTGATTAGCGAAGCTGGACCGATTTTCTCAAATTCAGAAAGAGAAAAGTTTTCAGCTCTTACAAATAATTTGCGTCGTACGTCCTTTCCAAAGCCTAAAGCAACCCTTGAAGAAAAGAACATAGAAGAAATAGTTAATAAAATCGCCAAAATCGAGCAGGCGATCATCCATCCACCAGTTTGTAGAATATAAGGGATATCCTGATTGACGATCCCATGATCAACAACCCCCGACATTAATGTCGGCAGGAATAGCTCTAATAAAATGGCGCATAATGTTAAAGTAGCAATAAGCACGATAGACCAGGAATACGGTTTTAAATGCTTTAATATTGCGACCATCGTCAATCACCTCTTGCTTCACGAGAATTGTAATAATCAAAAGTTTTATTGAGAAGCTTAACTAATTGTTCGCTCTCCTCTGTTCCTAAAAAAGCGACTAGCCCCTCGAAACCGTTGTGAATTTTGTCGAATATTTCAGTCGCAGCCTGCCTCCCTTTCTCTGTAATTTGTACGAGAACTTTGCGGCGATCCTTTTGATCGAGTTCCCGCGTCACTAAACCTTTCTCTTCCAGTACTTTGACGATTTGTGTCGCAAAGGGAGATGTCACTCCCATTCTTTTACTTAAATCTGATACATTCACGCCGCCTTCGTTTGCCGGCTCATTTAAAATGATTAGTACTTTTGCTTGACCTTTATTTTGCTCAGCTAATGCTTCTTTATCAAGCGGCTTATGATGAAAATGTCCGAACACCTTCATCAGTTCTATAGCTAACGTATCCTTATCTCGCCCCGCTTTTTTTTATTTGATACACCCCCTCAGTCCATTTTTATTAAGTTACTTAGTAAATTACTATGTTATCTATCTTAACGCCGCAAGCAAGAAAGTCAAGAAAAAAACATTTTTTTTCTTCGGAAACAGCACGCAATCGATACCGCTTAAATACGGGTGCGATAGAGTCATTCTGTACCCTCCTTCTAGAGATTCTATTCCACAATCGGGCTCGATCGTTAAGTGAATCATTTGGAATCAGCAGAGGCAGTAATAGATATAACAATATTAAAAGTGGAAAAACAAATACCAAAGTTTTCGGTCTTGACGTGGCCAATAGCAAGTATCGTATAATATTGCCTTGTTGAAGACACTAGAATGAAAGCGCGGCTTACGTTATTGGTACTTCACGTTCTTTGAATGTCACGTGGCCATTAAAGACATCTCATACGGCCTTTTCGTCTATACCAACGCTTTCAGCTACTTCCACAACAGTTTTAGATGCGGACTATTCTTCAAATGATTCTGTCAGTCCCCTAGTCAGGCTACGCCTTTCATCTATAGGTATAAGGCGTTTCCAAAAGCTAGAGTCACATTTATGACCTTATATCTTCTTCGATTTCATTATAAACCACTCCCTTTATGCGAGTGGGCAAATCCATAATTAGTTGCTTTCTAGAACCGTGTCCGTTCAGTTTGCCAAAATCGCATACAGGACAACTTTAAATGCCATGTCGGTTTCATTTTTTTGTGGCGTAAGGTCTGAGAGAAGCCTGCCAAGTTGTCCTCCCTTTGTGACTCAGTAAGGTTAGAGTATCGGTTTCCTATATTTAACGGGTTATATTTAAATTTTTCATCAACCAAGGCTTTATCAATGACAGCACCGTTACAGGCTGCATAGCTTTGGTGTGGTCCATTCCTTTTAAAATTTCCATATCCCATCCGTGGTGTTCTAATTTTTGTTTGTTTTTTTTGAAGTATACCGATAATATCAACTGTTACATTGCCGAAGTTTTCTCCATAAACAATAATGTCTTTTTCCCCGGCAAACGCCAATCTCGGAATCACTAACTTATGTTGAATTTCTTGATCATTAAATTCCATCAAATTTTTGTACATTGTAACAAACTGTTTAGTTTGATTCGTGTCGATCTTTACTTGGATGTTATCCCAATCTATTTCTTCTGGCTGATATGGTCTAGCTCTTCAATAACAGAGGAATTCTGATTACTTAACGCTTGTTCGTATGTTTTATTTGTTACCACCATCATTTCTTTATATGGACCATCTATTGGTGGAAAGCCACCCATGATTAAGCTTTCTAATCTATCTGTCCGAATGGCTAATTGTAATCCAACTAAAGCTAACCAAGAATAACCATAATAACTAAACTTCTTAACGTTCATTTCATTAGCAATTGTTAATAGATCTTTTACTATGCTTTCAGGTGTGAGGTTCTCTGGGTTCGGGTGTTGAAAACGGTGTCCCTCGTAGTCGAAATATAAAATCTGAAACTTATCCATGAGCCCTCTACAAAATGTTTGCCTAATAAAGGGTCTACTCCCCACACCTTTAAGTTTTCGGCTTCTTGTCCATATACAGATTGTTTAGCTATAGGAAGCATGATTGTTGGAGAGTCGGGGTTCCCAACTAAACCAACTTTTATCTCTGATTCATCTGTTAATTTCACATTGTTTTCCACTTTTATCACTCCTAAAATGTTTATACAACTATCGTATAACATTCATGCAATCTTCCGGGTTCCTGTTTTCCCCCTTTATATACTGGGCTTTTACTTGAAATACGTTATTGTAGCACTTGAAGGTTTCACTTTAAAAAGGTTTGACCAAATGCCATTAAATCATCCAATTTATATTCCTCTCCAGAAAGGGCCGTCTATTAATGACTAGCCAAACGCCAGCGATGTAGGTTCACGCCTAGGTGAAAAGATAAACAACGCCCACAAACTAGTCGTAACCGGAAACCGCCCACTCGACGGGCTAAAATGGGGGAATCTGATGAGCCGCAAAGGGAATCCTTATGATCATGCACTGATGGAATCCTTCTATAAGACAATAAAAAGAGAGCTGATCAATGATGCAGATTTCACATCCATAGACCACGCCCAAATGGAGATTTTTAAATACATTGAAACTTATTACAATACAAAAGGCTACATTCTGCACTAGGTTATCAATCACCAAGAGATTTTGAAAAAATTCCTGAATTCTCTTAACTAAATGTCTAGTTTTTCTTGACAGTTCCAATGGCTGAACGAAAACTGTGTCTAATCACTTCATTACTTAGGGTTTTTTTCCACAAACCTATAAAAGCCTTGGGATACTACCAGCCGAGGCCCGAAGGATGGCTCGGCAAACAAGTCACGGACGAAGTACCCCCGTTCCAGCAGAGTAGACTCGGATCTCCACGATCGAATCGCGACGCGACGCGGCGGCCTGAACGACCGAGAGCGCCGGAACATGGTCCGGGTCGATCCATTCGTTCCAAACGTCCGTGAATTCGGCAAACTCATCGATGTGAGCCAACCAGACCTGCACCATCAGCAGCTTTGTGCGCGAAGATCCGACGCTTTGCAGATGCCCGTCTATAAGATCCAATATCTGCCGTGTCTGCTCGGCTGTCGTGCCCGATTTATCCGGCGCCGTCAGACACACAGAGATCATCGACGGGCACGCTGCGCCTAGGTGGATGTTGGGGGCGGGTG
>BAXO01000135.1 GCA_001310555.1 Bacillus sp. JCM 19058
ATGACTGCATCGATTCGCTTCCCATAATAACCTGAAATAATTCCAAAAAATATTCCGACAATCCCTCCTAGCATGACAGAGAAAAAGCCAACATAAAAAGTTAATGACATTCCGTGTATGATTCTGCTAAAAATGTCACGACCATGATGATCCGTGCCGAACCAATGCTCTGCGGAAGGTGAAGCAAGTCTTTCCATTACATTTTGTGTATTGGCTGATACGGGGTGAAATAAGGTCCGATTAAAGCAATCAAGAGAAAGAGGATAATTAATATTGCACCGAGCATCGCCATCTTGTTTTTGCGTAATTTTCGGTAAAAGCCTTTCAAGCTTTCAATCCGAGGATTTGGCGGAGGAGAGGAAGTTGTTGCGTTGTCTAAAGACTGAGTACTCATTTTCGTCAATCCGTCCTTTCTCAATTTGAATTTTGTCGAAAAAATAGTTCAAAATACTCATTTTTCAGCATGACTAAAGCTACGCTTTCAGGCTAGGCTATGTGGGATGTAAGGCATTTGATGTTGGAATTTATGCGCTTTCTTGAAAAAAAAGGTCAAAATTTGAGCTTTCCATCAGTCCAAGAGCAAAATAATAAACAGAATACATCGCTTGATTATAACCATTTCTATCTGAATTTACAATGTTAAAAAAAATGTTTTAATACAATAATAGATTTGTTGAATCTTTCGACAATTTTATGAAACTTGTCGGAATTAGTCTTTTTATGGACTGCTTTTGGTCAATGTGACATATCAACGTTTTTATACTAATTGCAAATTCTACTAAATTTATTAAAGTGATTGTCAATCTAGGTAGAATAAGCTATAGTAATATTGGTTTTTAAAATAAAAATATTAAGGGGAGGTAAAATTATGAAGATTTCGAAACATTCACTTCTCTTCGGAATGCTAGCGTTATTGCTCAGTTTTATGCTCGCAGCTTGTGCAAGCGAGCCTGATGATAATGCTCCAGTTGATGAAGATGATACAACTGGAGGCGAGGAAGCCGCAGACGATGGGGAAGGCAGCGGCGGCGATTTGGTGATTGCTTATCTTTCGGAACTCGTGACTCTTGACCCAGCTGGGTCAAATGACGTTCCTTCTAGTGATATGCAACAAAATATCTTTGAAACACTTGTTAAATTTAATCTGGATATGGAAGTTGAACCAGGCTTGGCTGAAAGCTGGGATGACATCGATGATACAACCTGGGAGTTCAAGCTTCAAGAGGGTGTAACTTTCCATGATGGTTCAGAGTTTACTGCAGATGATGTCAAAGCGACTTTTGAGCGTATTCTTGATGAGGATGTAGCTTCTCCGCGAGCGTTCTTATTCGAGATGGTGACTGATATTGAGGTAGTGGATGATTATACGGTCCGCTTCATTACAGAATACCCGTTTGCGCCATTTCCAAATCACTTGGCGCATAAGGGCGGATCGATCCTGTCAACTGAAGCCATTGAAGCTGATTATGCGGCAATGGAGGATGGCGCAGAGCCAGGAACTTCAATAAGTGATAATCCAATCGGTACAGGTCCGTTTGTGTATGATGATTGGTCTTCTGGGCAATATCTTCGTTTAAAGAATAATGAGGATTATTGGGGAGAGGCGGCAAAGCTTGATTCTGTCACCTGGAAATTTGTCAGTGAGGATTTGACTCGAATCGCCGAGCTTGAAACAGGTGAATCCCATATTTCAAGTCCATTAAGTCCTTCAGATGTAAGTCGTATCGAAGGGACAGAAGGGTTGTTTGTGAACAAGCAAGAATCTGTCAGCTTGTCTTATATCGGATTTAACACACAGAAAGAGCCGTTTGATGATGTCAGAGTTCGCCAAGCGATTTCAATGGCGATTGATAAATCACAAATTATTGACGGGATTTATGACGGAATTGGTATTCCAGCTGCTGGTCCGCTAGCACCTCCAGTCTTCGGTTATGCAGAAGGTGAAGCAGGCTTGGAATACAATGTCGAGGAAGCTAAAAAGCTATTAGCTGAAGCTGGCTATGAGGATGGCTTTTCAACAACGATCTGGACGAATGACAACCGTGAAAGAGTTGACGCGGCGACAAATGTTCAGGCGCAGCTCGAAGAAATCGGAGTCGATGTCGAGGTCGAAGTACTCGAATGGGGTGCATACCTTGATAGAACGGCCAATGGAGAGCATGATATGAACGTTCTTGGCTGGTCAACAGCAACAGGAGATGCTGACTATGGCTTATACGCATTGTTCCACTCCTCGCAGCACGGCGAGCCTGGAAACCGGACGTTCATTGCCAATGATGAACTAGACAAATTACTTGACGATGCACGTAGAAGCACAGACGAAGAAGAGCGTTTCAACTTGTATCGCCAGGCAGAGGAAATTTTGGTTGAGGAAGCACCAATGCTATATATTCACCACCAAGAATTCTTGCTTGGAGTGAGCGATAAGGTGAAGGGCTTAGCCCAATACCCGACGCAAATTATCGAGCTTAAGGATATTTATATTGAAGAATAAATAACTGTTGCTCGATCAGTCAAAGGCTGATCGAGCGTTCTTCTTATTTGAGTTAGTAAGGGAATGATGAAAGACTCAAAAATAGACGGGACCGGGAACCGCCTCTTCACTAGACTAAATAAAGTTTACGATGTGAGATCCAGTCGATTAGCGTATGAGCCTAATTTCTAGCTAAAAAGAAAAAATGCCCGTTAGTTTTTATGGTTTGAATAAGTATGCTTGCACTTGCGACCGTTTTTTTGATAAAATATTTTTTTGTCAGCAAAATACATATGGAGGAGTACCCAAGTCCGGCTGAAGGGATCGGTCTTGAAAACCGACAGGCGGGTTAAACCGCGCGGGGGTTCGAATCCCTCCTCCTCCGCCATCTGAGTTGAACTTCACACTATCTGGATAAGGTAGTGTTTTTTGTTGTTTAGGTTACGATAAAGGCATTATTAGGATAAAACACAATGGATACATTTATTAAAGTAAACTATTTCCGGGGGAATTTTTTAATGGGGAGTGGAACGAGAGGAATTTATAACGATATACTCTAATCAATTGGCGTATACTAGGCACTGACTGCTTGAAATTTATGCTGACTTAAGAGCATTAAAGGTCTGTCGTGAGTAGGGCTAGAGACGCTGTGGAAGAGTGCGGGTGATTAGTTATGACTTATAGAAAAGAGAGGGGTACCTTAATGGAATGGAAGCAAACAGCTCATGAAAAATGGATGAGGGAGGCTCTTCATCAAGCCGATTTGGCTGAGGAAATGGGTGAGGTACCGATTGGAGCCGTGATTGTGAAGGATGAGAGAATTGTAGCTGCTGCCTATAATAGAAGGGAAACGGAGCAGCAGGCACTTGCCCATGCCGAAATTCTTGCGATCGAGCAAGCCTGCAAGCAGCTGGGGACTTGGCGTTTGAACGATTGCACCTTGTACGTGACTTTGGAGCCTTGTCCGATGTGCGCAGGTGCGATTGTGCAAGCGCGGATTCCGCTTGTCGTTTATGGAGCCAGCGATCCGAAGGCGGGCTGTGCTGGGACACTGATGAACCTTTTGAATGAGTCGAGATTTAATCATATGAGCACGGTTATTTCTGGCTGTCTGGCTGAGGAGTGCAGCGATAAGCTTGTTCGCTTTTTTTCAAAGGCTACGTGCTCGGAGAAAGAGCGCAGATGATGCATACTAACCTATCGCAAAATTGGACGGACTCGCCCAAACCGTAGGAGAAAAGAAGGGTGTATTGCAGAAGTTAGCAAATAAATATAGGGAAAAAGTTCCTTTTCTTTCAAGTCGCCTATAATTGAGAAGCGTTTTATACTATTATTTTTTTAAGAAGTTTAAGTAAAGCGCTTATGAAAAGGAGGAAGGAAAAATGTCTGAGGATACGAATGTTAATAAAAGCGAGCAAAAAGACATAGAAGATAACAAGGCGATGGGGGTCGTCGCTTATATTCTTTTCTTTGTACCGCTTTTGGCTGCTAAAGATTCAAAATTTGCGACTTACCACGCCAATCAAGGTCTTATTCTCTTAATTCTAGCTGTTATTATCTATGTGGCGAGCGAAGTGATCCCGCTTCTCGGTTGGTTAGTAATCGGACCATTCGGCTCGTTATTTTGCCTAGTCCTTTTAATTATTGGAGTTATCAATGCTGCAAAAGGGGAAATGAAGCAGCTGCCACTTATCGGGAATTTCGAAATTATTAAGGCAAATAAATAAGCGTAGAAGATGAGGAAAAAGGAGTTGGCTAAGCTTATGTTATGTGAGCTTAGCCAATTCTTGCTATTGCAATTTTGGGACAAACAATTTATACTTAAATTTGCCGTGCTAGGTGGGGAGGTAGCGGTGCCCTGTTACTCGCAATCCGCTATAGCGGGGCTGAATTCCTCTCTGAGGTCTTGGTATCTTTCGGTCTGCCCTAAGTAAGTGGTGTTGACGTTTGGGTTCTACGCAACGAAAACCCATGAACCTGTCAGGTCCGGAAGGAAGCAGCAGTAAGTGGATCCTTTCGTGTGCCGTAGAGTCGCCTGGGCTGAGCTAACTACTCAGGTAACGCTTGGGATAGCATGATCGAAGAGAGGTGCGCGGTGTACATACGGAGCTATAAACAACTGCCTGAGCTGTAGTTGTTTTTTATTTTGGCTTGACAAAAAAAGAATTAATCATTTCGCAATCGCGGTCTAGATACTGTTTATCGCTGGCCAATGCTGGTTTTGATGGAGAACTTTATTTTAAAATCTCGTCACTGTGCTTTGAAAACTTTTTTTGTGAAAAGCTATAATAATTGATGATAGATGATTGAATAGGAGGGTGTGGGATGAGCTATCAAGCATTATACCGGGTCTGGCGGCCGCAGCTGCTACAAGATGTTGTCGGTCAAGAGCATATAACGAAAACGCTCCAAAATGCTTTGTTGCAAAATAAATTTTCCCATGCCTATTTGTTTTCCGGCCCGCGCGGTACTGGGAAAACAAGTGCGGCGAAAATCCTTGCAAAGGCGATTAACTGTGAGCGTGCACCTGTGGCTGAACCTTGTAACGAATGCAATGCTTGTAAAGGAATTACTGCAGGAGCGATTGTCGATGTAATGGAAATTGACGCTGCCTCCAATAATGGAGTCGATGAAATTCGTGATATTCGTGATAAAGTAAAATTTGCTCCGAATGAAGTTCGCTATAAAGTTTATATTATCGACGAGGTCCACATGCTATCGACGGGCGCCTTCAACGCGCTGCTAAAAACGCTAGAGGAACCTCCGCAACACGTCTTGTTTATTTTGGCGACCACTGAGCTCATAAAATTCCGCTAACGATTATTTCAAGGTGTCAGCGCTTTGATTTTAAAAGAATTCCAAATCAGGCGATTGTAGGTCGAATCGAAGAAATCCTGAAGCATGATGGGGTTGAGGCGGAAAAAGAAGCGCTGCAGTTGATCGCACGAGTGGCCGATGGCGGGATGCGCGATGCTCTCAGCTTGCTCGATCAAGCCATTTCCTTTGCTGAAGAAAAGCTTGTTTTAGCAGATATTCTAGCGATTACCGGCGCTGTTTCCGAGCGTGCACTAACAAAATTGATTCAGTCCGTTTGGCAAGGAGATACGGTTGAAGCACTTAGCCTTCTTGAACAGCTGTTTGCGGAAGGGAAGGAGCCGCTTCGTCTCATCGAAGATTTGATTTACTATTTTCGTGATATTTTACTATATCAGTCAGCTCCGGAAGCTGCACATTTATTAGAACGAGCAAAGGTCGATGAGCCGTTTAAAGAAATGGCGGCAGCCTTTAAGCGAAATTGGCTATATCAAACGATCGAATCGTTAAACGGCAGTCAACAGGAAATGAAATGGTCAGCCCATCCTAAGATCTTCTTGGAGCTTGCCTTAATAAAGCTGTTAAATATTCGGAGTGGAAGTGAGAAGGCGGATACGGTTGAGCAGTCGAGTGAAGAACTACAGCAATTAGTTCAAAAAGTTGAGCAGTTGGAGAAGAGCTTGACAAAGCTTCAAAAGCAAGGTGTACAGGTGACACAAGCTGAGGGAGCGTCGGCTACTTCGTCAGGAGGTCAACGAAGACCGAAAAAAAGCCTTACCCCAGACGCGAGTTTCCACTGCGAAAGCGAGAGAGATGCTGCAGCTCGCTGAAAAAAAAGAGTTTACAGGAGATTACTGGTCGTTGGGGAGAAGTGATGGAGCGTGTCCGTGGGCAGAATATCCCAGCTCATGCTTGGCTGAGTGACTGCCGTCCTGTTGCTGCCTCTCAAAGCAGTGTCCTTCTGGCATTTCAAAATGAGATGCATCGTGATATGATGGATACAAAGTTTCGTGATTTTTTTAGAAGGCGTCCTACAAGCGGTATTTCAACGTGAGGTCACTTTTTTTGACTCTACTACAAAATCATTGGGAACAATTGAAAGCCGAGTTTATTAAGGACCAGCAAGAGGATAGCGAAAAGGATGGACCCGACCCGCTTGTGGAAGAAGCGATTAAGCTCGTAGGTGAGGAATTAATCGAAATTACCGATCGTTAATTTTAAGGGGGACATGTCAATGAAAAATATGGGCAATATGATGAAGCAAATGCAGAAAATGCAAAGGCAAATGGCAAAAGCTCAGGAAGAACTAAAGGAAAAAACAGTCGAAGCAACGGCCGGCGGCGGAATGGTGACGGTAATTGCTAGTGGAGACAAGCGCATTTTGGATGTTCAAATTTCCGAAGATGTGGTTGATCCGGAGGATATTGAAATGCTACAGGATCTCATTCTAGCTGCCATGAATGAAGCATTGAACAAGGTCGATGAGCTAGTTGAACAAGATTTAGGCAAATTTACGAAGGGGATGAATCTTCCGGAATGTTCTAGGGGGTAGCGAGTTGCAATATCCTGAACCAATTGCGAAATTAATCGATAGCTTTATGAGATTGCCAGGCATTGGTCCAAAAACGGCGAGCCGCCTGGCTTTTTTTGTCTTAGAAATGAAGGAAGACGATGTACTGAACTTTGCGAAAGCCCTAGTTAATGCTAAACGGAATCTGACCTATTGCTCTGTCTGCCATAATATTACCGACACCGATCCGTGCCAAATCTGTGAGGATCGCCATCGAGATGAGACGATGATTTGTGTCGTTCAGGATGCTAAAGATGTCATTGCGATGGAAAAAAATGAAGGAATATCGCGGCAAATATCATGTGCTGCACGGGGCGATTTCTCCAATGGACGGTGTTGGCCCTGAAGATATAAAAATTCCTGAGTTGTTAAAACGTCTACAAGACGACACCATTCAGGAAGTAATCATTGCTACAAACCCAACAATTGAAGGAGAAGCCACGGCCATGTATATTTCGCGGCTCGTCAAGCTACCGGTATCAAGGTCACTCGACTAGCCCACGGTTTACCGGTCGGCGGTGATTTGGAATACGCGGATGAAGTGACGCTCTCAAAAGCAATTGAGGGCAGACGCGAACTATAAAAAGAGGATCTAGCGTACAATCTGAAGCATTAATCCTAGTGAACGAGTCGATACAGACACCAAGTTACACGAAGGTAGGGGAAACATGTTTTTTCGAAGCAGAAGAAAGATGAGGAGAGAAGAGGATCGGAGGCTTTTAGTTCATATCGAGCATACGAAGCGACGACTTGATAATCAAAAGAAAATCATTATACAAAGCATTGAACCACCGGAAGATGTGCTCAATCAAGCAAAAATGACAGAGGCTCTTTACTCCTTTTTAATTAGAGAGGCACGAATTCGCAATTTAAGAGCGAACAAGCTGTAATGACAGCTTGTTCTTTTTTTTGGACACGCATAGACTGTTTTAAGGGAGAGTTATCGTCATGTCATTAAGCGAGGTGATGGGATGGAGCCGCTCGTTGTCATTAGTTTATTGGGAGGAATTATCATTATGCTGCTCATTGTTGGGGCGCCGTTAAAGCCCCTCAGGTTTCTAGGTCAAATTGCGATCAAATTTGTAATTGGGGCTCTTTTTCTGTTTTTTGTCAACGTATTCGGAACGTTAATAGATTTTCATGTACCGATTAATGCAGTTACCGTGGCTGTTTCCGGAGTTTTAGGCTTGCCAGGTGTTGTGCTTTTGATCGCAGTCAAGTATTTCATTATTTAGAAGGTGTGCTCAGCGCGCATCTTTTTCTTTTGCTAGCCGTGCTGATTTGTTCGCAGCTACATTTGTACTCCACATGCAATTAAGTCTATAACTTTCTGAAGAATGCGGCACCTGCTGAAAAATATTTGTGTGACTTCATGAAAGTCAGGTTTTATATGAACATTGTTTTTATTCGTGGTTTGGCGATATAACTAAGAATAGCTGATCAATAGCGATTCCTCTTCTTTTATTCGGATGTTTGTTTTCTATAACATCCCTTTACGCGCTCGATCTTTAAGAAAAAAATATGGAGAAGCCTTTGAAACATATGAACGGAAAACAAAGAAACGGATTCCGTTCATCTATTAGTCAAGCTACTTGATACAAAGTATTTTATTCTTTTAAATGCAAAGAGCGATAGTTTATGAAATGGCAACCAACAGATGCTTGAAATTCCATACGAAAAGTTACCTTGATATCATTATTATAGGAGTAGCTAGCAAGCACTTACTGAAGCGATCCTAGTAAATTATCGTAGAAGATAACATTTTTTTTCAAAAAAAAGTCTTGATCCCAACTTTAATATCGTGTTATAGTATCTCTTGCCGTCATAAAAGGCAGTCATAAAAGTTTTAAAAAAATGATTGACATAAAAGACGGGAAATGTTATATTTA
>BAXO01000136.1 GCA_001310555.1 Bacillus sp. JCM 19058
TCGTAATCAAATTAAGCGGTGGAGCTCTTGCTGCGCACGATGGCAACACCTTTGACTCGGCGCGTTTGGAACATATCGCCAATGAGGTACTCGATATTGCTTCCAAAGGTGTAGAAGTCTCCCTTGTCGTTGGCGGGGGCAACATTTTTAGAGGTCATTTAGCCCAAGCATGGGGAATAGACAGAGTAGAGGCCGATAATATCGGGACGTTAGGGACGATTATTAATAGCCTAATGTTACGAGGTGTCTTAAAAAGTAAAACGGATCGAGACGTCCGTGTGATGTCATCTATTCCGATTTCGGCAGTGGCAGAGCCTTACATTCGGCTACGTGCGGTCCACCATTTAGAAAAAGGGTATATTGTCATCTTTGGCGGGGGTAATGGTCAGCCGTTTGTCACGACGGATTATCCTAGTGTTCAACGAGCCATAGAAACAAACAGCGAAGCCATTTTTGTTGCGAAGCAAGGAGTAGATGGTGTCTATACGAATGATCCGAAAATCGATAAAAACGCAAAATTGTTTCGCAATTTAAACTACGATGACGTCGTAACCAAGAACATTAAAATTATGGATCAGTCCGCCTTGCTGTTAGCTCGTGATTATAAGCTGCCCGTTCACGTTTTTAATTTTGATGAGGTCGGTGCGATTAAAAAGATCTGTGTCGGTCAACCGCTAGGAACAGTGATTAACGATCAGGCGACGGTGCTTTAAGAAAAAAAATCCATGTTCATTTTTCGTAGGTTGTTATTTGTTAGCTGTTATATAATTTTTTTTCGAGGTGATCATATGGATAAAAAACGGAAACTCGAATACTACCAAGCCATGCTCGAAAAAAATAAACTGTATGAAGGAACCTTTTTCGTCGGTATCACATCAACGGGAATCTTTTGTCACTCGACCTGCCCGGCGAGAAAGCCGAAATTCGAAAATTGCGAGTTTTTTTCAACAGCTAAGCAAGCTCTGCTAGCTGGATATCGCCCGTGTAAAAGGTGCAGCCCCTTATCCAACCCTAATACGATGTCTCCGGCCGTAAAGCAATTAGTAAGAGCAGTAGAGGAACATCCGGAGAAACGGTGGAAAGAAGGCGATTTTGCAAAGCTATCAACGAGTGCCTCTGCGGCGAGGCGACAATTTAAAAAGCGATTTGGGATGACGTTTGTTGAATACGCCAGAGCGAGACGAATGGGGATTGCGCTGAAAGAAATAAAAAGCGGGAATAAAATCATCGACGCGCAAATTGGTGCCGGGTACGAATCGGATAGCGGATTCAGAGATGCCTTTAAAAGTATTATGGGCTCACCTATTTCAAAGCAAAACAGCCGTACTGTCCTCTTGTCTGAGTGGATCGACACAAAGCTGGGGGCTATGCTGCGATTGCCGATGAGCACGACCTGTATTTGCTTGAATTCGTTGATAGAAGGGGATTGGAACAGGAAATTGAGCGTCTGCGTTCCAAGCTTCATGCCGTAATTATTCCGGGGACAAGCTCTCCTCTTGAATTGATAAAAAGGAACTGCAGCAATATTTTGAAGGGGAATTAACGACCTTCGATACACCGATAAAATATTTAGGTACGCCATTTCAAAACAGTGTTTGGTCTGAATTGAGAAGGATCCCGTTTGGCGAAACAATCTCCTACACAGAGCTGGCGGTATCGTTAAAGCGCGAAAAGGCAACAAGAGCTGTAGCGAGAGCGAATGGAGCCAATCAATTAGCGTTAATTGTCCCCTGCCATAGAGTGATACAAAAAAAAGTGGTGCTCTTGCCGGATACGCAGGAGGGCTTGAACGGAAAAAAAATGGCTAATTGATCATGAGGCAGAGGGTCACATCCGCCGTGGGGCTAAAGTTTAAATGAAATGGATGAAACGAATAATGTCAGGACTGATCGCTTCAATTGTATTGATTGTTATTTTTAGCTTGTTGATATATTTCACTTTCGAGCAACATTGGATGATTGTTCTCATAGTTGCATGTTACGTTTTACCAAGTGTCATGGTCTATGGAGTGATTTGCGGCTGGCTCTCCGATCAACTTACCTTAAAAAAACAAGCTAAATCGAGCGATGAATCTTAGCTTTTATTTACTATTTGCTTTCATACCGCCCGTTTTGTTAGGTGAGGATTATGTAGGGGAATTTCTCATTTATCCGTTGTTTTCTGCATTTGTGCTATGGCTTTCCAATCAATTTTTCGGTGTCAAGTAAACCTTCTTGGTACTAGAGGTAGTCACGATCGTTTCGGGCATAGTCCGTGCGTTTACAAAATATATATATTTATTCAAGCGTGGGAAAATTTGAAATCAGGTGGAGGACGAGTTTATGCTCCACCTGATTTCTTGCTGTTTCGCTACATTGATATGTGCAAGGCGCTTTTTTTCTTGTTCATTTAGGAGCTTGAAAAGCAGAACGCCACCTACGCTTTCGATTGATGTGACCGCGCTACAATCCACTTTATTGCCTCAAGAAGGTTATCCGCAACGTAATCAGGCTCCGTTTCAGCCCATGTATGGCGATAGTCATTCAACGACGCTTTACCCCAGCCCGTCAACACAAGAACTTTTGTCGCACCGACAGCAGCGGCAGCTAGCATATCGGTCGAACCAACATCTCCAATTACGACACATTTAGATAAGTCTAATTGATAAGTCTTAGCCGCTTCGTGCAATAAACCGGGTGCAGGTTTGTGACAACCGCAGCCTTCATCCGAACGGTGTGGACAAATAAAAGCATCATCAAATCCATAAGAATTGAATTCTTCATAAAAATCGTTCATTTCAGCTTCGCCTCTACTGATGCGGTGCTGATTCGTCAGAGCGAACATGCTGATCCTTGCTTCCTTTAAAAGCCGGAAGGCAGTGGGACTGAAAGGATAAGCTTCGAAATCATTAGGATGAATAAAGTGACCAGTTCCCCCAATCGTTCCATCTCGGTCGATAAATACAGCTTGCGGCTTCACGCTACCAACTCCTTGGCTTGATTATCGACAATAAAGATAAAAGGCCAACCAAATTCAAAGACTCACCTTCTATCCATCAGTCTCATAGGCTTTACTTGTAGCTGAATAATTTTATCAATAGTATCCGGTTGAACCGTATGTTCGGCCACTTTGTTGACAGTTGATTTTTTACACTTTTCGCATGAATGAATGATTTGAAATCCTTTCCCCGATTTGTATGTGATTCCGACAGGGTCCATGATTCCTTGACAATCATTTAGTCGATCGCCTGGTCGAAAATCAACATGCTTGGAACATAAACAAAACGGACAATGGTTTCGGTAACTCCCATTTGTCAATGGTAAAACGTCTCTCTTGCAGTGTTCACATGTAAAACCCGAATTTTCCTTGTTTTTTTTGCTCACGCTCGAACCTCCCAGATGTGAATAGAATTTTCGCATCTGAGAAGTGGGTTCCGTATATTCTTCCTTAAGGTACCAGGCTTGATCGAACTAGTGACAGATTCACCGCCGTTCCTTTAGGGACAGCGATTACTTCCGATTCCTACTTCATCAACACATATTTCATCATTGAATCCGGACCACGACCGACTTTTATATTTGTATCGGCCACTGTAAGACGGGCAGTCCCCACCTTCCACCGGTAAGTGTATGTCCAATCGCACTGGCTTTGGCGTCGTCCCCACTTAAGCGCAAGCATGAAGGGATGAAATCATTCTCCATTGTCACCTCCCTTTAGTTAATGCAATTATAAATTAAAAATAAATGATCTACCAAGTAACGCGAGACTGGAAGAAATAGATAACAGCATAGGGGTCATAATGGAGGTATGGGACAGCTTGAAGTGGTTCGGAGTCATATCATTTCTAACTTCCTTGTTTTTTTAGAAATGAATGCCGGCATTTCGGTCAAAGGGTGTTACCTTCGATTTATTTAAAGCCTTTGTCAAAGGACACAACTAAGCATTTCCATCAGCCTGTCGAGACAGTGCCGAACATTGCAATCGAATTGTCATGCCGAAAAAATTTCCAGCCTTCTAATTAGAAATTCTCCATCCAGTATAATTGAATTAAAATAATGGAAAAATTCATTAACAGCAAAAATTGCTGTAAAATAAAAAGCATTAAGGATAAAGAAGGTGCAAACATGGGCTCTAACCAAAAACCGAATCGCTTAATCCATTCAAAATCGCCTTATCTTCTTCAGCACGCATACAACCCGGTAGCATGGTATGAATGGGGGAAAGAGGCATTCGAAAAAGCAAGAAATGAAAATAAACCGATATTTTTAAGTATAGGGTATTCCACCTGCCATTGGTGTCATGTGATGGAAAAAGAAAGCTTTGAGGATCCGGAAATTGCCCAGCTTTTGAACGAGCATTTCGTTTCCATTAAGGTCGATCGCGAGGAGCGTCCTGACATTGACACGATATATATGGAAGTGTGTCAGGCGATGACGGGGCACGGAGGCTGGCCGCTTAATATTTTTATGTCGCCTGAGCAAGTGCCGTTTTATACCGGAACGTATTTTCCAAAGGAGAGCATGTATAATCGCCCAGGGATGCGAGATGTTATCGTGCAGCTGTCTGAGCAGTATCAAAGCAATCGTGAAAAAATTAATCAGGTAAGTGAACGAGTTCAGGAGATGCTAAAGCCGGAGCCCGCGACGAGAGTTACTTTGAGTAAAAGCGTGATTCAAAAAGGATTCCAGCAGCTGCGACAGTCATTTGATACAGTGTATGGCGGGTTTGGGACGGCACCGAAGTTCCCAATGGCTCATCAGCTCATGTTTTTATTACGCTATGGTCAATTGTTCGAGAATAATGCCGCGCTCGAAATGGTGAAAAAAAAGCTTAGACCAAATGGCTCGCGGTGGAATTTACGATCAAATCGGCTATGGCTTTTCTCGGTATTCGGTAGATCAGGAATGGCTGGTTCCGCACTTTGAGAAAATGCTGTATGACAATGCGCTTCTTGCGTTAAGTTATACTGAGCGTACCAGCTTTTTGGCGAGCCCCAATACAAAGCGGTTGCCCAGCAGATTCTTACTTACGTGCTGCGCGATATGACCGATGAGAGCGGTGCGTTTTATTCGGCAGAAGACGCCGATTCTGAAGAAATAGAGGGAAAATTTTATGTTTGGTCGCCCAAGGAAGTGAAGGTGCTGCTTGGCGAGGAGCTTGGAGCGCTTTATTGTGAGGCGTACGATATTACAGAAGAGGGAAATTTTGAAGGGGCAAGCATCCCGAATCAGATTCACGGCGATGAAGCGACAATCGCGGCTAATCATGGAATGAAGCAGACGCAGTTAATGGAGCAGCTGGAGGTAGCCCGGCGGAAGCTTTTTGCAGCACGGGAACAAAGAATTCACCCGCACAAGGATGACAAAATTTTGACCTCATGGAATGGGCTGATGGTTACTGCGCTTGCCAAGGCTGCCCGTGTTTTGGAGAGAAGAAATATGAAGAGGCAGCAAGCGCTGCCTTAGAATTTCTCGAGGATCGTCTGTTCATTGACGGCCGGCTCATGGTACGATACCGTGAGCAAGAGGTTAAGCAGCAAGGCTTTATTGAGGATTATGCTAACTTGCTGTGGGCTTATTTGGAGCTGTACGAAACGACTTACTCAATGAAATGGCTCAAGCGGGCAGAGGAACTGGCCGAGCAAATGAACGACTTGTTCTGGGATCAAGCCGAGGGCGGTTTTTTTTCTTTTACGGCAAGGATAGCGAGGTGCTGCTGACAAGCCGAAGGAGTGGTATGACGGTGCAATGCCGGCGGGAAATTCGGTTGCCGCCCTTCAGCTTTTGCGGTTGGCCCGCCTGACCGGAGAGTATCGATGGGAGGAAATGGTCGGAAGACTGCTTGAAGCGGCGAGTCTGTATTTAGAACAATATCCGAGCGGACATGCCTATTTGCTGCAAGCGTTACTACTGCTTGAGCATGGGTTGAAGGAAGTCGTTATCATTCGCGGGAAGGACGCTAAAGCCGATCCGGTGCTCCGGGAGCTGGAGCAAGGCTTATACAGTGAAGTCGTTTGGCTCGTGCTCACGCCTGAGGAAGCAAGCCGTCTCGTTTTTACGAAGGAATTTACGGCTATGAATGGTATGACCACGTATTATGTCTGTGAGCAAAATGCGTGTCAGCAGCCGACAACGGACGCTAAAAAAAAGCATTGGCCTTATTAAAAGGCTAGCCTTTTATTGAAAGATAAAAAGCATAAGCTGTGGCGTGAATGGGTTCTCATTCAAGCAAAGTCCGGTCCCAATTCAAGCGAGCAACAAACTTTCTCTGTCTATGTCCAATCAATCGACATTAGTTCATTCCGTCGCTAGGTTTCTTTTACGTAGTCCGGCTTGTGCGGTGCTAAAGCGATCGCTCTGCGCCTTGTTTTTTTATAAACCATGGCCACAATAAAGCGAGCTTTTCAGCAAGTGGACTTAGATGATAATTGACTAAGGCCTTGCCACGCTTCGCTTAGAGGTGGGGTCTTCAAGCTTAAAAATAACGTTTGATAAAAATTTATGCGGTATATTTGTCAATGACCCATATTGTTGTATACAATATAGAAAGACTAACTAAACATTTTTATTTGAAAAGTAATGGGATGAGGTGGTATATTTAGCCTTTAGCCCCCATTTTTTAATGGATCGAATATATTTAAAGAAAGGAGTTTTGTTGATGGCTTTTGTTATTTTGAATCCGTGTCAAGGAGAGAAGGCAGGAGAGTGTGTAACGGTCTGCCCTGTTGATTGTATTGAGGAGGGCGAGGATCAATTTATATAAATCCTGATACTTGCATTGATTGTGGCGCGTGTCAGGGAGTTTGTCCGGTGGATGCGATTGTTGAAGAATACGAATTAAAGCCTGAAGAAGAGAAGTATTTGAAAAAAGCTGAAGAATTTTTCAATGTATAAAAGTATAGTGATAGCTCTTGGGAATCATTCTTATTCGAATCGATGTGTTCCGGATCGTTCCCGACTATAAATGTCCTTCATTTACGATGAGAGACTTAAAGGAGCTCTCATCGTTTCTTGTATAACCGATTTGAGACATGTCAATGACAGCAGACCCAACTTGTTTAACAGATGTGTCACAAGGATGCTCAAATTCTACTTGTAGGCAGCGTGTAATCGTAGTATAACTAGTAATAGACAAGGAGTGGTACTTGGTGAAGCTAGTCGGCATATCGGGAGCCATTATTGGAGAGAAGACGGCCAAAACCGTTAATCAAGTGTTAACGAAAGCGAAAGAAATCGATCCACAGATAGAAGTTGAATTAATCGATTTGAGAGATTACGAGGTCGAATTTGTGGATGGAAGGCCTTTGACTGCTTATAACAAAAATACGCAAGACGTGATTTCTAAAATTCTGGCTGCTGATGCCTATATTATTGGTTCACCCATTTATCAGGCTTCGCTTTCAGGGGTACTTAAAAATTTATTTGATCATTTGCCAGTGGCGGCCTTTGATGCAAAAGTGGTTGGCATCGTAACAACTGCAGGCTCTCCGAGACATTTTCTTGTCGCAGAAAATCAAATTAAACCGATTCTTTCATTTTTTAAGGCGCTCATTGCTACCCGTTCGGTGTACGCCCTTGGCTCCTGTTTCGATGAGAATAATGAAATAGCCGAAGCCGATGTACTCGAACGGATTGAAGCGTTAGCGCATGAAGTCGTTACATTACAGGGAAAATTAAAAAGCTAAGATCAAAACCAAATTTGTATCTTGCAAATATAAATCATGGTTAGGTGGTAGAAGTAGTGGCAACAAGTGATTACAGAGTATTATTG
>BAXO01000137.1 GCA_001310555.1 Bacillus sp. JCM 19058
TCAACGTTCACCCTCCTCAGTCTAGCTCAAATAAAAATAATTTCTTAGACGAAGAAAAATGCGAAATCTACTTCCTCTTAACAAAGCGTAGGTAAGATCAGACGGCAAAAATACCACCTGATCCTTTATGCTTCCGCCTATCGCAACGACTCCGTTCGCCATACCGCCGGAACCGCTTGCCCTCTATGTAAAATACTTTCAAAGACACGTCTAAGCCAATGCTCGCTAATGAAGGCAACGCTCGATCCATTAGGAGCACTGGCAACATACATGACGTATCCGGAGCTGACATCTGGATACGTCTCATTCTACGAAAGAAGGAACGGCTATTCTGTCTCGATCACTTTTAAATTTGGAAGGCTCGGTGTAATCCCTCGTACACCGTTTGGTTGAAAGCCTTCTACTCGTGCATTAGAGCCGGAGAGCACTTTGCCATACAGCAAAAAGATATATGGCGGATCCTCAGCTAGCTCTTGATAAAGTTCATGGTAAACCTCCGCTCGTTCTTCTGTTTCAAAGGTTTGCAGCCCTTGCTGAATCAATTCGTCGACCCGCTCATTAGAGTAGCCGTTCGTGTTAGTAAAGCTGCCTCCCCCATCGGTTTGGAAATAGCGGACTCCATCGGAAGGATCGGATAGCATCGTTGTCGAGAAGCTTGCGAGATCATGCTCTCCATCAGCAGTTCGTGCGAGCAACGCATTATAGTCCATTTGCTCCGTTTCAAATTGAATGCCAATATCCGCATAATTTTCCTTCGCAATCGGAATCAAAATTTCCGATAATGCTCCTTGGGTCACAAAATAATGGACGACGAGCTTCTCTCCGTCTTTTTCGCGAATCCCATCAGCCCCTTCGATCCAGCCGGCCTCCTCCAACAGCTCACGAGCTTTATCTGGGTTAAAGGCGTACGGCTCAACATCCTCTGTATACGCCCACGATTCCGGAGAAACAGGAACATTAGCGACTTGTGCAAAGCCTTGATATGCGGTGTCGACGACCGTCTGACGATCAAGTCCGTAGATGAACGCTTGGCGGACTCGTTTATCGGCAAATACTTCTTTTTCATGGTTAAATTTGATGAAGCTGTAAGCGGACGACTGATAGACGTTTATGTCTGCAAAGCCGAGTAATTGTAACAGTTCAAAGTTGTCAGGGTTTGCCGGGAACCCGCTGAAATCAACCTCGCCAGTTTGGAAAAATTGTGTCGAATCACCTTCGGACGTTTTGTAAATAAAGTAATCAATTTCTGGCTCCCCTTCATAATAATAAGGGTTAGCCGCATAACGGATTTCCTGACCCGGTACGTACCTGTCAAATTTATACGGTCCGGCGCCGACCGGTTCAAGGTGGAAGTCTCGAATGTAATCAAGCTCCCCCTTCTCATAGCCTGCCCCGTAATATTCCTTTGACAGTACTTGCCCGCCAAGTAAACGGAGAGAGCGGAAGTTTACTTCTTCGGTTTCAATCTCGATGGTGCGCTCATCAATGACGCGTATACCAGAAACCGCTTCGGCATCGCCTTCCTTATAATCTCCTCCTCCGACAACCTTTGCTTCAGAAATATCAGTTCCGCCTGCATAGGCCGGATCGTGTAAAAGCGTTAATGTAAATTCGATATCATCAGCCGTTAAAGGTTCGCCATTATCGAAGGTCAGACCTTCACGGAGAGTGAACGTATACGTTAAACCATCCTCCGAAACCTCCCATTCCTCTGCCAATCGCTCAATCGGCTGACCCGTTTCATCAACATCAATCAATGGTGGGAACATGACTGCTGTGACATTACCGTCGTAACCATTCGTATAGAAAAATGGATTGAATACGCCTCCAGGCTCAGTTAGTGTAGCGACGACAGTATCTCCCCTTTGTATTGCCGAATCTGGAATGGCCCCTAGGTCAGAAGCGGGGATCACTTGGTTTTCGATCACCTCATAAGCTGACCCATTACTCGCAGGCGCTTCTTCGTCGTCATTCGTATCAGGTGCTACTTCTACGTCTGTGGAATCAGTCTCCGGACTACAGCCAACGATCGTCCAAGCAAACAATAACGCTACGAGCATAAATACATATTTACTTTTCATCTTCGAATTCCTTTCAGTGTTTAACGTAAATGTTTATTCGTTTACATCAACCACTCGCAAATTTTTCAAGCTTGAAGAAATGCCGCGATAGCCGTTCGGCTCGAAGCCTTCGACACGGGCATTCGTACCGCTTAATACTTTGGAGTAACTCAATAAAATAGCCGGAGGATCCTCCTGTAAACCTTCATACAGCTCGTGGAAGGCCGCCTTGCGTTCATCGAGATCATTCGTTGCAATTGTCGCGTCGATTAGCGCATCGATCGTATCGTTCCCGTAACCTGTGAAGGTGGAAGTCGTATCCTTCGAATGAAAGCCCGATACGCCATTGTAAGGATCGGTCAGCATCGTTGTCGAAAACGAGACTAGATCGTGATCGCCATTATCGACACGGGAAAGTAAGGCATTAAAGTCCATTTGTTCTACTTGAAAATCGATGCCGAGCTCTTGATAGTTCTCTTGGGCAATTGGAATTAATGTATCAGCAATTCCCCCAGAGGAAGTAAAATAGTAAACTGCGAGCTTCTCTCCATCCTTTTCGCGTACTCCATCCGCTCCTTCGACCAGCCAGCCTCTTCTAGTAGCTGTTTTGCCTGCTCCGGCTCATAGGTCGTACTTCCGATTTCATCTGTATATGCCCAGGAAGTCGGTGTCACCGGGATGTTAGCAACCTCGGCATAGCCTTGAAAATGAGCGTCGATGATCGTTTGACGATCCAACCCAAGAACAAAGGCTTGACGGACACGCGGATCTTCAAATACCGGACTTTCATGGTTAAAGGCGATATAGCTGTAAGCAGATGAAGTATAAAGATCAATATTCGCAAACCCTAACGATTGGAGCAATTCGAAATTATCCGCATTCGCTGCAAACCCGCTGTAATCTAACTCTCCTGTTTGGAAGAATTGCTGTGAGTCGCCTTCTGTCGTTTTATAGATGAATTGAGCAACTTCAGGCTTTCCTTCATAGTAATATTCATTCGCTTCATAACGGATCTCCTGCCCGGGTAAATAATCAACAAACCGGAAAGGTCCTGCTCCAATCGGGCTCAAGTGCAAGTCATTCAAATAATCCAAATCGCCCTTTCATAGTCAGCCCCATAATAATCCTTTTTCAACACTTGCCCACCTAACAAACGGAGCGAGCGGGCGTTCACTTCTTCTGTCGTAATCTCAATTGTGTTCTCATCGATGACATTAATTCCGGATATATTTTCGGCATCTCCTTCTTTATAATCCAGCCCTCCAACAACCATAGCTTCTGTAATATCAGTACCGCCTCCGTAGCTCGGGTCGTGAAGAATTGTCAATGTAAATTCGACATCTTCCGCTGTTAACGGCGTACCGTCATCAAAGGTTAAACCGTCCCGTAAAAAGTATGTATAGGTCAGCTCATCCTCGGAGATTTTCCAGCTCTCGGCAAGGCCTTCAACTGGCTCTCCCGCTTCATTAATGTCAACTAAAGGCGGGAACATGACTGACTGTACATTGCCGTCATAGCCGCTCGTATTAAAATACGGGGTGAATACGCCTCCGGGCTCCTGCAAACCAACAACGACAGTATCTCCCGGTCAAGCGCCAATTGCGGTGAAGCAGAAGGAGTCTCAGCCTTCAAGCGCATATCCTCGACAACCCCAGTTTCCGGGCTCTCCTCATGTTCCTCATGCTCCTCCGGATCATCTATCTCTCCGCTAACATCTGAATTGTCATCACTACATGCTGCTAACAACAAACTGAAGCTTGCGATGGAAACTAGAACCTTCCATTTTCCTAGACTCATAGCCTCTTCCCCTTTTGTGACAAAATATTTTTATAATTCAATTATATGAGTTTGCAACAGTTATGAAAACACTTTTTTCACATTTTTCTACAAAACATTGCAAACTCTTTTAATTTATTACATATTAAATTATATTATTCCGATATGTCAACCCTGATTTATGTCTATTCTTATTTTCTTATATTTAGCACCTTTGCAAACTGTTTTTTTGGATTGCATGATCCATAAGGTAAGGTCGGTAATGGATCCGGTCGCTGACGATAAAAGGCTAACGAGCATTGAAGTCGCAACAACCGACCGTGCTGGACATCGAAAAATTAAGAAGAATAATTAAGAAGAAAGAAGGCTCTTTCAAAAAAAATAAATCGTAAGCAAAAAGTAACTCGTTTCAGTATGCTGAGAGCAGCGGGACTCCGGCGGACGGTTTATCTGTTGCGCGTCTCAAATCTCCAATCAAAGTCCGGTAGAAAAACAGGTCGTCCATATTCGAAAGTGAGCCGCCAAAATGTGCGGCGCAGCTGCACGTCGGTTCATTGTAATTCCCCAGAAAGATAAAAAGAGAGCTCCTCAGAAAGATAATGATGCCCGTAAGCACAAAATTACTTTTAGGAGGAAGCTCTATTCATAATGACATATATTATTCAATCAATCCCATATATCATTGACGCAAATAACGCTTTTCCTGCTCACATTCTGATTATGACTAGACTGGCACAACTATTCGTTTTGCATCGCCTCTTGGACGGTAGTTGCTGCCTCCTCCGCAATCACTCGAAGCCATTCATTACGATCCATTCCCGATTCCAAGTAATCAGCAACCCTTAGATCGACATAAGAATCCCAAGTACTGATGTGATCCGGTGGCGAGGCTGGCGGATACTTGAAGATCGAGGACACATTTTTATCGTGTGTGCTTTCATAATCCTGGAAAAATTCATCTAGAACTTCTTCGTTACTGCTTGAAGGGCCGATACCGTTGCGTGACGCCCATGATTGATATTCATTTTCCGTAAAATATGTGAGCACGTCAAATGCCGCGTCCTTATACTCACTATGCGGACTAATGCTCAAAGGAATGATGCCACCGTCTACCCGATGGCTCACTTCAGGACCGTCTGCCCAAACAGGAAGCGGAGCGACTGCGTCATTAAGCCCTTCATTATTTTGCCACCAATTCAACCCTTGAACAAAGTTAACGAGCATCGCAGTCGTATTGTCATCGGCAAACCGCCCACCATTGAAAAAGTCCTCGCCGTAGTTTCCAGGGATGCTAGCGATCCGATCCAACAGTTCAAAATAGCGCGTGAATTCGGGCTGATCTAATAAAATCTCGCCTGTTTCTGGATCGGATTTGTTGACGGCCAGCTGCATAAGTGGAGCCTCAGCATTGCCTAAGTCCAACCCTCGATAGCTAACACCATCTCGCTCACCGGTCACTTTTCCAGCCAATTCAATGGCGTCATCCCAGGTCATGTCATCCGTAGGGTATGGCTGGCCGAATAAGTCGAAGATGTCCTTGTTATAAAACAGAACGTAATAAATAATCTCATACGGTAAACCTAAAAGACGTTTCTCCTTATCTTTTGACCGAATGGACTCCAGGAATATCGGGTTAATGTGACTCAAATCGTAGTTGTGCTTCTCTACTAATTCGTCTAAATCGTAATCGAGCTCAAAGTACTCTAAATTCTCTTGAGAAATCTCAAAGAAGATGTCTGGTGAATACCCGTTAGCAAACGTTTCTTCCAATGCCTCTCTGCCCGAACCTGCTCTCACTTGCTCTAACGTAATGTGAGGTAGAGCTTCTTCAACCGGATGCTTAAACCGCTCATTAAACATTTCCTCATCCCAATGAACGAGCACACTTAACGTTACTGGCTCTTTTTCCTCCCCTTCTTGCCCTTGCTCAGTTGTCTCATCTTCCCCCGTACCCGTTGCCTGCTCTGACAAATTATCGTTTTCTTCGCTAGAGCACGCGACTAGCAATATCCCTAAGCAAATAACCACCACAGAAACAAAAGCACTTCGTTTCATAACCTTTATACCCTCCCTCTTCTTTGAGACTATATGCTTAGTCTTTTAGAGAACTGGACTTCCCTCTTGTGCTGATTACATCATATATCAATATATATTCTTGATTTTCATGCGTCATACTTAAAAGATTAGTCAATACGGATAATAGAATGAGCGTTTAGACGTAATGAGTTGAGCCTTTCTTTACATCGGCGTACGGTCGCCGGCTAGCATTAATAATCGTTTGATGACGTTCATGACACTAAACGAAGTGAGCTTCCTACTCCATTTCTTTCGCCTCTTTAATCTCTGCTTCTGCCTCTTCCTTACTGACACGCAGAAACTCGTTCGGATCCATCGTCGATTCATAAAAATCCTGTAAGTTGATATCGACATATTTATCCCATAAGCTAATACGCTCTGGCGGTGGAGCCGCTTCATTGTTAAATATAGACGAAACGTTCATGTCATGAGTATTTTCATAATCCTGATAAAACTCATCGAGAATTTCCTTCTGATTAGAGACAATACCGATACCGTTTCGTGACATCCATTTCTGATAGTCATCCGATGCGAAATACGTGAATACTTCGAATACCTCATCCTTATGTTCACTCATCGGATTCAACGTCAGCGTTTGCAGGAAACCTCTCGGTGCGATATTCGGGTGGCTCGACCACGTTGGGACTGTAGCAACGTCAAAGTTAAGTCCTTCATTGTCTTTCCACCAGTTTAATGCCTGCGCATTGACAACAAGCATTGCCGTTGTATGATCATTGGAAAAACCATCCCCGTGAAATAGATTGCCATCGTCGTAAATTCCTGGAATATTAAAGATGCGGTCAAACAAGTCTACGTATTGAGAAAACTCCGGCTTCTCTAAAATAAGAACCTCTCCCGTTTCAGGATCAGTAGCGTTAATGGAGAACTGGGTCAACAAGTCGTTATCCGCAAAGTCCAGCCCTCTGTACTTAACACCGTTCCTCTCCTGAGTGAGTCGCGTCGCTAATTCAATCGTTTCTTCCCAAGTCATATCGTCTGATGGATAATTTTCTCCGAACATATCAAAGATTTCTTTGTTGTATGCGAGGACGTAGTACGTATCTTCGTATGGCCATGCTGTGAGTCTTCCTTCGCTGTCACGCGCCCGAATTGTGTCGAGCAAATTTTGATTTAAGTGGCTCGTGTCATAATCGTGCTCTTCGATCAACTCACTCAAATCAGAATCGAGCTCAAAGTATTCCATATCCTCTTGTGAAATAGTAAAAAAGAAATCCGCCGTCTCACCGCTAAAAAACAGTTCTTCCAAATCCCCTCGGCCATAAGTAAAGATAGGAACATGTTCAACTGTAATATGAGGGAAATTCTCTTCAATCGGCTCCTTAAACCGTTCGTTGAACATCGTATCATCAAAATGGACGCCAATCTTTAACGTAATCGGCTCCTTCTGCTCAGCTTCTTCTGTTTCATTGTCTGTATTTGTTTCTTCCGGTGAACCGGCGCTGTCCTCGTTATTACACGAGATCAATATTCCTATACAAGCCAAAAGTAAAAATAAAAAAAAGTGCGTTTTTGTTTCGTCTCATCTTTTCATCCCCTTCCATCTGGGCCTCACCCTTGAGTCAGTTATGCCGTAAAACGAATAAAGCTTCCAATCTTTCACTTTTTGTTGCCCCCTTGAAAGAATCGTGTTTGTCAGTAACTTATACACAACCTAAAAATTTTTTTTGTGGTTGCCTGGAACTGGACAAGCTTAAAAGCGAATTGTCGAAAAATGACTACCTCGGCAATGG
>BAXO01000138.1 GCA_001310555.1 Bacillus sp. JCM 19058
AGCCGGTCGGACCAGTCACTCCGACTGGCCCAGTAGGGCCGGTCGATCCCGTTACTCCTGCGGCTCCGGTTGAGCCGGTGGCCCCGGTGGCTCCTGTGGGACCTATAGACCCCGTCACCCCAGTTAACCCGGTTACTCCGCGCGGACCGGTCACTCCGCTAACCCCGGTTGCACCTGTGCTTCCCGTGGCTCCAGTAACTCCGGTCGATCCGGTCACTCCTGTTATTCCAATGGCTCCCGTCGGGCCAGGCAGGCCTGTTGGACCTGTGGCTCCAGTGGATCCAGGGACACCAGTTGGCCGGTAACCCCGATTAGACCTGTGGCTCCAGTAGCACCAGTGACTCCTGGTGAGCCCGTCACTCCGGTCGGTCCGGTCACTCCGGTTGGACCTGTCACTCCGACTGGCCCTGTGGTCCTGTCGCTCCCGTGACTCCAGGCGGGCCCGTCATTCCTGTTGGACCCGTCACCCCAATCGATCCCGTAACACCCGATGCCCGTAGAGCCTGTTACTCCCGTGGATCCCGTTACTCCGGTTGACCCAGTAACTCCAATCGGACCGGTGACTCCTGAAGGTCCCATCACTCCGGTTGCTCCTGTGCTTCCCGTTGCTCCAGTAACTCCCGTTGCCCTGTAGCTCCTGTTACTCCCGTTGATCCCGTTTCCCCTGTGGTCCAGTGACCCCGGGCGATCCAGTCGGGCCGGTAACTCCGATTGGTCCGGTTGCTCCTGTTGGGCCTGTAGCACCGGGTGAGCCTGCGATTCCTGTCGAGCCCGTAGCTCCGGTAGCCCCAGTGACGCCAACTGGTCCGGCCACCCCTGTCGGCCCCGTTGTTCCAGTGATCCCGGTGATTCCAGTTGAGCCTGTGGCACCTGTCACACCTGTAGCTCCAGTGATTCCAGTTGCTCCAGTAACTCCGGTCGGACCGGTCACTCCTGTTATTCCAATGGCTCCCGTCGGGCCAGGCAGGCCTGTTGGACCTGTGGCCCCGGTGGCTCCAGTGGCTCCTGTCACACCTGTAGCCCCAGTGAGTCCGGTGGCCCCTGTCGGACCTATAGACCCCGTCACCCCTGTAGCTCCTGTTATTCCTGTTGAACCCGGGGACCCAGTCGTTCCAGTGACTCCAGGCGGTCCCGTAATTCCAGTTGGACCCGTACCCCCAGTTGTTCCCGTGGCTCCGATAGCCCCAGTACTTCCTGGTGAGCCAGTCACCCCTGCCGGACCCGTAGCTCCGGTTGTCCCTGTTGTTCCGATTGACCCGGGTGCTCCAGTGGGTCCCGTTGGACCTCGGATTGACTCTTCTTCTAATACTGCAACATCATCAACAACAACACTCACTGTATTTTTTTTGAGGGTAAAGCATTCACTAAGATGAGCGCCTGTGTCGCCCCCGAAGGGGGCGGATTTGTTGTTTGATAGACTTCTAGCCAATCACCTTCTTCGACGTTTGGAAGGCGATTGGCTGCTATAGTCGTTATTAACCCATATCCTAAAAAGGAAAAAAAAGTTATCATAATAATTTATTGCAAGGGTTACAGGTGGAGACGGTAACGGTCCGATTTTTGCAAGAGAAGCAAGAAAATCGTAGTTCACCTTTTCCTTTATAGGAATAATTTGAAAAATATATGAATTTACTCCTTCACCTTCTAGCCTTGCACTAAAAAAGCCCGTATGGCTAAATTGTGCTGTGATAGCCGAATGAAAAGAGCTCCATGGGTAAAAAGCTCCCGTTTCAAATCCGGGGTTTACTAAAATATTTCGAACCGAAATGGCTTTCACCCCCTTATGACAAGACGAACTTGTTATTCTTCCTTCTTCGCTGGCTCAAGCCCTAGCCTTTTCTCGAGAAGGCTTTTATTTGTCAGGATTGCCTGATCTTCCGGTCGGTATTTTCTCGCTTTTTCGTTATGCTCATAAGCCTTTTGCATATTCCCTAAATTGTAGTAGCAGACACACATTTGTAAATGAGGATACCAGGTGGAATAAGCTGGATAACTGAAACTCCACTGATTTGGGTCAGGCTTTAACTGAGTCGCGAGGTCATACCAAAAAACCGCGTGGCTGAACTCACGTTTACGATGGAAATTGTAACCAATTCGGCTACAGCACTCTGGGCGAGGTGATTTGGAAAATTCGAGGGATTGAAACAGCGATTTTAATTCATTTTCTGAATCGTTCAAGATTCGATAACAATCCGCTTTGTTAATACATGCATAAAACTTATCTTCAATCCAGCCCTCCTTCATTTCTATATTTTTGTTATACGATTCGATTGCCTTTTCAGGATGGTTGTTCTCTCTCAGCTCATTCCCATAATAAAAGTGATCTCGGGGAGAAAACACATCTCCTCTGTCTATTTTCTTTTGATAGATCGAGAGGTTTCTTCCGACCGAATGACGAATTTTTTTTATGAGTCACGGAAATATCAGAATTAATAATGTGACCGAATACATTCAAGTACTGGTGGCAATCTCCTGCCCATTTAAAGTTTTTCTCTCTTTTTACTAAACGGTTGCGACGATAACGCAATGTAACATTTCCATAGTTATCTGTGCCGGCGTCATAATACATAGAGACAGAATCGACATTCGGATCCAAAGTTTCTTTCAGCTTTTTCAACTTCTCCTGATCTGCTTCCAGCAAGACATCATCTGCATCAAGATACAGAATATACTCCTTTGTCGCGTGCCTGAACGATTCATTTCTTGCAGCAGCAAAATTTCCGGTCCATTCAAAGAAAAATACTCGGTCGGTATATCTCTTAGCAATTTCAACTGTACTATCCGTCGAACCTGTATCAACAATATTAATTTCATCTACTATATCTTTTACCGTATCGAGACATCTTGCCAGTACTTCTTCTTCATTTTTGACGATCATACATAGGCTAATCGAAACCAAAATATATTCACTCCTTTTTCTTCAACACGTTATCCTTCTATTACCGTATGTTAAAAACCCTCACAAGGATTGTGCCTTTATCATCACTTCCTTTGCCTATATCCTTTACATAAACTTTTCATACGATAGAACAAAATGAAAAAAACTTGTAAAGGAGGTAGCAATGAATGAAGAATATAACTTATGCGAGAGAATCCCCTTTGAAAGTGCTGCAGGGGACAATGGAAATTGCGAACCAAATGCACACGTTATCGAAAGGGCTGGAAGAGTCCGGGACAATTTCAAAAATAATTAACTATTACCCTAGTTACCTTAATTATCAATCCGAATATGAGTTAAAGGGCTGGAAACATCCTGCAAACCGCGAAGAAGCTCTACATTTTATCCAAAATCGTTTATTTCCCGAATATGACCTTTTTCATTTTCATTTTTCCACGAGCCTTTTACTCGATCACTCCGATCTAAAACTGCTGTCATCAGAAAATAAACCAATGATTATGCACCATTGGGGTAGCGATGTACGTTCATTGACAAAAGCTTTACAGATTAATCCATACGCTAAAGCAAAGCTAACTAATGAAGCTTCGATTGAGCAAAAACTAGAGCTTCTTGCAAGCGATATTAAATACTGCATTTCCCCCGATCATGAAATTTTTCATTACGTAAAAAACTATTATGAGACGATTTATTTCGTTCCAACAATGATTGATTTATCCTCATATACGGCTAATATTTCCAAACAAAATGAAAAGCCGCTTATCGTTCACGCGCCTACCAATCCAGAAATTAAAGGGACCGCTCATGTACTGCGAGCAATCGATAAATTGCAAAGCGAATTTCAATTTGACTTTCGATTAGTCCAAAACATGTCCCATTCAGAAGCAAAGAAGATTTACGAACAAGCAGACTTGATTATCGATCAGCTTCATATAGGCAGTTATGGCTTATTCGCTGTCGAAGCGATGGCGATGGGGAAGCCAGTCATTTGTTATATCAGTGATTACATGGCCGCTCACTATCCGAAAACGTTACCACTCGTCTCTGCCAATCCAGATACATTGACAGAAAAAGTTCGGTTTCTCCTGCAAAATCAGGATTGTTTTGCTGAGCTCGGCATGAAATCCAGAGCATACGTAAAGGCTCAGCATGACTATATTAAAAATAGTCAGCAGCTGCTTGAAATTTATCGTACTATTATCGATTCAGGCTAAATATAGGCTCACTTCCGGTTCCTCTAAGCGTATTGCTCTCATAAAATAGTGAAGCCAAGCTAAATATCGAAGAAGCAGGTGACTAACTAATGAGTGATGTAACACCCTCTCAATTAAGCAATCAGCATATTTTCATAACAGGGGGGGCCGGTTTCATAGGCTCCTCTCTCATTGAACGGCTAATCGACCGCAATCAGGTAACGGTATTTGATAATTTCTCTCGTAATGCTTTGCGTTTTAAGGACTATCGTAATCATCGGAATTTACAAACGATAACCGGGGATATTCTTGACCTGCACGCATTAAAAAAAGCAATGAAAGGAGCCAATTACATCGTTCATGCTGCTGGAATCGCCGGCATCGATACTGTCATTCAAAATCCAGTGAAAACGATGCATGTCAATATGATTGGCTCCGCCAACGTTCTTGAAGCCGCCTCCTCCCTGCCCGATTGTAAGCGAGTTGTCTGTTTTAGTACGAGCGAGGTTTTCGGCCAGGTAGCTTTCCGCTCAACAGAAACGAGTCATACTATCCTTGGTGCCGTCGGAGAGGCACGCTGGACCTATGCTGTCAGTAAACTAGCTGAAGAACATCTGGCCTATGCCTATTTTAAGCAGCATCGTTTACCAACTGTCACCGTTCGCCCATTTAACGTTTATGGACCAGAACAAGTCGGTGAGGGAGCCATTAAAACTATGGTCCAAAAAGCATTGCATGATGAACCGATTACAATCCATGGAGATGGTACACAAATCCGTGCCTGGTGCTACGTAGATGATATGGTCGACGGTATACTCCGCTGCCTAACTGCAGAACAAGCGATAGGAGAGTCCTTTAATATCGGGAACGAACGGACGATTATCACGATTTATGGTTTAGCCAGTACAATCATCCGTGTACTCAACTCTCAATCAAGTATTCAATATGTCGAACGAACGTCAGCCGATATCGAACTTCGCATTCCTCAAGTTATAAAAGCAAGAAAGCTTCTCGGTTTTGAAGCAAAAGTAGACCTTGAGGAAGGAATTCGTCTCACAGCTGCAAGTATTCAGTCAAAAGGAAAATAAAACGGAGGGAAGCATTTTGAAAGCATGGAAAAAAAGAAGGTAGTGGTCAATTTGCGTATGAAAAACTCGGGAGCTGCGGCGAAAATGTTGTGATTGAAGACGGTGTTCGAATTTTTCATCCAGAGAATATTTACATTGGCGATAATGTTTATATTGGACACGACACAATTTTAAAAGGTTACTACAAGGATATATTGCAGATTGGTTCGAATAGTTGGATTGGCCAACAGTGTTTCATTCATGGTGCAGGTGGGGTAAGCATCGGAGAACTGTCTGGAATCGGCCCATCTGTCCGCATTCTTGCCTCTGCCCACATCGATCCGAATGATGCTAATGATGCCATCCTCTTTTCACCTCTCGAGTCTTCACCAATTAAAATTGAAAAAAACTGTAACATTGGCATTGGAGCGGTAATACTTGGTGGAGTGACGGTAGGAGCCCATTCTAAAATTGGAGCAAACGCTGTCGTTAATAAACCGATCCCACCTTATAGTGTAGCTGTCGGCGTCCCCGCCAAAGTCATTAAAGATCGAAGACTCGAGCAAGGAGAGCAGAAAGGAGAAAAGGATGATTCGATTAATTAAACCATACATTACCCTTGATGAAATACAGCCGGAGCTGGAACAAATTTTTTTCTTCAGGAATGCTTACGAAAGGACCTTTCGTTCAGCAGTTTACCGAAAAACTCAAGCATTACGTTGGTGCGAAGCATGGCTATTTAACCACATCAGCAACAACCGCTTTATCCACTTGTCTTCGATTATTGAATATCCAACCTGGTGATGAGGTGATTCTTTCTGACTTTTCGTTTCCAGCCACAGTCAATGTCGTGGAAGATGTTGGAGCTAAACCGATCTTTGCCGATGTTGATTTAGAAACATTTAACATGCTGCCGGAGGAATTGGAAAAACAAGTAACACCAAACACGAAAGCGGTTATTTTTGTTGATGCACTTGGTAATCCAGCAGGCATTACTAACATTAAACAAATTTGTCATCAGTATCAGCTGCCTTTAATTGATGATGCAGCCTGTGCACTTGGCAGTAGGGAAAACGGTGTCCATTCAGGAAAAATCGCTGATCTAACCTGTTTTAGCTTCCATCCCAGAAAGCTTTTAACGACTGGAGAAGGAGGGGCAATTACAACAGACTTTGACGATTGGCAAGATTGGCTTAAAATGAAACTTAATCATGGTGCAGTTTATGCAAATGAACAAATGGATTTTGTCGATTACGGCTATAACTATCGCTTACCTGACATCCAGTGTCTTATGGGACTTAAACAGCTTGAAAAGTTGATTCGATTGTAAAAAGAAGAAATACGTTAAAGGAAAACTATAAAGATTTGTTAACCCCTTTAAATTTTATCGAACAAAAAAACAGGAACGCACATACTCCACAATGTCCAGTCAGTTGTTTTTAAAATTCCAGAAACGATCAAGCAGGAACATTTAATCGCATATTTACGCGACAATAAAGTGGAGTCTACATTCGGCACCTACTGTTTAAGCGGCACAAGCTATTACAGGAAAAAGTACGGGCAAACTAAGCCGAATTCTCAGTACTTGCAGAAGCATACACTGACACTTCCATGTCATGATTTGGTCAATGCTGAACAGGTCGCTTCTTTTATTAAATCGTATGTAAAGTCATACGGATAGGCCGTCTATTATTGACTCGGCACTAACACAAATAAATGTATTTAGTTGTGACCTTAAATGGGGCAAATTTTGTACAGGAGGATTCAATGGAAATAGTTAAGATACCTGAATATCAATGTAAAGGAAGGCTGAAAAATTTTCAGCCTTCCTTTTTGCTTTCATACAATGATGCTGAGCTACTCAAGGCGAATAATCGAGAGTGCTGCACCTGTTGAACCGGCTGTAGATAACAATGTCGCTACTAATAAAATGCTGCTGAATAGTTGAAGGGAGATCGTGTCTCCTGCTGTCAAATTAACGATAACATCATTATTAAAGTTCGATGTAGTCACTAATGGGCTGAACACCGAGCTAGGGATAACAGTCGCTCCATTCAAAAGTAGTCTCGAGCCGGCACCTATACCAAGTGCAGCCGTAGTGTTAATTTGGTAAGTGATATAGTAGCGTCCAGTTTCTGGGACTGTAAAAATAGCATTTGTTCCATCTACTGTGAAATCATCTAAATTTTGGTTACTTGGCAACGGTACATTTGTCGCTCCCCCTAAAGCAACATTAATAGTTGTTCCTACAGTATTACCGGCAAACATTGAGTTCTGTGTTGGACCTGTCGGACCTGTTGGACCCGTCACTCCAGTCGCTCCAGTCACTCCCGGCGCTCCTGTGGCTCCAGTCACTCCTGCTACTCCGGTCGCTCCGGTTACTCCCGG
>BAXO01000139.1 GCA_001310555.1 Bacillus sp. JCM 19058
CAACAGGACCTACAGGATCATCCGGGATGATGGGGCCGACCGGAGTGACGGGCTCACCAGGAATCACTGGTGCTACTGGAGCCACTGGGTCACCGGCTCAGCCGGAGCCGCAGGAGTCACGGGAGCGACAGGACCACGGGGCCAGTCGGAGTGACAGGTCCAACCGGGGTGACTGGATCAGATGGAGTCACTGGTGCTACTGGAGCCACAGGTCTAATCGGGGCTACTGGCCCACCTGGAATGACCGGAACCACAGGTCCAACAGGCCTGCCTGGTCCGACGGGAGCCATCGGAATAACAGGAGCTACAGGTGTGACAGGACCACCGGGAGTCACGGGAGTCACTGGAACAACAGGGCCAACCGGAGTAACAGGAGCCACAGGCCTGCCCGGCCCGACGGGGGCCATCGGAATAACCGGAGTGACCGGGATCACTGGATCCATGGGATCAACCGGAGTGACCGGCCCGTCTGGAGCTACCGGAGCCACGGGCTCGACAGGAATCACAGGCCCAATCGGAGCCACCGGAATTACTGGGATCACTGGAACAACAGGGCCCATCGGAGTAACAGGACCACAGGGCCAGTCGGAGTGACCGGAGCATTAGGTCCGACAGGATCGCCAGGGGTCGCTGGACCCACGGGTGTAACAGGCTCTACGGGGATCACGGGGCCAATCGGAGTGACGGGTCCAACCGGAGTAACAGGAGCAACAGGGGCTACTGGCCTGACCGGAGCCACCGGCTCGACTGGCTCGCCCGGAGTCACTGGAACCACGGGTCCGCGGGTGTAACAGGCTCTACGGGGATCACGGGTCCAATTGGAGTCACTGGGATCACTGGTCCGTCCGGGGTCATTGGGAATACCGGAGCCACGGGTCCCACTGGGGTCACAGGGTGACGGGCTCAACAGGAATCACTGGAGCTACAGGCCCAACTGGAGTCCCCGGAATGACAGGTCCAACAGGCCCGTCTGGAGTCACTGGTTCACCAGGAGCAACCGGAGTCCCCGGTTCAGCAGGGACAACCGGAGCTACAGGTCCACAGGGGGGGCAAGGAATTCAGGGGATTCGAGGTATTACGGGACCTCGGGGGCCAACCGGAACCGGAGTAGTAGCGAGTCTATTCTTTACTCAAAGTTCCACACCACTCTCGCTAGCGTTAAATACGACGGAACAAGTAGCTTTATCGACAAATATTCCGTTGGTTGCCAATCAATCCGTGAAGCTTGATACAACGATGAGTATTCAGGCGGTCACGACATTAAGTGTAAATGTTTCATTAACAGTACGGCTTCGTAGGGGAGGAGTAGCAGGGACGATTTTAGCAACGCAAAATATTACTAGCACGGCAGCAATACTAGGGACGCTGAATTTTTTAGCAGCACTCACATATATTGATACTGCCCCAACTGCAGGAAATACAAACTATGTTGTTACTGTCCAGCTAGGTTCAATTTTAAATTTAGGCTCTGTTTCCGTCTTATCTAGAGCATTAAATGGCTTACGGATTGTTGTTTAGGTAGATATCGAAGAGGGGGCTTGTCCCCCTCTATAGCTGTTCAACCTTCATCTTCGGCCGTGCTTGGATTCCATTCATGATAAAAATTCTCCAAAAATTCCTCCATAAATTTATGCCTTTTTTCGGCAAGCTTTTTTTCCGGTTACTGTATTCATTTGGTCTTTTAACTTTAACAGTTTTTCGTAAAAGTGATGGATCGCTGAAGACTTGCCATGGCGGTATTGTTCGAGTGTCATGTTTTCACGAACGTTAAGTGTTGGATCATACATCGGCGAGCCTTTACTGCCGGCGTACACAAATGTTCTGGCAATCCCGATTGCCCCGAGTGCATCAAGGCGGTCCGCGTCTTGGACAATCTTTCCTTCTAGCGAGCGAACGGGCTTACCGAGTCCTCCTTTAAATGAAATCGTTTGAATAATGTCAAGAATATGTTCAATTTTCATCTGCTCGACACGGTTGATGGAAAGCCAATCCTTAATTTTACTAATTCCCTGCTCCTCATCTTCGACAACTTTATCATCAGCGAGATCGTGGAGTAACGCTGCCATTGTAACAATAAACCGATCGCCGTTTTCTGCTTGTGCTATATGATTTGCAAGCTTCGTAACGCGGTCAATATGATACCAATCGTGTCCTGTGGATTCATTAAGCAGTTGTTTCTTCACCCATTGCTCTGTTTTTTGTATTGTGGCGTTCATTTTTTCCTCCCAAACGAGCTAAGATTGTACTATTGGTGTTCGATTCCATTCTCTTACGAATCGAGAGCGTTGAGCACGCTTGTCTCTTCTCATCATAGGCACGGAAATGGCAAGAGATTTTCTGGCCCGGGTCATCGCAACATACATGAGTCGTCGTTCCTCTTCTATCGGCTTGTCATCTCCTTTACGCCAAGCATCAAGCGCATAATCATGCGGCAAGTTTCCTTCAACTGCACCAGCAATGTAGACCGCATCAAATTCTAACCCTTTAGCACGATGAATCGTCATTAGTTGGATCGAGTTCTCGTTGACGGGTGCTTTTTTTTGTTTCGTCGTGTTTGGCCACCATATGATGGGTATGTTCGATAAAACCTTCAATTGACATATGCCTCTGGCTGCGATCTTTAAATCACGTACGTCATCGGAACTGCGTTCCAGCTTATTTCCCTCATTCCCTTGCTTTTTTATATAATCCTGTAATCCCATCTCTTTTTCAATAAAAGTGATGGCCTCCTCTGGAGCAAACCGACGTAGTTTCTTTAATTGGGCTGAGAGCCTGCCTAACTTACTCGTCTGGAATGGCTTCAACCATTTAGATGAGGAAGTGCCTCAACGAGGCTGCAGTCGTTTAAAATACTAAGTTGTTTCACTTCGTGCATCGTCTCCCTTTTTAAATACAGGACGCTGAGCAATTCCTCTAGTGCTCTTACATCATCTGGGGCAAGAGCGAGTCGTAAGTAAGCGAGCGTTTTTCGAACTAGCTTTCTCCGATAAAACGATTCTCCTTCAAATGCGAAGGAAAAAGGAAGGCAAGATGCGACAAATCGTTCAAATAAAGCGCGTGCATTCGTATTCGTTCGATACAGGATGGCAAACTGTTGTGGAGAAGCTCCGGCCTCGATTCGCGTTTTTATGTCAGTGACAATCATAGTCGCTTCCTCCTCCTCATCATATGGAAAGAAAAGAAACGGACGATTCGCGGCTGTTTTCTGAGCAACTAGCTGTTTATGGAAACGAGTACGATTCGTCGCAATCACATTATTAGCAGCAGTAATGATTGGATGATTAGAGCGATAATTTCGTGTTAAAATAATCTTTTTCGCTTCTGGGTAGGTACTAGTAAACGAAAGAATATAAGTCGGATCACTCCCTCTAAATGAATAAATCGATTGATCATCGTCGCCAACGACACAAAGGTTTCGAGAGTTTTCTGCCAGAAGAGAAATTAATTCAACTTGTACTTTATTAACGTCTTGGTATTCTTCAACTGATATATAAGAAAACCGTTGCTGATAGCGCTTGAGTAATGATGGGTTGTCTAAGAAAAAAAATGATAGCAGCCAATCAACATATCATCAAAGTCAAAGCTTTGTTTAGTCGAACGCATTTGCTCATACCGCTGATATAAATAAGCTGCATGCTTTTCGAATAAATCTTTCGGTTGAACCGCTTGCGGTCGAATTAAATGATTTTTCCACCAACTTATTTGCTGAAGCGCTTGATCGTAGGCGAAATCTTTTTCGTCCAAATCGATTTCTCTGCCTGCTTCTACAAGCATACGCTGTCTCTGCCAATCTGATGTTAATAGCTTATCTTTTCGCCATTTTTCTGGCTCGTGATGCAATAGAATTTTATAAAAGATGCTGTGAAAAGTGCCGATGACTAAGCTGCTCAAAATTGAGGGGGAAAGCCCTGGAAACAAGCGCATGCGCTCTTTCATTTCTTTAGCTGCTTTAGCCGTAAACGTAACCAAAATCATTTCTTTTTCTGAAATTCCTTTTTCCGTTAGCATATAGCAGCCCGCGCCGTTAAAACACGCGTTTTTCCACTGCCCGCTCCAGCAAGGATCAGTATTGGCCCCTCGGTAGTTATTACTGCTTGCCACTGCTGCTCATCCAAGGTCATCCCGCTTTGCTTTAAACGTGTTAGGTAGCCGGTATCTCCTTCAAAATTAAGTGAGGAGGGAGAGCGAAACGACGGGACGGAGGGTAAGGACTCCGGTTCCTTCCATTCTGCCGACCTGTCTTCTTTGAATGAATGGAGCGGCGTTGAGGAAGCTGAAATCCATTAACAGAAACTGAGCTGCTTGAGACTTGTTTACCACTATTCAATTCGCGATCTTTATTTTCACATTCAATTGCTGTAAAAGGATGGTAGAAGAAGGGAGGTTGCTCGATACTAAGCTGCATTTTAACTGGATCTCCGCAATGGAGGCAGGTCAACTCTTGTCGGAGGCAAGCCATATATAAGCGTTGCCATTCTGCTCTATTAGCTGACGGCACGTGTACGACAGTTTCGAAATGGAGGGCTGTCTTCATGTTTATAACCCCTTTGTGTTTAGTAGAATTGAAGTATGCTTACAGCTTTTGAGAGTGCCTTTACAAAATGTTCGAGTAAGGGTAAAGCCTGTCTAGTCATTGGACATGACCCTAAGTAATGACAGGAGGCTATCATTGCTCGAATAAAGCCATTCCTAGCTTCATTTTAGCAGACACTGACGGTCATTCGCATAGAAAAACACGAATGAATGTGTTTAACATCCATCCGTGCTCTGAAAACTGGGCTAGCTGGATTCGAACCAACGCATGACGGAGTCAAAGTCCGTTGCCTTACCGCTTGGCTATAGCCCAATAAGTTACAAAATCTATTGTAACCTGAGTTGGATGAATTATGCAAATAAAAAAGGATTTTTCGATTTTTTTGTCGAAATGTAATGACGAAACAATTCAAAATACAGAAAGGGTGAGACAGCGTTTGTCACAAATCGAATTAAAAAGCAATGAGCTAATCGAAGAGGCCATTCGCGCAAGCGCAACAGACCTTCATTTTATTCCTCTTTCAAAGCATTTTCTCTTACGCCACAGGATAAACGGAAGGATTGCCAATCAGCTTACGATTTCCAAGCCAATAGCAGAGCGCCTAATTAGTCATTTTAAGTATAAATCGGGCATGGATATCGGTGAGCGTAGAAAACCCCAAAGTGCTGCATTTACAGTTCACTGCCTGAACGAATCATACTCCCTTCGCCTCTCCACATTACCTTCCCTTCGATACGAAAGTTTAGCGATTCGAATTCTTCCGCAGGCTCGACTTATTACATTAGCAGAAATCCCCTTGCTTCCGTCATTTTACACCAAACTCCAGCAAACCTCTTCTTTTACTCAAGGCCTTTGTCTAGTTACTGGGCCAACGAACTCCGGAAAGACAACGACACTTTATGCAATACTCGAGTATATTCTCCAAAAAAAATAGTAAAACAATTATTACGATAGAGGACCCGGTCGAGCGACCGATTGAGCCGCTTGTCCAAATACAAGTGAATGAAAAAGCGGGCATTACTTTTGACGCGGCATTGAGAGCCATTTTGCGTCACGATCCTGACATTATTATGATCGGTGAGATTCGTGACAAAACGACGGCAGAGCTTGCCTTACGGGCGGCATTAACAGGCACTTAGTTTTGGCGAGCTTGCATACGAACGATTGTTATTCAGCGGTTTTACGACTCCGTGACTTTGGCTTGTCTCCCATTGAAGTCGCAGAAGTAAGTCGTGTGATATTTTCACAGAGGTTACTTTTAACTTCGTGCGGCGAGGGGGCATGCAGACAGAGCTGCCAGCAGCAGTGCGTTGGCGGAAGAAAGGCATTATTTGAATGTCTAGAAGGACATTCGCTTAGACAAACAATTTTGACTGGTACTGAACCGTTGTATCGAACTTTGCATCATGAAGGGAGAATGGCATGGGCGCTCGGATATGTCAGTATGGAGGAGCTGTTGAGAGGTGAGCTAGTATGAAATTGAGAAAACGGGCGAAACATCTGGAAAAAGCGAGAAGGCTAATCACAATCGGGAAGCTGTTATCTCAAGGATATACAATTGAAATCGCCCTTGACTTTATTAAGCTTCATAGCGATCAAGCGATCGCCAAACAAATCAGTCAAGTACAAAGCCAGTTAGAAAGCGGAAAACCAGTCAATGAAGCGCTACAATTACTGGAGCTTCCAAGCCTTATTCTGTCTATGATCTATTTTTATGAGGAACAAGGAGATCTCGCGAATGGCTTTTCAATAGCAGGAGCGCTGTACGAAAAAAAAGGGAAAGAACGAAGGCTCAGTTTACTCAGTTATTGCGTTATCCAATTATTCTGGTATGGATGAGCTTTCTCGTGTTGATAATGATGAATCAGTTTATCGTTCCACATTTTCAGACACTCTTTGCTACGATTGACGGCGAGCTGCCTCGGTTGACTGTGTTTTTCCTCAAGCTTTTTGAAAATGCCCCTTATATCGCCTTCTTATGTATTACCTTTATTTTCATCGGTACACTCTTTTATTATCAAGTGCTCCGAAAATGGTCTGTACAAAGGAAGCTGTCATTCATTTTACGCATTCCGAAGGTTCTACACTAGTGAAACAGTTTTTAACGTATTATTTCTCTTTGCAATTCGGACGACTCCTGAAGGCCGGAATGACTTTGCAGCAAGCCTTAACTGTATTTGAAAATCATGAAAATATCCAGTTCATGCAAGAGGAATCCAAGCTAATCAAAGCCGAGCTTCAACAAGGGGATACCTTTAACTATGTCATTCGGGCCAGACCTTATTTTTTTTAACGGAGCTCGCTATCGTTATCGAAAATGGAGAAAGAACTGGATTTTTGGCGGGAGATTTACAGCACTACAGCGATATGCTATATCAGGAGCTAGATCATGAACTGCAAAAAATACTTTCAGTGCTGCAGCCAACCTTTTTCGTAACTATAGGGGCATTTATTTTTACATTGTTTTTGGCTATCTTACTGCCAATGTTTCAAATGATCGGATCATTACACTAAGGTGGGAGAGCAAAAATCTCCACTAACAAAAAAATCATAAATAGACTTGCGCACTTTAAAATAATTATGGTATATTTATAATCGTCGTTGTTACGAGCTATGACAAGCTTGGGGCCTTAGCTCAGCTGGGAGAGCGCCTGCCTTGCACGCAGGAGGTCAGCGGTTCGATCCCGCTAGGCTCCATTGATTAAAATTAAATAACCGTCAAAACGGAGGAGTACCCAAGTCTGGCTGAAGGGATCGGTCTTGAAAACCGACAGGCGGGTTAAACCGCGCGGGGGTTCGAATCCCTCCTCCTCCGCCATTTTCAAGAAGTATAGCTGTATAGCAAGACAGATAGAGTAGCAAGAAGGTAATGCCGGATAGTCGAAAGACCTAAACCGTTACAAAAGGTTTCGCAT
>BAXO01000140.1 GCA_001310555.1 Bacillus sp. JCM 19058
GGTATTTAAGTTAACGATAGCCATTGGAAAAATTTTTCTCTGAAGCATCGTATCACAAGTCATAATAATCCACAATCGTCTTTTATCATAAGAGAAATTACTGAAAAATAGCGAAAAATACCAAAGCATTCAACTGCCTTCAGGCTCTTGGACCTATTTTTAAACTTCGCATGAATGATAAGGTTCGTTAAATTAATTTAAGCTTTTTCCTTTTGTTATGTAGACATCCTTTATAAACGCTAAGGTTGAAGCTGCGAAACCTTCGATGCCCTTTCCAAACAACTATTTCCATAATTGAGTTAAAAAAAGTAGCGAATCGAAAGTCTCTCTTAAAACGAAGGGTAAATGAGAGAACTCGAAACGGGATGCTTTCAATGATAGAATAAAATGCGCGTATCTTTGTGGTAAACGGTGCTGTGGCTTTCCACTGGCACGGATAGTCGCTTATTCTAGGGGGTGAATGACCTGAAGCAACAAGATGATACAGTTTTATTAGAAGAAAAAACGAAGGAACAATGGGAAGAAGCGCATCGTGAAAGTAGCAAGGTTCATACTTCAAGGAAAACGCTAGTGAAAAGCAGGTCGTTCGTTGATCAGTTGCCTTATGCAATCATCATATTTTCCCTTTTTATCCTGATGATTTATTTACTGATTCGTTAGAAAAATAAAAAAAGGAAAAATGTCCTTGTTTTTGTTTTGAATTTGAAATATTTGAACTCGAATTATGTAAAAATGCGGGAAATCGAGACAGGTTTCAATTTTCCTAAACATACCTATAACCTTGAGCAGACGTTGAAATTTGTGCTCATGTATTTCGATAAGAGAAATTTTTTTCTATTTATGATCCTTGGTACGAATTTCCTGTTTTCTGAAATATTATTCAAATTTAATTTTTACTTTAGTACAATTAACTACGGTTTTAAGCAAGTGACAAGAAATGTGCGGTTATGTCAATTTGTGAAGGTAGGTGAAATGGTTGAAAAAACTCCAGTTAATTATTGCGGATCACGATTCGATCTATTTGAAATCGTTTGGCGAATATATTTTGTCCTCTTCGTCAAAGGCTAGGTTTGAGGTCAAGTTATTTTCAAGCAGTGATAGCTTAGCTCAATATTTGGCGACTGAGAATTCTTTTGACATTCTATTAATTAAGCGAAATATATATGAGCAGGAACTAATCAATGACCATAAAGGTCTCGTTTTATTTTTGCAGGAGGAGGCAGCGAATCTTAAGGCTGACACAGATGTATTTAAGTATCAGCCGTTAAATCAGCTGCTATCCCATATTCTTTCGCTCTACTATGAAAAGTATACGTATCAAGGTGGCGGCAGCATTCGAATAAAACACAAGTGTTGTCGGTGTATTCTCCTGCAGGGGGGACGGGAAAAACGACATTCGCGGTCAATTTAAGCAGACAGCTAGCCTTAATGGATTACAAAGTCTTTTATTTAAATTTGGAGCTGCTTAATACGACCTCTCTCTATTTTCTGTCACAGGAGGACAATCCTTCCTTACAAATATTTTATTATTTAAAAGCGAAGCCTAATCAGCTACTCGCTAAAATGGAAAAGTTAAAAAAGAACGATCCGACTTCAAGAGTTGATTATTTTGATTTGCTGCCAAGGCAGATGAAATGACAGATGTCACTCAGGCAGAAATAGAACAACTCATTCAATTGCTTGTAGAGAGTGAGGAATATCACTATATTATCATTGATCAGGACAGCTTAGTTCACGCGGTAACGAAAGCGGTGCTGCAAAAAAGCGACCAAATTATTTGGCTGTTAAATAACGATTTGCAAAGCTTTCAAAAAAAACGAGCATCCTGCTTGGTGGTCTCGACGATTTATTTGATTCGGGCAACGAAATTGAGGCGCGGACTGTTTTTGTTATGAATCGTTTTTCGGGACAATTTTCAGAAGCGTATGCAAAATTTAACTTGCCGATTCGTGCGTATTTACCGCAAATAAACGAATGGTATCAAGTGACTGATCGAAACCAAATTTTTCATCCGTTATATACAAGAGAGTTAATTCATTTTATTAAGACAATACTTGAGCAAGGCCAGGAGAGTGTCAGGATTGATTGATGAAAAATAGTCAAGGAGTTGATTCAGAAGCTAAGGGAAACCTTGGACCTTATGCACTCCATTCCGAATGAAGAATTGATGGAATATGTCGAAGCGGCGGTTTTTGAATACGCTCAGGAAAACCGGTTGAAATCGGCGGAAATGCAGTGGCTTGTCGGGCGGATATTTCATGCGTTCCGAGGTTATGATGTCATCCAGCCGCTAATTGACGACAAATCGATTACGGAAATTATGGTCAATAACCATCGGGAGATTTTTATCGAACGAGCGGGAGAGGTTTCTCAAGTTAAGGTCGAATTTGAAAGCGAACAGAAGCTCGAGGATATTATTCAAGCGATTGTTTCAAAGGTTGACAGGGTCGTTAACGAATCGTCGCCAATTGTAGATGCGCGCCTGCAGGATGGCTCGAGGGTCAATGTTGTCTTGCCACCGATTGCCTTAAAGGGTCCGGTCATTACGATTCGTAAGTTCCCGGAAAAGCCATTATTGATCGAAGATTTGATTGAAAAAGAGGCCATCACCGAAGAAGCAGCCAACTTTTTAAAAGATCTCGTTACAGCTAAGTACAATATTTTTATCGGCGGAGGTACCGGCTCAGGAAAAACAACCTTCCTGAACGTGCTTTCAAACTTTATCCCGCAGCATGAACGGATTATTACGATTGAGGATTCAGCCGAGCTTCAAATCCGTAACGTTCCGAATCTCGTAAGCTTGGAAACTCGGAATGCCAATACTGAAGGCAGAGGCGAAATCTCGATCCGCGAATTAATTCGGACGTCACTGCGGATGCGGCCAAACCGAATCATTGTCGGTGAGGTAAGGGGTGCCGAGGCGCTTGATATGCTGCAGGCGATGAACACGGGTCATGACGGGTCGTTGTCTACAGGGCACGCCAATTCGACGACTGATATGCTGAGTAGGTTGGAAACGATGGTTTTGAGCGGAGCTAGCTTACCTGTTCAAGTAATCCGTCAGCAAATCACCTCGGCGATCGATATTATGGTCCACCTCAGTCGCCTCCGTGATCACTCTAGGAAGATCGTTGCTATTAGTGAGTTGATTGGCTTGGAAAATGGCGAAATACAGACGAACCCTCTTTACGAATTTGTCGAGGAAGGGGAAGGGCCAAACGGACAAATTATCGGAACACTGCAGCCTACTGGGAACGAATTGCAGTCCAAGGTGAAGCTAAAGCTGGCCGGTATTTATTCTGATTAGCGTATGTATAAAAGGGAAAGGTGGTGGTTAAAGCATTATGGAAGATATTTTGCTGATGGTTTTACTCGTCGGACTCATCATCACATATATTTTGGTCGTTAGACGGCGTAAAAGAAAAGAGAAAAAAAGGAGAAATCAAAAAGCCGAAAGCGCAAAGCTCGTTTGCGAAACGAGCGATGGAAATTAAGCTCGAAGCGGAGAAGAGAAGGGTTAAGGAAGTTGAAGGACATTTGGTTGACTATTCCAAGTACCATTTGAAAACTCGCGAATATATTTTCTATTTCGTGCTTGCCTTCATCGCCTTGTTTGCCCTTGGACACTTATTCTATGAAAGCTACATCGCCGCATTTATCCTTGGCGGGCTAGGTGCTTTCTTCCCGCCGATGCAAAGGAAGAGTCTGCTTGAGAAACGTAAGGAAAAGCTCAATTTGCAATTTAAGGAAGCGATCGCGTCTTTATCGTCGTCTCTAGCTGCAGGGCGCTCGATTGAAAACAGCTTTCGCGAGGTCGTCAATGACTTGAAGCTGCTTTACCCGGACCCGAACACATACATCATTAAAGAATTTGAAATTATTAATCGTCGGGTCGAAAACGGCGAAACGATCGAGCGGGCGATCCAGGATTTTGCTAACCGCTCCGATTGTGAGGATATTTTGAACTTCGCTGACGTGTTTATTACGTGTAAGCGTACTGGAGGTAATCTTGTCGAGGTCATTCGGCGGACGGCGGATGTTATCGGGGAAAAGGTTGACATTCAACAAGAGGTTCAAGTAATGATGGCTCAAAAAAGATTCGAGTCACGAATTTTATCAGTGATGCCTGTCGTAATGGTTGCTTTTCTCAAATATACAGCTGGGGATTATTTGGACCTTTATACGATACCGTAATTGGGCCGATAATTATGACACTTTGTCTGGCGATTCTCGTCTTTGCCTTTTGGCTCAGTCAACGAATTATGAAAATTAAGGTGTGATCGAATGATTGTTTACGGTTGCTTGACGGGAATTCTTATCGTCGTTTACTTTGTATTATCGATAGCTTCAAGAAATAAATACGACGCCATCGTTGAAGAGTTTAAAGATACGTATCCATTAATGTTTATGGCGCCTGTTTCGCTGCACGTTCTGACGAAATTGCGCCTGATGGAACGTTTCCACAGTCAGATGTCGTTTATCCAGCAGCGAATGATCAGCCTTTACGGTAGCAGAGAGGCACTCAAGCATACGCGTATGTTTTTAACACAGCTCATCTCGATTGTTCTGTTGTCTTCCATAGGAACCTTTTTGATTGGATTTGCCACAGAGGGCGATCATGTCCTCGTTGTCGCGGGAGCCATCTTTGCGGTTATGATTCCTTTATTGCTCGTCAATCAACTTGGCAAGAAAGAAAAGGAACGAAAGGATAAAATCCTGCTTGAACTGCCGGAAGTCGTGAACAAAATTATTTTGCTTGTCAACGCTGGTGAAACCGTACAGCAGGCGTTAATTCGTTGTGTTGAGCTTAACACAGACAAGGATTCTCCGCTGTATGAAGAGCTGCGAGAGATGGTCAATCGATTAACGAGTAACGAGCCTTTTCCGACCGTGATGAACGATTTAAGTAAAAAGTGTGGGATTCAGGACGTGTCTGTCTTTGTGACTACTGTTTTGTTAAATTACCGCAAGGGTGGGCAGGATTTAATTCTCTCTTTGCGAGAGCTGTCGCACGATTTGTGGGGGAAAAGGAAAATGATTTCAAGAACAAAGGGCGAGGAAGCTTCGTCCAAGCTTGTTTTCCCACTCATAATGATTTTTGTTGCAATTATGATTATAGTCGGTTACCCGGCGATAACCATTTTGTAAATAAACAATTTAAAAATTTTAGGAGGAATCCAAAATGAGTAACGTATTCTCATTCTTTAAAAACTTTTGGAATGATGAGGAAGGTCTGCAAACATTAGAAATCCTGCTAATTATCGCAGTTATCGTAGTTATTGCTTTGACATTCCGGGAGCAAATTACAGGTTGGGTATCAAGGCTTGTTGAATTTGGCGACAGAGAAGTCAATAAATTCACCCAATAATAAGGGGCTGTTTCAGTATGAAGCAACTACATGCCAGATGGAAGTCCTTCAGACGAGAAGAGTCAGGCGTATTCACACTTGAAGCCTCGATGCTGTTTCCGACGATTTTGATTATCACGATGTGCCTAATATTCTTCAGCCTCGTCGTATATCAAAAGGCTGTATTACAATTTCAGGCTAATCGTCTTGCCGACCAGATAGCTTATAACTGGAATAACAGTCAAAGAGATTTGGAAACGGGAGAGTTTGATTTGTATACGAGCCAGCGGGGGGGAGACGGACTTTATTGGCGCTTGACAGGCAACGATTTTATGAGCAAGTTCGGCTTGCCTGGTTTAGGTGATGGACTCGCTGGAGAGAAAACAGACCAATCATTGCTTTCTCATATTAATGCAGAAGGCTCAATCACTCACAATAATAGTTTGGCAGGAAACTACATTACTGTAGACCTTGAGCAGCCTGTCAGACTACCTTCAGCAGTCCTGGAAGTGCTTGGAATTCAAGGTGTAGGAGCAAAGGCAACAAGAATGACTAGCGAGCCTACAGAATTTATCCGGAATACCGATTTTGTCGTTTATTTTGCCAAAAAAGTAAATGAGAGAGTATCCGGTTATATAAATAAGTTTAAGGATAAAAAGAAATAAATGTGTAAATTTAAAATGCTCAAAATAAATGGAAAGGAGCTTGAGTATGAAAATGTGGTTAAAACGGGGCTTCCGTAAATTTGTCATTAATGAGAACGGAGCAGTCTCAATATATGCAATAATGATTACTCTGCTCCTTTTCATTTTTAATGCTGTATTAATTGATTACATTCGAATTATGACCGCTGAAAGGGAAGCCGACCGAGCGGCTCAGGCTGCCATTCGTTCGGTGATGTCTTCTTACGACTCAGGAGTGAAAAGCTATGGTTTATTTGGTTTCGACGGTGACGCCGACGCGATTTTCCAGGATGCGTTTGAGAAAAACCTTGACGTAAGTGATAATGACATCTTTAACTTTGTCTTGCTTAATCCAGTCTCAGATAGTGTTTCTACTAATATAAACGGCGACAGAATGCTCGCGAATTCAGAAGCAATTACGCATCAGATTCTTGAGGATATGAAATACGTAGCTCCGATAGAGGTAGGGATTTCGATCATTGATGCTTTTTACAAATGGCCGATACGATGGAGGATGCGTCTACATATGCCAAGGTAGCAACAGAGGTTCGTGGCAAAGTTGACGATCGTGAGGAAAAGCTCGATAAAGTCGAGAGCGAGTTAAAAGAAGCAAAAAAAAGAAAATGGATAATGATCTTAAGCCGTGGATTCAAAATGCAGCAAGTGCTTCCTTTCCGACAGTCAATAACCTGTATGACCTTTTGGCACATATTGACAAGCGAAAGGAAATCGTCGACTTCGATAAAGACCCAGAAGATCTGGACGAAGATGAGGAAGAGGAGCGCGAGGAGGATCTCGACGATCTCGAGAAATATGAGGATCAGGTCGCTGAATTGCTGGAGAACATCAAGAATAAAAGAAGCGAAGTCATGACTCATCTGAACGATGCTCTTGAAGCGCTGGAAGAAGCAAAAGAGCTCAATGGCGAAATTAAAGAGCTGATTGAAGAAACGAAGGAAGAGGTCGATTATTCAGGAGCTAAAAGTGAAGCCGAACAGGCAGAAAACCCTCGAGGCGGCGAACAGTTTGGTAATGCAGGTGAAGGAGTCAGTGAGGCTAGTCAAGCTTTAGAGGATCTCATTATCGATGATAACTTTTTCGTGAAACTAAAAGAAAAAAATCGAGGAAGCTCAGGGAGAAATAGACGACGGAAATGAACAGAACAGTCCGACGATGCGTGCCAAAACAAGAAGTTTAATTAAAATGACAGAGGACTCGAACTGGGATAGGCAATCGTTTGTCGATGCCGTCGATGATTTAAAAAACTATTTTGCCGCAGCTAATACGTTAATTGCTGAAGCGATCCGCATAATCGAAGAAGATCGTCCGGATATGGAGGACGATCTAGAGGACGGTCAGC
>BAXO01000141.1 GCA_001310555.1 Bacillus sp. JCM 19058
ATCTTTTAATCCTGGTAATCTCGTGGTAAAATTCATATACGCGCAGCTCCTATCCTTTACTTGTTTCTCAACAATTCAAGGATACTGGATAAAGGAGGCTGCGTGTATTTTTTTTACCTCAATTGTTCCTCGACCCCAACATATATTGTAGAGCCATTAAAAAAAGAGCACTTCCTAAGTCATATATAATAAAACTTTTGGAAAGTGCCTTTTCTTATCTTAAATTAACAGTTAATTCTCTTCCCTCATCAATTTTATATGGAAACAAGTACTTTCTTTACCGAACTTACCTCCCTGACACTGCAAGCAATACTTATTCAAAATCTTTACTTAGAATATCTACACGCTCTTCAAAAGATACTTCACGATGAACTTCATGTAACATCCAAACATAACCATTACTATCCGAAAACATCGCATTGAAAATACCCATTTCTTCCATTCTTGTGACAGGCTGAATTTCTTTTGCACCAGCCGCAAGAGCTTTAGTATAAATTTCTTGAATTCTGGAACGACAATATTAAACCAAAATGATTGTGGAACGCCTTCTTACGGTGCAAAAAGTTGATATTCCGAATTCTCATCAAGCATATGGAAGCGTGTACCGTAAATATTAAATACTGCTTCGTTATTACCTACATTGAAATCAGTCTGTTCCACTACCTCTACGTCATGCTTTATACTCCTCCAAAGCAGCTTTACTATTTTTTACAACAAAATCGAATTCAACGCCCTGAACCATTTGACCACTCTACTATTAATTACTTAAACAAATCAAGCTGTTGCTAAGGCTTATGTTCCACCTTACTCGATTTGCTATTTATATTTAGTAGTTTTTGTATCCTTCATTATATAATTCTTAATAACAGTTATTTTGTTTGGTTACAATCGACGCTCTACTGATGCTACAGCCTCCACGTGTGTCGGCGCTACTATGTGAACACAATTTATTATCCTCGTTGACTGTATGTGAATACAATTCGTTAGATGTTTTTGTGTTTTCTTTTTTTCGAATTTCTTCGCGCAGGTTTAAATTTTTCACCATCAAGACTATTACTTAAACCTGTTTTATATACAAACGTAATCATGGCAGGATCTTTGTTCCATCTTCATCTACTCCACCTACAATTACCTTATCAACAACACTTTCGAATACATATCGATCAAATGTATCAATCACTTCATTTTGTTCCAATACTTGTTTGAAGGCTAATAATCGTTTTTTTTATATCTTTCTCTTCTTAAAGTAGGATCACAACCAAAACGTTTTTCTCTCGTACCAATGCACCTCCCCCACCTTATCACTTGCCATTTATGCTGGAAATAGGGCAAATAAATCTGATGTATCGACGAGTGTTTCAGCACTCTGCTTTATATTGCTATTAAACACTATAGAGGCAAAGGATTTTTCTTCTATCTCCTTTTGTCGTAGCTAACGAGCAATGCGTAACAGCAATCCTTTCACATCTAAAGCTATCATTGATTCATAAAATAAGATTTATAAAGTTTTTCTTCTACCGTAAACACTTATAGATATATATTTAAAGTCTTCTCAATTATATTTAAAATAGAATTATCTTCATAACTCTTTAAAATAACAAGGATATCTTTCATTTTTAAAGTTATTTTATTACTTAGATTCACCATATCCTCTCTTAATTCCTCATTGTTTGTAATAAAGGCTGACAACTCATGTATTTGTATAACAGAAAAAAAACACAGCTAAAAAACCCGCCATCATACTCTCATCTATTTCATAGTATGGATCATTAGGTGTGAAGTACTTATTTGATGCCAAGATATTAACGTGTATATATCCGGACAAGTCACCGTAAAACAAATCATGCAAATCTTTTGCAATAGGGTTTCCTAAGCGTAATAATTCGTCAGATAGTTCTTGAACAGTTATACGAGTATTAAATTTTCTACCCGTTTCTATTTCTTCAATTTTAGTTTTTGAAGGAGAACCTTTAGGTGTTATTCCTCTTACATGGGTACCCATTTCTAATCCAATTAAAGGTGCTACCTTTTCTTCAAAAAAGTTCACTATTACGTGCATAAACAGCAAGGTTTAAATATGATTCATAAATTGATCTAACAGTAGCAAATATATTTTCTGCATATGATTCTTCTATTAATATTTTAATTACATTTAGATTCTTCATTGTCTTATATAAACAGAATTCAACAAATCTATCTTGTGAATCTACTTTAAAATCCTCATAATTTATCAACCCGTCGTTATTATCAACTATAAATTTTGATATACCTAATTCAAGCTTATTAAGCGAATCATAAATAAATTCTTCCAAAATATCATTTACTAGTAATACATATCGAACAACATTTATTTCTTCATCTCCTATTTCTCCGTTAACAAATTCATTAAATTCTTTGACAGCATCATTCCATTCTTTAATATCTTTATCAGGCATTTTTTCTTCGTTGCTCTCTGTTAATATTACCCCCGTTTTATATGTAGCATATAACTTATCCTCAGCGATACCTGCCTTTCTACCTATATGTACAAATCGAGTATCTATACGAAATTGATTTAATATGGAAGTATAGAAAATTTTATCGTTACCTCCTAACTCTCTTCCAAATGTATCCTCAAATTCCACCGCTATTTCTTCAAGCCCTTCCATAACTATATCTGAAACTTTGACAATCCGAGATATTTCACCATCCTTATTTATGGTCCATTTAAAATCTTTATTTTTGCAACATTTTTTTATAAATCTTGCCATTACCACATGGACATTCCATATCATCTTCGATTTCAGAATAATTATATTCCATCATTCAATCCCCCTCACATCTTATTTTTATTACCTACAACTTTACTCTTTTCAAATTTCTTTATAGTCACCGCTATCTCGTATTACCTCATCCCAATCATTTCAATACAGTAAATCTATTATATCTATAGTTAGTAGTGCAAGTCACTTCTCCCCTATAAAAAGTTCATTATATAATTCCAGAAATATTATCTACAACTGTCATACTATTTCTTCAACATCTTTCGAGAAGTGACTGAATGAGCCGTTTACCTGCGTGCTGTACCAATCATTCTTTCTCTATTTCTAACACTTCTTGCTTAATCGGACCTTCTAAGGCATCTTCATGTTCATTTAATGCTAGTGAAGCAATCTCAAATTCTCTGGCGTATAAATCGAATAAATTAGACTTCAAGTCCAATACCTCTAGCATAGTTACATTGATATTCTCTTCCGTTAATAGTCTGTTGATGGCTTCCATTGGGGTTCATATAATATTACAACGTGGGCTGCCTGTATATTTAATCCCACACCACCGGCAGTAGGTTGCTTCTTCTTTAGATTTAGATTAAAAGAGATATCCTATGGAGTTCCTGTGATTTTTGGCCATTTCAAGATTAGCTCTGATCGCTCCATTTAATTCATTATAAAATGGCCATCAATCCATTCCATGACCTTTTCTTCGTATACCTCTTGTTCATTTAAAGACATCATGCACCTTTCTTCTTTCGGCACTTTTAACCAATAAAAAAGCACATTAGACGAGAAAAATCCAACAAGCTAAGAAATTAATCTATTATAAAATTTCTGCAATACCAGCCCTAATATATTCCGCACATGGTACAGCGATCGCATTTCCAATCGCTTTATATCTTGCATAATCGCTTCATTCTTATCTCCTAAAGCTATCCAGCCCTCTGGTAATCCTATTAACCGTTCACATTTCAATGGAGTTAGTTGTCGGATATAACCCTCTTTTTCTTTCTCTTCATACCAAAATGAAAAGATATTAACTGAACCAGCTAGCAAAGTTGGGAAAGGGGCATTTGTCCGTCCGAAACTTCCAATGAATCCTGTGAATCCTAATTTCTTTTATCTTTTGCGGTACTTCGCATACGTCTTTCTTGAAAGGGGCGTACGACGGGTATTTTTCCTCCTTGCTTTTTTTAGAAGATCTTCGACTGGCTGTGGTGGAGTTTGGCCTGCTTTCACTGCAGGACGCTGAACATGATTGCAGTTCGTGGGCTATAAATAATATTTCTCTGGAACATTCTCCTCTAAAATCTACCACGAGGAAGATACGTCTTCTTCTTTGAGTAAGTATGGGCTTTCCCCAATACCGGGAATCATCATTCAAAATTTTCATCTCCTATTTAACAACAAAAAACGCCATCTGTCGGTAAGTACCCTTCAAATGACGTTAAAAGCAATTATTGAAATAATAAAAGTGAAAGGAAAAACCTGAAGTTTTATCACTATTATTATCAATTTTCTCATAACAAAAGACGCTTCAAACCCTGTTAGGAATTCGCTGCAATTTTTTTTAAAATTTAATTTGAATTAATCAAAGTATTTCACTAGCGTTGCACTAATTAATTTTGATTAATAAGAAGACTACAAATATTCGTTAATTTAGTTTTAAGTAAAGAAAAAGTCCTTTATAATGGATGAGTCAGGTGGTCACCCGTCCAAATCCAATAAAAAGGACCAAACACATGGATAAGGTTACACGAAAAACATCATTTGGGCAATGGTTTTCACCCATAAATCTTGAACTTTTTGAAGAACAGGTAAAATCATTGAAAACAGATTATTATACAAAGAAATTAAAGACAAAATCCTTTTTGAAGTTACTGATGTATGCACAACTGGAAGGAGTCGAAAGTTTGCATGAGTTAAGTGATCGCCTTTTTGATGACCAGCTTCAAAAAGAAATTTCACTGAATTCCATCAGTATTGCTCAATTATCTCGTCGATTGAAAGGGTTAAATCCGACGATCTTTCAGCGTTTGCTTGCCGATTTAATCGGGCAAATCTATGCAAAAACCCACTATACGAAGCTTGCCATGCCGTTAAAAATTGTGGATTCGAGTACGTTACCCCTTTCTTTGACCAACCATCCCTGGGCAAAGTTTCGAAAAACAAAGGCCGGTGTAAAGCTTCATTTGCGCCTTGTCTTTATGGAAAAAGGGGTATCTTATCCGGATAAAGCCGTCCTGACAACGGCCAAGGAACATGACCGAAATCAACTGGAAGTGATGGTGGATGACAAGGAAAGCATGTATGTGTTTGACCGTGGCTATCTCGATTATGAACGCTTTGATCGAATGACTGATGATGGCTACTTTTTCCTATCAAGACTACGAAAAAATGCCGTTGTTCGGAAAGTTGAATCCTTTTCACTTCCGGAAGAGACAGCCGTCTTATCGGATGAGATGGTCTTTATCGGGACCGCACAGAATCGTGCTGAAAACGTCTTTCGGCTATTGAAAGTAAAGGATACCGATGGGAATGAGCTCCACTTAATCACGAATCGCTTTGATTTGAGTGCGAATGAGATTTCTGACATGTACAAATCTCGCTGGGCGATTGAATTATTCTTCAAATGGATCAAGCAGCACTTGAATATCAAAAAGTTCTACGGTCAAAGCGATAGGGCGATTGAAAGCCAAGTGTATATGGCATTGATTGTGTATTGTTTACATGTTCTCGTACAGCTACAAACCCACAGTACCCGTAAAATTCTACAAATTAGCCGTTATTTAAGGGCCGCTTTATGGAAGCATTCAAGAATCTGGATACGTAAAATCCAAGGAAAGGCCGTTCCTTAAATCATCAGATGTCGCTGTCACTTAATTGTAACTGTAAATTATTTTCCAAATGGACGGATCCACCTATTAGTTAGGGTCTTCCTTTTTTTGGTTTTATGCTCAAAATAAATAAAACAGAATATTCAGATATTATTTATGCGACATTAGTGAAAGTATTTGATTAATTTATAAAAAGCTAACTTGATTTTCAATTACTCAAATCCCTCTTTAAAACTCTGAACAGAAAGAACTTTTACAAGACTATCATCTTTTTGAATATATGGATATACGGTGGGATTGACAGTTAAAATTCCAACATTGACTTCATTAAATTCCGATTCCAAAATCTGCTCAAAAACATTTTTTTTCTGTCTAATACAAACTGCCTTAGCTTATTCATTTTTGTTTTTTGTTTATTAATTTTATCTACAACTTTTCTAACATCCATGAAATTATGCTGAATACCATAATTTTTTTAAATCCATAATAACAAGTGAATTTTTCTCAAAATATAGTAAGTCTATTTCATGAGGCATTTTTTTTATAGATTTTATATCTTTTTTTAATTCTGGAATTTGTGCTAAGTCTATATTTATCTGTGCATTGATATCCTTTTCATGAAGGTATAGTTCCAATTCGGGAAGATCATACTCATCATAAGATTTCTTAATTAACTCATTCCATGTATTGATAACCATATCCGAGTTTTGGATGTAAGTTCTTGGTTTAGCATTATATCAATAGATAATAATTCTTTATCAGCTATACTTACATAATTATCAAGTATTCGAAATGCTCGTTCTCCCTCATTTTCATTTGTAGTAACATATTTAATTATATCTTTTGGCTGAAAACCTAGAGATTCCCTAAAAATATCAAATAGCTTTTTTGTGAAGTCGTTTTCCACTCGTACCTTTTCACCTTTTGTTGTATTACTGTACAGAGAGAATGCCTCTAATATTTTTTTCCGGTAACATAATCCCCTTTTCTTTGTCTAATTTAAAATCCTTACGATCACTTCCTAATATTGGAATAACCTCACCTATCTGATAGAGTATGTTTTTCGCATGAAATAGTGTTAGGATTTTAAAAAAAGTCGACTGGCTTCTTTGTCGCTTCATCGCTAAACTTCACTTTGCTTAACAAAAATTGAATCCACAGCACATTCTAATGCCCCTTTTATTTCCCCCATAATCCCCCTAATATCATCAATATTACTCCTATCTATCATCCGCAACCAAAACACAGTGTTTTCGAAACTTTCATTTAAGTTTATACCTTCGCTATCCTCTGCGTATACTAAGAATGTCAACCTACTTAGAACACTTGCAAACTTAAGAACTTCTATCAACAATTCTTCCGCTGTATGATTGATAGTATACCTTTCAATCTGTATGTCTATTTCTTTACCAATAAAATCTAGAAAGTCTCTAAAATCTTTATTACTAAATGAACTGAAATCAAATGGGATAATATCAAAGCCGTTAACTTCAATTATTGTTCCTATAATGTTAGAAGAAGTATAGTTCAAAGAATTAATATCAAAAAAATGGACCAAATTCTTTCATAAGTTCTTCATTGTCATTTAAATCACGTAATTGTCCAATAATCACTTTTTGAATGGTTTTTATTATTTCATCATAATTACTCTCTTCAATATTTATAGCAGTATTTTCAGTAATCATGTTTAATATAATATTTTCTCTTAAAAATTGGCTCAACGCCAAAATCTGTTCTTGATTAAAAAAAAGAATACAAAAAGCAC
>BAXO01000142.1 GCA_001310555.1 Bacillus sp. JCM 19058
GGACAAAATTGTTGAAGTACTTGTCGAGGGCGAAAGCAAGAAAAACCCGGACATTTTGGCGGGACGAACGAGGACAAATCGCCTCGTTAATTTCAAAGCACCAAAATCCGTAATCGGTGAAATAGTTTTCGTCAAAGTGACTGAGGCGAAGACGTGGAGCTTAGACGGTGAAATGGTCGAACGAGCGGAGGTGAAAGCGCAATGACAGTGAGCTATACTCGGGAAGAAATTCGCACTAAGGCGAAGGAACTGGCCAAAATGATGGCAGAAACCGAGGAGGTTGATTTTTTTAAACGGGCTGAAAAGCAAATCAACGAGCATTTGCGCGTACAAGAGCTGATCGCACAAATCAAGAAGCTACAAAAGGAAGCTGTCAACCTCCAGCATTATGGGAAAAGCGAGGCATTGAAAGTTACTGAGCAAAAAAATAAATGACCTTCACGACGAAATTGATACCATTCCGCTCGTACAAGAATTTAAACGAAGCCAGATCGATGTAAACGAACTGCTGCAAATGGTCTCAAACACTATCTCAAAAGCCGTTACAGAGGAAGTCATTACTTCAATGGGTGGCGATGTGTTAAAGGGGACAACGACGAAAAACCCTTACGTTAAAGGATGTTAAAACAAAATACGAAAAACACATGTCCCTTTTTTAGCCGAAGTGGACATGTGTTTTTTAGCAAAAGCCTTTGTATGCAGATACTCAAGAGAGTGTAATGCGGACTCGAATGAGAGATCCTGCAAGCGCGCAATCTACACATGCAAAGTAGCATAACGGCAAGAACGCTTCTCGCATGGAAAGTGAGTGCGAGAGTAAGCAAAAGTAATGTCCCATCGCAACGAATGACGAGCGAGAGAAAAGTGCCAGCTTTCTCCGAACGAAGCGGATTTTTGACAAAATTCCACGATTGCGGCTTATTTGAAACGTAAATGAAAATTTACGCGAGGCAAACTCTGGTATAATGGGAGTGGGGAAATTGCTTCAAAATACGAATAGAAGAGATTGTTCACGGTGATTGAGAAGAACGCTCTCTAGCTGAATCCTGATCAAGTGAAGGGGGTAATGCAAATGACAGAAGAGAAAGACTTTATAAAAAAAGAGATATTATGAGCAATTGATCGTTAGTCATCCTCATTCCAATGATTCTGTAAAGGTGCTTGCCGACGCCTTTTTAAAAGAACAGAAAAGCGAGATTGCTGAGCTGTCCGCCATCCGCTATGCGCAAGGTGAGGTGTATTTTCATCATAAGGACTATGAGACAGCAATTTTTAAATGGGAAAAGGTTGACGGCGAACTTGAGCTTTGGTCAAAGAAAAACATTGCTGATGCTTACTACGAGCTCGGATTGTTAGCAAACGCAAAAAACGTTTATCGCTCAATCCAAACCGATAGCCTCACCTTGAAGACAGAAGTATCCCTCCAGCTTTTTTTCAATTTACATAGAAGAGGGAAAGCCTGATGAAGCCGTAAAAATTATCAAAAGTGTTGTCGCATCGAATCCCGACTATCCGAATGTGACGAATTTGGCCCGTTCGTTATTTGAGGAATATAAAGATTATGGCAGTGCGATAGAGCTGGCAGTCGATGAAGCGATTCGTACGCGCTCATTGACTTGGTACGATATTCTTAACGGCTATGCCGACCAAGGGTTAACGACTCCGCTCGAGCCTGCCTATTATACCGAAGCGCTCATCAGCCTTTATGAGATTGATAAAGCCACATTTGAACGGTTGGCCGCTTCCTTTTGGGAAAGCTATAAGGAGTTGCCGTTCCATTTTTCCTGGTTAATCGAATTCGATCGAATCGTAAAAACCTTGAAAATTGAGCGAGAATATCAATGGCACCTTCTTTCTGCCTATTTCCAAGAAAGCTATTTTGGCTTAATTAACGGTCAGTTTCTTATTGAGGAAATCGCCGGGCTTGTTTCAAATCTGCTGGAAAATTGGCTTGCAGTGACTGATTCAAAGCATGAGCTTGTCGCAGCAACTGCCGTCTGTTCTTGGAATGAAATGTTCCCATCAAGTATACGCCCGGAGGTGCTCGAGGAAGCGGAGCAATTATCGAAACGGGCGGTTACACAGGAAGATGGCTTGGAGCAGGCGCTTAAGCTATTTGAGTCGATGCAAAAGTGGGCGGAAGCTAAGGAGTTGTCTGTTAGCTCTCGTCTCAAGTGGCAATCGAACAGCTGCTTAATCTTGAGAACAATCATTTACTCGTTGCCGGGACATCTAGCAGCGGAAAAGGAGCCTTGCTTAATTCCATTCTTGAAGACGAGTTAGTTGCAGATTCGAGTAACGCCATCGTTCAATTTACGGACGACGATGAAACGAGAGCGATTGAAATATCCGATACTCAGATTACGGAAAATCTTCACCTCACCGATGTTCAAGCTGCTGCTTCCAGTTCTGGACCGGCAATACTCGATATTAAGCTGCCTCTGAGATTTTTAAGAAAAAAATAAACTCGCGTTAATCGATACGCCATTGGCAAAAGAAAAGGAGAATGGAAAATCCGACTGGCTCAATTACTTGCCGTTGGCAGATAGCCTGCTATTTGTATTGAATGCCCATACGCCTTTTTCGCACGAAGAACGGGAGGCTTTAATGCAAATTAAGAAGCAGGTGCCTGAGCTTCCTGTCTATTTCCTTGTAACGATTTACAATGAGCGTGAAGAGCAAAGCATTATTGATGAAATACGCGCTAAACTAGAGCACGATTTTCCGGGTGCCGCTATTTTTGCCCATTCGTCAAGCTTCGAAAGTAATGCACGCCACTTCAATGATTTTAGCTTATTTATTAAGGAAATGTTTGTGGCTGGTCCAGACAAAAAGGATAGGCTCAAGAAGCTGTTGGTGTTCCTGCGATACACCGTCACTCATTTACTTAAGAAGCGAGTCGAAATGGAAAACAGCTTTATTGAGACGATTAATTGGAACAAGGAAGCAAACGAAAAAATTAGCGGGGCGATTCATCAGTTAAACGATTCGGAAAAGGAAAAAGCTGAGCTAATAAAAAGTAAATTTAGCAAAATTATTCATGGAATAAAAATAGATTTGAAGGAAGCGATACCGGAATTGCTAAGGGATTGTTCTAGTTTAGTCAAGGAAGACAGCGATTTCCGGACGATTCATAGCGAGCTAAACGAAGAAATGAACAAGCAAATCGAGCATTATGTTCATACGCAGCTGCTCCCTAAGTTTAGCTCAGACGTTCAATCGTGGCTTGATGCAGCGAACGAGGAGTTCACAGAAAGCCAAGCTTATTTAACCGAAATGGCTGATGGCTTTAATATCCTCTACGGGGAAGAACGCTTTGCCTTTAACGGCGATTTCAAGATCATTGAAGATTGGCGCCGCGATATCGCACGTATGACCAATCGTCTTCAACTAGAGCCGATAAATGTCTTAATGAGGATGACTCCGTCTCAGCTTTTTATGAAAAGCTCAGGAAAGCTGTTTGGAGCTTTGCCTACGAACAAAGCGATGATTCACAAAATGTATACACGTTTCATCGATCACTCTGATTATAGTCAGGCTGTCAACGAAATTACAAACCAGTGCATCATGCAATTCGAACTGTTTGAGAAGTCGCTCGAACGTGACATTAACCTTTTTTTATAAAAATCCGTTTCAAGCATTAAATGGGGCGAAAGAAGAAGGGGAAGAAGCGATTGAAACGAGTACTGAGGATTTGGAGCAGCTCAGAACGAATCCAGAAATCTATCGCGACCCGTTAAAGCTGTTTGAGGTCAGGATTAGACAGCAAGAGCTTCTCATCGGAGGAACGGGTAAGGCGGAGGCGGAAGCCGTATCGAAAGTAGATTAAACTAAGGTCAGTTCCTTGCTTTCGTTTCTATTTTACCGAAGCGGAGGTCTCCAAACGGTCTGTTGATTTCAGCGAAGGCATGCCCCTTGCCTTCGTTTCTCTTATTTTTTTTCCAAACTATATTCACCTAGGTTGAATAATCAGCTCGAATACTATCGGTTTATCCGATCTATCAGCTGACTGAAACGGTTTCACTAATGGACTACTTAAGGCTTTAGGAAACGGAGTCCGCAGTAGTTAACTTTACGAGAGCGATACATGCTTTGCGGTTACCCTATCTGCGATAAAGGCAGTGTCTAATTGCAGCACTGCTTCGAGCGATGTTTTCTTTTTTTCGAATTACGTTTTTATAGTAGTAAATCAAGCTTTTCTGCACCGTCCAGCCTCTTGACAAATGCTTACATCCGTTGATCGCAGTAGTTTTTTATGATAAAATACTACGTACTTACAGGTGATACATAATTCTTTTGTACAGGGACAGTTTATATCCGTCCGAGGATAAACTGTCCTTCATTTGTTCACTTACACGGCTGTATGTAAAAAGAGAGAAGAAGTCATGGTAATAGGAGGATGTTTTCATGATCGATGTAGTCGATAATAGTGCGCTGTTACGCAATGATGTAAAGAAGCTTGGCAATATTCTCGGTGAAATTTTAGTTCACCATGGGGGAATTGATCTCTTTAACAAGGTTGAAGCGATTAGGGAAATGGCGAAAAGCTTACGGAATGAATACGATGAAAATACTTATAAGCAGCTTAAAGATGTTATTAGCAGTCTGGAACCGCCGATTCGCCAGCAAGTCATTCGAGCCTTCTCTATTTATTTTCACTTAATTAATATTGCAGAACAAAATCACAGGATTCGTCGCAGAAGGCAATATCAGCTTCATGAACAGGGAATTCAGCCCTTTTCTTTAGAAGGTGCCTTGCTCTCCGTTAAGGAGAATGAGCTCTCAAGCGATGAGCTCGAGCGCGTACTGAATGACTTGTCGATTGAGCTAATAATTACCGCACACCCGACGGAAGCAGCGAAGAGAACCGTGCTGGAAATACAAAAGCGAATTTCAACGATTCTCCAGCAGTTTGAAAATCCGATGATAACGAAAAACGAACGGAAAAAGCTTGATGAAAGCTTGGCAAATGAAGTCACGGCTTTATGGCAAACGGACGAATTGCGACACCGGAAGCCAAAGGTGTTGGATGAAGTCAAAAATGGACTTTACTATTTTGATCAAACCTTATTTGAGACCTTGCCTGCTGTTCATCAGGAATTGGAATTGCAACTGAAGGACTATTTTCCGGATCATGACTGGCGCGTGCCGAATTTTGTTCATTTCGGCTCCTGGATTGGTGGAGATCGTGACGGGAATCCAAACGTGACCCCTGAGGTGACTTGGGAAACATTAAAGCTTCAGCGTCAGCTCGTTTTAAAAAAAGTATGAGGAATCCTTAATTGATTTGATGAAACGTTTCAGTCAGTCGATTTCGCGTGTGTCTGTTAGCGAGGAATTAATGGTTTCAGTTGAACGGGACGAGCCTATCTACCTTGAGGATGATGAACGGTGGGTGCTTGAATCAGAAGTATACAGGCGTAAATTTGCGATTATGCTCAAACGCTTGCGCGAAGTAGGGAAATCGGAGCTTGGGTACTTAAACTCTCAGGAGCTGGAGCAGGATTTAAAGCAGGTAAAGAAAAGCGCTGAAAGCCATCAGCCTTCGAATCATAAGCTGAAGACGATTCAGAAGCTCATACGTCAAGTACAGCTCTTCGGCTTTCATCTGGCCACGCTAGATATTAGAAACCATAGCGGCGAGCATGAAACAGCAGTTTCTGAGCTGCTGAAAGCAGTCAATATAACCGCAAGCTATGCGGAGCTTCATGAAGAAGAAAAGGTTCGCATCCTAGAGCAAGTGTTGAAGGAACCAAGACCGCTGTTACTATTCGAAGAAGAATATTCGAAGGAAACACAAGAAGTATTAAAGGTTTTCAAGCTAATCAAAAAAAGCGCATGCTGAATTCGGTCAGCGCGCAATCGAGGTTTATCTCGTCAGTATGACACAATCGGCGAGCGACTTACTTGAAGTTCTTGTCCTTGCTAAAGAAGCCGGTATTTATCGCCTCCATTCTGATGGCAGGGTGGAAAGCGGATTGAATGTCGCTCCACTGCTTGAAACGATTGACGACTTAGTGGCTGGCCCTAAAATCATGCGTACGTTATTTGAAATGGATATTTATCGGACCCACTTGCACGAGAGAAAAAAATCATCAAGAGATTATGCTCGGTTACTCGGATGGCAGCAAAGATGGTGGCACACTGACTGCCAACTGGAAACTGTTTAAAGCGCAACAGGAAATCCATGACATGGCAAGAGAGTTTAACATTAGGCTAAAATTTTTCCATGGCCGCGGAGGCTCGCTCGGTCGAGGCGGAGGCCCGCTCAACCGTAGTATTTTGTCCCAGCCGGTTGAAACGCTCGGCGACGGAGTGAAAATAACTGAACAAGGGGAAGTCTTATCGTCAAGGTATTTACTGGAGGATATAGCGTATCGTAATTTGGAGCAAGCTGCCTCGCTTTACTTGAAGCTTGCGCGAGAATGTCAGTCCGTTCGGAGCCAAAGCATTTTCGTAAAGAAGAGTGGGAGCGCGCGATGGAGGAAATCTCCAAGTACTCTTTGGCGAAGTATCAGACCTTAGTATTTGGCGATGAAGATTTTCTAACCTATTTTAATCAAGCAACGCCGCTAAAGGAATTAGGCGCCTTAAATATCGGATCCCGTCCGATGAGTCGGAAGAATAGCCAGCGTTTTGAAGATTTACGCGCGATTCCGTGGGTATTTGCCTGGACCCAATCCAGACATATGATTCCAGCCTGGTATGCAGCAGGCTCAGGCTTGCAAGCGTTTATCGAAGAAAATGAAAATAATATAAATGTACTACAGGCTATGTATAAGCAATGGTCCTTCTTCCAGTCAACTATTAACAACCTACAAATGGCCTTAATGAAGGCAGATATGGCGACAGCCAAGGAATATTTGCACCTCGTCGAGGATCAGGCAATAGCTGAACGAATCTACAAGGATATCGCCGAAGAGTACGAAAGAACACGAGAAGTACTGCTCCAAATCTCAGGAAACGATGAATTACTTGCCCATACACCAAATATTCGGGAATCAGTCCACCGGCGCAACCCGTATGTTGACCCGTTGAATTTCCTTCAGGTCGACTTGATCCAAAAATTACGAGATACCGATCAACCGTCCGATGAGCTAGTGACGGAAGTATTGCTAACGATCAACGGTGTTGCTGCAGGATTAGTGAATACCGGTTGAAAAACAGCCAACTTTTTACTCCGTGTAAAAAGTTGGCTTAATTACTTTTGAGCCAGATCGGTATTAGATTTCTCCGGGAGAAGATCGCGCTCCGTCGAAAGAGGGCCGTGATTCGTCGGAAGAGGGCCGTGATTCGTCGGGAGAGCGTCACGATTCGCCGGAAGAGCGCCGCGCTCCGCCGGA
>BAXO01000143.1 GCA_001310555.1 Bacillus sp. JCM 19058
TAATTGAATTGAACTCTATGCTTTTTTTTATGGCTTCGGAGGTCATCGCTTCTTCCGTCTGGTATGTTGCGGGGAAAGCGAATATTTCACACCTCGTCAACCAGATTGGAGCAATGAACTATCAGTGGGAGTTAACGAAACTCCCACTGATGATCGCTTCACTTTGTGCTCAGCTTCATCCTTTGTCTAAAAGGGTTAATCGCTTTTTTTTCGGTGGTTGGCGGTAATCATCGAGCTTTTTCGGCTCTTTGGGCCGTTGGCGTAGAACAGTAATTGGCAATCGAATAAAGGAATCCATTATCGTTGAAAAATCATACGGGGCAAAAGGAGACATATAATAGCTCCCAAAGCTGCGTAATCCGACTAAATGGATATTAATTCCGATAAACATAATAATGATCCCATATAGACCGAATAACGCTGCTGAGATCATGAGGATAAAGCGCAAAAGGCGAAAGCTGATCGCCACGCTGTAAGTCGGAATAGAAAAGTTGGAGATCGCGGTAAGGGCTACAACGATGACCATGATCGGACTGACAAACCCGGCTGAACAGCTGCTTCCCCGATAATCAATCCTCCGACGATGCCGACCGTCTGTCCGATAGGACGGGGGAGGCGATTACCGGCTTCGCGCAATAGTTCAAAAATTAACTCTAGGATGAATGCCTCCATAAAGCCGGGAAAAGGCACGCCTTCCCTAGAGCCAGCAATGGAAAGTGTCAGCGTTGTGGGTATCATCCCTTGATGATAGGAAACCATAGCGATATATAATGCCGGTAGAAAGAGGGACAAGAAGACCGCTCCATAACGAAGTATCCTTATAAAAGTCCCTAACAGCCAACGCTCATACAGATCCTCAGGCGACTTGAGTAGCTCGTGCAACGTTATCGGTACGAGGAGAGCGAAAGGAGTGCCATCCAATAAAATGGCTACTTTGCCGTCCATTAACGCTTTTGCTGTCCGGTCAGGCCTTTCGGTATGCAAAAGTTCGGGAAACGGTGAAAATGCATTTCCTTCCATGAATTGCTCCAATGTTCCGTTTCAGGGACTTCATCGATATCGATACAGGAAATACGATAGCGGACTTCCTCGACTAAACTAGGCGAAACAATTCCTTTTATGTAACAAATCGCAAATTTGCTTTTCCCACGACGCCCTACTTCGCCCATTTGAATCGTTAAATTAGGATCTTTTATTCTTCTGCGTAACAGCATAGTATTTACGTGCAATGTCTCGTTATATCCGTCCCGTGGGCCCCGTATCAAAACCTCTGTTTCCGGTTCAGGGATGCCTCGATCAGGAAATCCAATCGTATCGAGGACAACAAAGCGGGAAATTCCGTCAATTAACAGTAATGATTTACCAGACATAACCGGTAAAATGGCCTCATCGAAAGTGTCATAAACGTTAACTCCGGCGATGGTCAACACTTCTTTCAGAATGTAATCGACACAATTATCGGTAGTCAGTTTGGAAGCCTCTTCTTCTTTTAAGAGCATAAGTGGCTTAATTACTTTTTCTTCAATCTCTTTCTCATCGCATAAACCTTCGATATAAAAAGGGACGCCGACATTTTGTGTCCGACCTGCAATTCCCGCTGAATGATATCATCGCTCTCACCTAGTATATTTCGTACAGACTTTACGTTTTGAGAAAGGCATTCTGAAGTTTCAACCTTAAATTCGTCTTTCGTTCGTACGCTCTCGCTGTTAAGTTTTTGAAATAGTTTTTTGAACATGATTTCTTCACTCGCCCTGTTAGTTACTGACTTTCCAGCTTCTCATTTGTCATATAATGCCTTATTTCTGCTTCCGCTTCTACGTGGATATTCGCTTTGGAGAAAGCACCGTCTTCTCCGTCCCAGTTACCTTTAACCTCATTCCAATAGTCATATTTCTTTACCCGTACTTGATGAATAAATTGAAATATATCGGCTTGAAATTCATCCTGCATTTTCTCAATAATTGCCTCTGATTTTTTTTACGATTTCTTGCTCAACCGCTTCTTCCAGCCGATTTAAGCTTTTTTTGATTATTAATGTCAATGTTGTCGATCCAATTTTCAGAAAAAACACCTTCTGTTTTTATTTTTACGTGAAAATGATCTTCCCCCTGTTTCCGCTCGTATGTAACATCTGAGCTTAAGTCCATAATCTCAAAGGCAAACAATTCATCCTCCTCATACGGCACTTGCAGCATCCCGTGTTCAGCTTCTCCGATAACTAAGTTATAGCCCTCGGTATCTTCTTCGCTCAACCAACCGATCATCTTATTGTTTTTTCCTAGTAAAACTGCCGCTCCTCCAATTTTAATGTCATGCGTTCCATGGCTGCTTATTCGGGGAATGACGTAACTGTATCGGCCAATGACGTTAGCAGCCATTTCTCCCATACTAACCTTTTGGGGCATAGAGAGAACTGAACGATAATCTTCCGCTAGCCGATTAATGTACATAGAAGGCATATCTTCCAAAGTAACATCTACATCGAAAATAGGTTGTGCTTCGCCCTCAGAGATAAAAATGAGGTTTTTTTCTGCGCATTTCATGATCTCGTAATAACAGATCAAGAAGATGATCGATCAAGCCCTTTCGTCCTAGCTCATGATTCATAATAATGACTTGCAGATGCTCCATGTTCACTCGGCGGCTGCTTCTGGACACTATATTTCGAGAGATTTTCATATCGGTTAAGCCAGGAGAGGTGAGATTGACATAGGATTTTTCTCTGCCGTTTCCAGTTTCACTAACTTTTAAAGCTTCGGGCACGGCAATTTGAAACGTCATTCGAAACAGTTCGTCATTTGCTCGATTTTTGCCAGTACCGAATTTATTTTTATCTTCCTCCTCTTTGACGGGGTCGATAGCGACGCCGATCACAAAACCTAATTCTTCTACCTCCTGTAAGTCCCAGCAGCCAGACAGAAGAAAGATAAGCATAAATATTAATAGCAGCGAATGAGTAAATGTTTTCATGAACTAACATCCTCAGGCTTTTGTTTGTTTTGATTGTTGCGAGTCCAGTAAGATAAATAACCACAGGTTAAGCTGACGAGTATTAAGATGAATCCGAGTGTGTATGTCCAATATCCCACTGTAAAGGCTTCATTGATCGATTTAGGTATAAAAGCAAGAATAATCACGATAAACGATACACTAGCTGTCAGCCAAATTCTGTTTATACGGCGAGCGAAATGCTCCTGGATATTTTGCACGACTAGCAAATATACGATAGACAATGCTTTGAAAATAGACATCATCCAAACGGTGATCATGATTGATTCAGCCGTTCAAAAAAAACCGCCCGGTATGGCAATTTCTTTTGCTAGTTCAACAGCAGGGAAGGTTGTTAGCTTAGTCGCTTGTAAAGTAAAAACAGCAATGCAGCAAATGGTTACTAACGCGTTAAGAACAGCTAGGAAGCCAATTGAAATAGTTAAAGGAAAGGCTTTAAGCTGCGATGCTCTCATTGATTTCATAAAGAAAAATAAAATCTCGAGCCCAATAAAGGCCGGAAAGGCGACCTTGAGCCTTTTAAAACAGGAGTGATCCCTTCAGGTAAAATAGGACGTATTTCAAAAAGTTCTATATTTGGTATATTAAAAAGGAGAATAAAGGCGACAACTAACAAAGTAAGCGGAAGGAATAGTAAATTGAGATGGATGATCCTTGCGTTCCTTTGGAAACTGCGTAGGCGGTTAATAGAACCATGATAGCGGCAATGACCTCCGGTGGTGTCAGAATAAGTAAATACATTTTTATGACGACAGTTAAAATATTTAATTGATAAGCCATGGAAGCAATGAAATAAATGAGAAATAAAATCGCTAATCCTTTAGCCACCCAAAATCCGAATTTACCTTGGCCGATATATTCAAGCAGACTCTGACCCGGGTACTTCCGTTGTAGTTTCGTATAAAGAAAAACGACTGCCATCGCAAAAAAAACCGCATATAAAAATTGAAATCCAGCCATCTGCCGTATTCATTGCTTCTGTTAATACACGGGGATAAATTAAAAATCCAATCCCAGGAGTAACAGCAAGGAGAGAAATCGCCATTTCTAGAGCACTAATCTGATAATTGTCCTTGTTGTTCATTTTTTTTCATCTCTCCTAAAATTTCTTTGCGATTCCGCTGATTTTCTTTGCTTTTCCACGGGGGTTCTGTTACCCTCTTCACCCATTCGTTCAAGTAATGAGCGATAATGATCAGGAGGAAGGACATAATTGCTAATAATAATGCTGGTCGATTTGGCATGATACCTAAAAGCCGGTTCCACAATTCATCCACTGCGTTCACCTCTCTTATTGAACGGTTATACATGTGTGTTAGTATGGATGACAATCACAGGAATTATGTATAATTTGGTATTTGAACCTTAATGTGCATTTGTAACCAAAAATACAAAGGTTGCTTCGCAGTTTGGTGAGAGCTTATCGCGTGTATCGGCTGATAAAGGGAGCTATCGACGGGTAAAAGAAAGCTGTCGGCTGGCAGAAGAAAGCCATTAGCTAAAAACCAACATTCGCATAGATAAGGACGGGGAATTCTCGGCTTTTTCTGACTGAGAGGGATGATTGTTCGTAATCGAAGGATTATCATTTCACGCCATCGAAGAATTCTTTTAATCCGGCTAGTCATTTGATTGGCCACAACAAATGCGTCTCTGATGGCTTCGTCACTGACTGATGCAAGGAGTCCACGCATAACATACCTAAGTCTTGGCCAGGACTTAGGCTAATCTCGAGAGAAAAGAAAGTCATATTCATTTGATCATCCATAAGAATGGCTCTCCTTTCCTTGAATGAAGTAACTTATCTCTCGGCAGTTGTTCGGGTTAATAGAAAACATTTTTAAAATAGCAATTCAAAAGAAACCCTCTTCAGTATTAATTGCTAAAATAAATGGTAGATCTTACATGAGGAGGAAAAAGGATGAGAAAAGTAGTTTTAAAAATGGATGTTTCTCTTGATGGATTTGTTAATGCTCAGGATGGAAGCGTGGACTGGATTTTTGAAACGGTTGATGAAGAATTAAAAGCGTGTATTACTGAAATTCTTTGGCAAGCTGATGTTCATATTATGGGGAGAGTGACGTACCATGATATGGCTAAGCATTGGCCATCATCCACGTCGAAATATGCTCCACCGATGAACGAAATTCCAAAGGTTATCTTTTCTAAAACGCTGAAGGAAGTTAATTGGAAGCCCTCGCGTTTAGTAAATAGTGATTTAACAGATGAAATTTTAAGGATGAAGCAAGAACCTGGGCAGTATATTTTAGCTCATGGAGGTGCAGGGTTTGCTCAATCCCTTTCAAGACTTGGATTAATCGATGAATATCGATTAATTGTTCATCCAGTTATATTAGGAGGCGGAAAGCCTATATTTAAAAACATATCTGATAGAATTAAACTCAAGCATACAGACACAAGGATATTTGAAACAGGAGCTATCCTTCTTACGTACCAAACAATAAGAAATAACGAATCCGATTAATCGAGTGTCTTTAAGGTTTGGTTTACCGGGTTGAATCTATGAAATGAATATGTGGGCCTGTTTAGAATAATCTTTTGTAGAGCAGGCTTTTTTCTTGATTATCAAGGTTATTAACATTATTTCAAATATACTCCATTCTGTAGCTATACTACAGCCACACATGACAGCTAAAATGGGGCTGTCCCAAAAGCCCCTGAGAAACAAAAATCGATTTGTAAGATGTCGACTGGTTGGAAGGTGTCGTTTCGACACCACCTTCCTCAGATTATGTGCTAATGCGACCCACCCAAGCTCGACTTGTACCTTTTCGAGTCCGCGAAGGTGCAGCCTTCGAAAGCCAAGGTTTTGTTTGACATGACCAAATACACTCTCCACATCAATGTTTCGTTTCGCGTAGAGCGTTCGACCTTCGTCGCTATGTAATTTGGCTTTTTCTTTCGCCTTAAGCTCTTCATACACCGGATTGTAGTGAACCTGACGGTTCCCCGTAGCCTTTGTACAATCGGCTTTCAAAGGGCAGCCCTCACAAGACTCACATTCATACATTTTGACATCACGGGTATAGCCATAACGGTCGGTGCGTTTACTGTATCGCCGAAAGGTCACTATCCGCTGGTTTGGGCACCAGTAGAAATCATCCGTTTCCTTATAGAACCAATTGGATGAATGGTATGTTTTTTTCTTAAACGAACGTTTTTGTTCTTGGCGGTGGGTTCCGTAAGGGATCAATGTTGTTGTCTCTTCTTCCTCTTCCATATACAAGTAGTTCGGTTCACTCCCATAGCCGGCATCAGCGATCAGCCATTGGGATAAGGGGAAATTCTGAGCTTTTAATTGTTCGAAATGAGGAATCAGACAGCGCGTATCGGTCGGATTTTGATGAACAGAATACCCAAGAATGAATTGTTTTGAGTCCCGACTTGCCAGTTGTAACCTGCCTTGAGTTGTCCGTTGTTCATATGATCATCCTTCATGCGCATAAACGTTGCATCGGGGTCCGTTTTCGCCCTTTTGGCATAAAAATACCCCCATAAGATAGACAGGTTTTATTTTTTCTCTGTCTACCTTACGGGGAGCATATCA
>BAXO01000144.1 GCA_001310555.1 Bacillus sp. JCM 19058
GTTTTTGTTTGCTTAATGTCTACTACGAATCCCATTTAAATGTGAATACTGCCACAATGAGGGCAAGTAAAAAAAATCCAAGCATAATAATCAGTAGTAGGGCTGAACTAAAAAAAATCAGATTCAAGGGCATACCTAACCCCATTGACAAAGTAATAAAAAGGATTGAATTGGCTTATGATTTGAACCACTTCGGGGCGTCTAGCTCCGAGAGCCCAGCAACTAGCAAACTACCGTTTAGATAGGCTCCAGGCTTTTCTTCAAACCGGGTTAATTCCGGGCTGTTCAAGCTTGATGAAATGAGGTCGATTATTGGCGAAGGATTAACCCAATTTTCGACTAATCTTTTTCTAGCAGTTTAAAAAGAAAATGTTACAATATAGTTATATATTATTGACAGTGGAGGAAAGAATTATGGGATTAACGGATATTGAAATTGCTCAAGCAGCAAAGATCAAACCAATTGTAGAAGTGGCGGCGAAGCTAGGATTAAAAGAAGACGACCTGGAGCTGTATGGCAAGTTTAAAGGGAAGATCGCAGCGTCTACTTTACATAAGCTAGAATCGCAAAAGAGCGGAAAAGTGATTCTTGTCACTTCGATCAACCAACGCCAGCCGGTGAAGGGAAATCGACGGTAACAGTCGGGTTGGCCGATGCTTTCAACCGCCTCGGTAAAAAAACAATCGTTGCTCTTAGGGAGCCTTCTCTCGGTCCGACGATGGGAATTAAAGGTGGGGCCACCGGAGGCGGGTACGCTCAAGTTTTGCCAATGGAGGATATTAACCTACATTTCACGGGTGATTTGCATGCGATTACATCGGCGAACAACGCGCTGTCTGCTTTAATCGACAACCACCTCCAGCAAGGCAATGCGCTCCGTATCGATCAGCGCCGGATCGTTTGGAAGCGTGCAGTCGATCTTAACGATCGCGCGTTACGAAAAGTAATTGTCGGTTTAGGTGGGCCGGTTCAAGGAGTGCCGCGTGAGGATGGCTTTGACATTACCGTAGCTTCTGAAATTATGGCCGTACTATGTCTGGCAAGCGATTTAAACGATTTAAAGCAAAGGCTTTCAGAAATGGTCGTCGCTTATAATATTGAGAAACAACCGGTAACCGTTGGACAATTAGGGGTGGAAGGCGCTTTAGCTCTCCTGTTAAAGGAGGCTGTGAAGCCGAACCTCGTACAGACCATTGAACAGACGCCCGCCTTAATTCATGGGGGACCGTTTGCCAATATTGCCCACGGCTGCAACAGCGTGATCGCAACAACAACGGCAGCTAAGCTCGCCGATTATGTCGTCACTGAATCAGGCTTTGGCGCTGATTTAGGGGCGGAGAAGTTTTTACACATTAAAGCAAGAGCCGCCGGCTTTCAACCGGAAGCTGTCGTGATTGTGGCAACCATCCGCGCTCTAAAAATGCATGGCGGAGTAAACAAGTCTGCGTTGACTTCTGAAAATGTCGCCGCACTGAAGGTCGGCTTTGCCAACTTAAAGAAGCATATCGAAACGATTCAGAGCTTCGGCTTGCCATTTGTAGTTGCATTAATCGTTTTACGACGGATACAGACGCTGAAGTCGCAGCGCTTAATGACTGGTGTCAAGAGCAGCAAGTGCCCGTTGCCTTAACGGAAGTATGGGAAAAAGGCGGGGAAGGAGGCATCGAGTTAGCGAAGCAAGTACTTGATGTCGTCAATACGACAGAAAGCGATTTTCGCCCATTGTATAAGCTATCCGCTTCATTAGCGGATAAAATTCGTACCGTTGCGACCATGGTATACGGGGCAAAGGATGTCGAATTTCTGCCGAAAGCAAAAAAAACAGCTCGAAGACTTTACGCAATTCGGCTGGGGAAAGCTTCCGGTTTGTATGGCGAAAACGCAATACTCTTTATCAGATGATCCGCGCAAGCTCGGACGACCGACAGACTTCACGGTTACGATCCGTGAATTGAAGCCATCGATTGGTGCCGGTTTTATCGTTGCTTTGACCGGGGAAGTCATGACCATGCCTGGACTGCCAAAGCAGCCGTCCGCTTTGAATATGGACGTCGATTCGGAAGGAAGAGCGGTCGGTTTATTTTAAACGACAGCTGGTGTCGAAGCTGTTCCCTGTTACTCACATGCTTACAATTAATTTTCGTCTTTAATATTTTTGTAGAAAAACATTTTTCCTAAATTAATGTAGAAAGGCATGGGAACAAATATGAGCCAAATTAAAATAGTAGAGTATGAAGAAGGCTATGCGAAAAGAATTGCAAAAATGTGGAACGAAAGCCGGGAAAGCTGGGGAGGAGAAGCCCGGGTTTTTACGGCTGAACAAATCATCATGCAGGAAGCTAATGCGGACAACCTTCACTCTTACCTTGCCTTGGATGGCGAGGAAGTCGTCGGCTACTGCAGCTTATCTGAATATCGTGAGGATACAGGAGCTTTGTATATTCCCCTGTTAAACGTTCATCCGAGTTATCACGGAAAGAAGGTCGGAAAGCTGCTCGTGCTGAAAACGGTGGAACGCGCCGTTGAATTGGGCTGGCCACGCCTTGACTTGTACACGTGGCCAGGGAATACGAAAGCCGTCCCTCTTTATAAAAAATGCGGCTTTTTCTGGGAAGATCGTGATGACACTACCCATTTAATGAACTTTTTACCTACTGTTCTCAACTCTCCATTGTGTAAGGACTTTTTTTACAAACGCCAGCTGGTATGAGTCGAGTGAACGGCCTATCGCAGTCGAACCCGACGGTATCAAAGAAGCAGGCTTCACTTTTTTTTGAATATCGCTGGAAGAAAGAGGACGCCGCGCTTCGAGTTCAATTTGAACGTGCAGGAAGAGGGATGCGTCTAGTGGAGACGGAAGACTTTCTGCTCGAATTACGCATGAAAGAGCATGAAGTGATCGAAAATCTGCCACAAACAGTGTCGCTTTCCTTTAAAAATAAAACGAATCAGCCGATCAACATTCAGTATGAAGGCCTTGGCAACGAGAGAGTGACCGCTGACTTTTCCGGGGAACAAACGATTCTTGATCGAGCAGAGTTTACCGAACCGCTTACCGTTAATGCAGGGAAGGCTCCAGGCTTGTGGCAAACCCATCCAAAAATAAGCGTACGTGTTGTCATTGACGGCAAACCGGTCGAGCTTTCCCTTGGACTCTTGCCAAAACAGCCAGCGAAAGTAGAGGCTCATTACTTCCATCGATTCACGGTGCTTAATGAGCAAACGGCAATAAACGTAACGCTGGAAAATAATTTAGCGAAGCAAGCCGTCTACCGTTTGAATTTTCCTGAATCGGCACTCGTCGATTTAAGCGATAGTACTTATGAAGTCGCGCTGGCAGCACGAGAGCGCAAAACGATCCAGATTCCGTTAACCGTATGTCGGTACGGATTTTATGCACCGCGTCTTCACATTGAGACGCAAGACGAAGACGGAAATCGTCTTGCATTTGAAAAAAGGCTTACCATTCCGTTTAAAGGCTTTGGAGAGAGGTTTGGCGGCGAGACGGAAGAGCAATGGCAAATATACAATGGTCGCTATGAGGTGAAGGTAGATAAGCGTAACTCCTTTCTGCATACTGGGACCGCGATTGCCTTATCTTACCCGAGAATCGGGATGCCTTACTCTGATGAGTTTTCCAAAAAAGAGCCGTCTTCTGTTCGGTGGTCAGCAACGAAAACGGCGATGATATTAACGCTAGTCTACGAATCTTCCAAATTTCCCGACATTGTACTGTCTGTTCATGCTGCATTGTACGGAGAAGGGTTTATTAAACAGTGGATGACTATGGAAAATAAAGGGGAGAGGCGAGACGATATCATGCTTGGCACTTCCTTTGAACAGGGGCTGGACAACGCCTACATTCCTCTCGATGGTCAGGTCGTGCATGTCAATGAAGCAATGGAAGTTGGACTCAGCGATTTTCGAGCGGATTTGTTTAAGGAAAATTGGGTGTTTTCTGAAGCAAAGGATGGTAAATACGGGATTTGCTGGCCTAAGCACGTCAAAGGAACGCTGCAAGGTTGGAGAGGCTACATCGAGCGTTCGATCGGGACATTGGAGAAGGGAGAAACTAAAGCGACTGAGCCGATTTATATCTCGATTGGAGCCTTTCAATCGTGGCGTGAATTTCGCCAGTTTGCTCAGCAAACGTTCTCCCCGTCTGAGCAGATTCCGGTTTTAGAAAATAGCTTGCTGTTAGGCGAAAACGATTCGCCCGTTCTAGCCCTTGGCAAACCTGAGCTTCAGGTTACACTCAAGTCATTTTACAACAGTTATTTAAAAGGAGAACTGACTCTGTATCTTGAAGACGAACCAGCCTTGCAAACCGTCATTCAGGAAGAAGAACAGAAAACCGAATACAATGCTCCTATTCAAACGGAAGCCGATCAATCGATTGCAGTTGTCAAAGCTGTGTTAAAGAACGAAAGCTCTTCGACAGAAATAGCGAAGCTCATCCTCGTTCCACAAGACAAAAGAATCGAGAGTCAACTGATGTCAAGGGAAGGTCATGAGACTCTTTCCGTCAAAAATGGCTGCTTTGAATTTATGGGAGCACCGACCTTTTTTCCGGGGATTTTCTCGATTAGGATGAACGGTGCTGAATGGCTCGACTCATCATTTCCGGAAGTAGGACCAAAAGCTTGGTGGAATCCGTGGGGCGGTGGATTGATGATGTTCCCGAGCGAGATGAACATGTATTCGTTACTGAAGCAGTCGTCCAGCGCAGAATTCGTTGAGATGAGTGACAATCATCGCAATTTGTGGAGCGGCATTTCCTTTAAAACAACGATAACTGAGCATCTAAAGCTAAAAGGCTTAGTCTTTGCCCAATATTACCTCACGCTCCCTGGCGTACCGGCACTCGCTTATTTTACAAAAATCGTTGATGACGGCGGAAGAAGCTTTCATCATGAAAATTGGGTAACCGAAATGTTCGTTGGGGGAGAACAACTAAAGGCCATATCCGCTAATGTTAGTGAGAGCCACAAGACAAAGGTGTATCATGGCGGAGCGGACGAGAATTTTCTGAAATGGTCGGAGCAATCTTTTCTCTCTCGATTAAACAGAGACGAAAAGCTTCATATTATCGGAAGCCGAAATGACCGAAATCAATTTCTCCATATGAGTAAAGACGTTGTCCAATATAGCTCGAACATGCTCGTGACGAAGGAAAGCGGCAAAAGTAAAACGTGTCCGCCTCAATTTTTATTATTCGATCACCGCTCATTATCAGCGGAAATAAAAAACGACTTACGAAAAATATCGTTTGAATAAAGAGGTGGAACATGAAAATTATCGATGCCCATATGCATTTTTCCAGTATCAAATCCTTTCAGGAAACAGCAACCAACGTCTCTTTCGTCGATTATTCCGCAGTAGGTATTAGCAAGGAGTATGCCGAAGCGAATGTTATCCTCGGAATCGGTATGGGTCTGGAGGAAACCGATCAGCTCGGTTTCCCCGATCCTGCTGCGAAAACGCCGATGGGGCTCGACTTGGCGAAGGTGTGTCCGTCCAATATCGCCCGTTGTCCGGGGATCAATCCGCATACATTGTCACAGGGAGCGTTAAAGGAGCTTGAGCAGGAAGTACAAACGCCGGAAGTAGTTGGTTTAAAAATATATTTGGGCTATTACCCGTTTTACGCTTACGATACCGTTTATGAGCCGGTATATGAGCTTGCGGCCCGCTATAATCTCCCGGTCGTATTTCACACTGGCGATACTTATTCGGAGCGGGGTTTGTTAAAGTATTCTCACCCGCTAACGATTGATGAGGTCGCAGTCGCACATCAAAACGTCAATTTTGTGCTCGCTCATTTTGGCGATCCGTGGACCTTAACAGGTGCGGAACTAATTTATAAGAATGCGAATGTTTTCGCCGATCTGTCAGGGCTAATTGTCGGAACAAAGAAAGATTTGGAGTGGCACAGCAAAGGGCGATTTCTTGATCATCTCCGGCACGCCCTTGTATTTTCCGACTCGTATCATAAATTATTGTTTGGCACCGACTGGCCGCTCATACCAGTCGCTCCTTATGTCGATTTTATTAAAGCATTAATCCCACCTGAGCATCACGAAGCTGTTTTTTATCAAAATGCTATCAACGTCTTTCCGAAAATACAATCGTTTATCGATAATTAGAATGGGGATACATGTATTTCACTTGAAAATCGATGCACTTACGCATAAAATAACTTTATATGAAGCCAATAATAAGTGGGAGGGGAATCGAATGAAAACGAGCGTACTATTGTTCATCCCCAACCTTATTTTCAGAACTAAAGGACGTTAAGCCGAACCTTTAGTTCTTTTTTTGTCTTAAACGGCCCTTACGGGGATAGGGGGTAGACGAGAAGACTGCCTGTAACCTCCTAATTGGCTCAACTTGCCGTTAGTGGTGATGGAACACTATTACGATTATTAAGGAGGGCATTGAATTGTCACAATATAAGCG
>BAXO01000145.1 GCA_001310555.1 Bacillus sp. JCM 19058
TTGTTGGTGAATAAGTACTTGCAAATTGACGATGTAGCATGAATTCGCTAAAAGACAAAATTAGTTTCTAAGTTGCCGAATAGGGTCATTCATTATTGAGTAAATGGGAATCGTTATTTGTGAAGCTGATCCGTCGTCCTATTTTTGTATATTCGATGAAATGGATGGCTGTATCTCCTGTCGCAAACCAAAGATCGTTTGTCACGGGGAGATTAAGGAAGCTGTCTAATAAATTTTTGATCATTACACCATGAGATACTATAGCGATTCTTTTGAAATGTATACTGTTTTGATTAATGAATGATAAAACATATTCTGCTCTTGTACGAATCTCAACTTTTGATTCACCGTCCCCGCCAAGTTTTTGATGTGGAAGTAAATCTCTAAGGTGTGGGCCTTCATCCACGGGTCTTCTGGCTAGCTTACCATTATCAATTTCTTGAAGTTCAGGAAGAAATTTGATTGGGCAATTAATCTTGTCGGCCAAGATTGTGGCAGTTTTACTTGCTCTTTGCAAAGGGCTCGACCAAATATATTCTGGCTGGAACTCAACTTTTACACGTCTGGCCATTTTCTGTGCTTGCTCTACACCTAATTTTGTTAGTGGGAAATCAGCACGCCCTTCGTGTACGTGAAGAATGTCACCTTCAGATTGACCGTGGCGTATTAATAAAATTTCCATTTGAACACCTCCTATGTATTTTTAAATAATGTTATCCTACCATTGGTACTTATCGAAGCCAAGGACTAATGTTCAATAACGGCTTTATAATTGGAAAAAGTACATCATTTTTTGTATAGTGGAATTGTCAAAAAAAACTCTTTTTTACACTTTTCTGAAGCGCACTCTAGCGCACCTTCAAAAACCGCCATTCGAAATAAAAAAAATGATCCCGACCCGTATCGTTTTACTGCTTTCACCTCGTTTATAGGATGAAAGAAAAAGAAAGGAGGCCAACGATGGAAGATGTCAGGCAGCAGTACGATTTGTTATACAACTATTCCCTTCATTTGACAGGCTCAAAGTGGGATGCTGAGGATTTGGCACAGGAAGCGATTATCCGAATTCATTGCAAAAGGAAGGGCAACCCGATGAGCCATGCTTATTTACAGAAAGTGGCGAAAAACCTCTGGATTGACCGCTTAAGGAAAAAGTCGGAGATTGTGACCGATGCTGTGAGCGAGTCAACTCATTCGAGTTTATCATATGAAAATACACTCGCTCTCGCTGAGCAGCTTGCTCTGAGACTGACAATGAAGCAATGTCAGGTTTTCATCTTGAAGGAGTGCTTTCTTTATCGAACAAAGGAAATTGCTGAGCTGCTTCAAACGCCTGAGACTGCAGTAAAGGCAAGCTTGCATAGAGCACGCAGACGGTTGGAGAAGCAGAACGAAACGAACGACGAGTTAAAAACGACTCCTCACCTTTCGCTCTTTGTTCAACAGCTAGCGCACGCACTCTGGAATAACGATCCCGAACCGCTTCTTTCAATGGAAACGAAGGTTGCTCGTGGGGGAGGTACCGTTCTTGTTTCGTCAACGACCGGCGGTCATATAGTTCAACTCTCGAAAGGGAGAAAAAAACAAAATCGTTTATCAAGCAAATCATTCTGCGTCTGCTCATCCTTGTTATCGATGGCGTCCTAATCGATTTTAAAGGCGGGTGCGGAAAATGAATTTTACACCGATGGTTATCGAAAAAAGTAGCTATGGCGAACGATCCTACGATATTTATTCTCGCTTGCTTAAAGATCGGATTGTTTATCTTGGCAGTGAAGTGAACGATCAAGTGGCCAATTCGATAGTAGCACAGCTGCTTTTCCTCACTTCGGAGGATCCTGACAAAACCATTTCTCTCTATATTAACAGTCCGGGAGGCTCAATTACGGCAGGAATGGCAATTTACGATACGATGCAGTACATTAAGCCGCAGGTGTCAACAATATGTCTAGGCCTTGCTGCGAGTATGGGGGCATTTTTATTGGCAGGCGGTACTGCCGGGCGTCGCTATGCATTGCCTAATAGCGAGATTATGATTCATCAGCCAACCGGAGGCGTAAAAGGACAGGCGTCTGACATGTTCATCCACACCGAGCGCATCATTCAGTCGAGAAGGCAAATCAACGAAATTCTGGCAAAGCATACTGGTCAGCCGCTAGAGAGAGTTGAAAAGGATACCGATCGAGATCGGTTTATGAATGTGCAGGAAGCGCTCGATTATGGTTTGATTGACGAACAGCTCAAAGCAAAATAATGGAAATTCGACTGGCTGCTAAATAGCAGTCGGTTTTTTTTCATTTAATCCGAAAGAGAAAAGGAATTGTCTTAACTAAGCAAAGCGCAGGAGGAAGCTCTTCTCGTGTTTGAGTTGGCGAGCAAGCCGCGCGACAGCAAAAAAAAGTTTTACTGTCACTAGCTAGATTGCCCAATCGTATGAACCGTAACGGTCAATTTTAGCTGTCTAATTGGTCGCGCGCCCGGTGGCGAAAAGCATTTGCAAGCCGTAAACGGCTCAGCACACGTGCTATCTCTTCCTGCTGAGCGCCTATAAAATAAATCCTGACAGTACCATTCCTATGTTGATGAATAGGTGCCAAATTATGGCCGGATAAATGCTATTTGTTTTCAGGACAGTTACGGCAAAAAAAGAAGCTCCAATCGAAAACAGGAGCGATATCGTAAAGGGAATTCCGAAGGACATATGCTGCAAACCAAATCCGATACTCGAAATAAAAAGGGCAAAGGCCGTTCCGTATCGTTCCCGCAGTCCTCCCAGCCATGCTCCGCGCCAAATGATTTCCTCAAATAAACTATTAATAACGGAAAACAAAATCGCGAACGTAAGCAGTGAATACGTCACCTCCGCATCCCGTAATACGATAAAAGGGATAAACACGAGTAAGCTGCAGGCGAATGAGATGATGACATAATGGAGCGCTTTAATTGAATGAAACCCGTGCCAAATATATGGGAAATATACACGTTGATTCCATTCCGGCTTTTTGAAGTAGCGCCAAAAGCGTTGCCGATTGAGAGAGGCATGAAGCGCTAAGCTGAAGATTACAACTAAAAGAAGTAGTCGATCGAACAAGACTTTGTATTCTAGTTGTGGTATCAACGGTTTGATAATTGTACCTAAGTATTGATACGCAGCAAATCCGGCGATAAAAAAAAGGATTTGTGTTGAAAGCGGCCGACTGCGCTTGTCTTTTAAAAAAAATAAATAGAACACTCGCGAAAATGAAAATGCTCCACGTCCAGTTTGAGTAGGAAATCAAAACAATGCTTGTAAAGAACAACAATGCTAGCAGAATGTGACTCGTATGTTGTCTTAAAGTAGTCATGGGCGTATCCCTTCACCTCGTATTTCTTCCTTTCGTAAGCTCGGTTGAATAGAGCTGAGGGCTATCATTCTTTCATCATACCATTCTTTTGAATCCTTCTCATCCTTATTTACGAATGAAGGGAGTGCTGAGTTGGCTACGATCCCCGATTAAGTACACGTCCTCATATACGCGGAGGCTAAAACGACTCCCTCAAGCCCATGATTACCCCTTCAAATAGAACTGAAGGGGCATCTCTTCTTTCCTTATAGTGATAATATTTAATACTGCTATTAAACCTGACATTAAGGCTGTTTAATTGAAACTTCGGCTTGCTTGCATGTATTCGTTACGATCTCATTCATTCAGATTGGGAGGAAGGTTCAACGTATACGTTAACAAATGAGACAGGAGGTGTAATGGCCCAAGGTCAAGTACTGGAATGTGTACCGTTAAAACGGCTTGTCATCACATGGATATGGTTTGTCTTTGAGGAAACCAGTTAGGAAGAGGCTTCCCGAATTACATGGGAAATTAAAGAACATCCAGATTTTTCGGGAGTTTGTGTGTTGTCAGTTGTTCATGATCAGTTTGATGGGGCACCGAACACGTACCGTATTATAGAAAGTGCCTTAAAACATGTTGGAGGCTGAGAATCTTTAGGACTTTAACAGTAGCACTAGCAAATTATTTGTACCTATTATCGGGCGTTTTCCATCAATAATGTCATGATGCGAAAAATGTTCCTTTGCATAAAATATGACTTCATTTTTTTGCTAGCATTGAGGAAAATACATATAAGACCATTATGGTATAGTTATTGAATGGATCCTAAAAACATCAATACGCACCTAGGAAAGGGGAATAGAAGTAAAATGAGTTCACTTGAAAAAAATGAATGCGGCAATTGAATATATTGAAGATAACTTAGAAAATGAGATCGATTATGAGGAAATTGCAAAAATCGTTTCTTACTCTGATCAGCATTTTAGACGAATGTTTTCATTTATATCTGGTGTTACCCTATCAGAATATGTACGTAGAAGGCGTCTGACACTAGCTGCAATAGAATTAAAGGAAAATAAGATGCGAGTTCTTGATGTTGCTCTAAAGTACGGGTACGATTCACCTGATTCATTTTCGAGAGCATTTCAGTCCTTGCATGGGGTCAACCCCTTGTCCGCAAAAAAAATATGATGTTCCTTTAAAAGCATACCCTCGTTTATATTTTCAGATATCGATTCAAGGTGATAGTGAAATGCAGTACAGATTTGTACAGAAAGAAGAATTTACAGTAATTGGGCATAAGGAAACGGTCATGTCAGATGGGACTAATTTTTATCCAAAGATTTGGGACACATTGGCTGAGTCAGATTATAGAGAGCTTTCTAGTTTAGGGAATACGGACTTGTCAGGTATTCTTCACATAAGTGTAAACAATGTCCATTTTTCAAATGAAGAAAAAGCAATCGACTACTATATAGCCGTTTCTACTACAAAGCCTTGCTCAGAACACTTGGTAAAACTAACAATCCCTAGGCAAAATTGGGTTGTATTTGATGTTTCTGGTGACATGCCACATGCATTATTACATACATGGGAACGTGTTTATAAGGAATGGTTTCCTACATCAAGGCATGAGCTAGCCAAAGCCCCTGAAATTGTCCGAGGAGAAATTGATGGTACAAATCTGGAAATATGGGTTCCGGTTCAACCGTTAAAATGATTAAGTAAATCTGACATTTATGAACTTCAAAAGTCGGAACTCCTCTTTCATTTATTGTTATGCTTTGTAGGTAATAAAATTCAAATCAGGATGAAGGGGGCAGAATTTGGTGTCTATATCTTTAAAGTTAAACTTCGATACTGAAGCCGAAGATGCAGCAAACTTTTATACGAGAGTACTTAAAGACTCTGACCTTATCCAAGTCACAAGATTTCCAAAAGATCGAGAAGAATGTGTCACATGTGGCATAGACCTGTACTAGCAGGGAGTGTGATGAATGTAGACTTTAAGATAGGAAATACATTCTTTACAGCATTAAACGGGCGAACGGTCCTGAATATGAATTTAATCAATCAATCTCATTATCTGTACAATGTGAGGACGAAGAAGAATTTTATGAGGCCTATAATCAGTTCTCTAGTTCAGGAGAAATTGTTGAACCACCTTCGAAAGATGAACGATCCGAATTTTCCGCATGGGTGAAAGATAAATTTGGGGGTTTACTGGAAAATTGTTATCTCGGGAAATCGTCAACAAAAGGTTGTTCCCTACCTTTTGTTCTCAGAAAGTCATCTTCTTGAAGAAGCAGTAAATTTTTATTGTTCATTGTTTCAAGAGACTAACAGTGAGGTTCATTCATTTGAAAACCATCATCAAACGGAAAGCACTGAGTTCTATTTTCGCTTACAAAATCAGCAATTCATTGCGGCTTATATAAATGAAACGTTCCCTACATTTACTGAAGGAATATCATTTATTATCGTTTGTAATAAACAAAAAGAAGTCGATGCCTTTTGGAATGCTCTCTCGAAAGAAGGCAAAGGTCTATATCGAGAAGCAAGTGCCTGGTTAGTAGATAAATATCGATTGTGGTGGCAAATCATTTCACTCGAGTTAACAACTGTTGTGGAAAAGGGAAGTGGTATTGGACAAGCAATTGAAGAGATGGGGAGCAATCTTTTAATTGATGTTAAAAAAAATAAAAAAAAGCGATTGAACTAAAATAATGTGATTTGCTAAAATTAAGCTTCCCTTTTTGCCAACAAAAATAGATAAACAAATAGTTCCCAACATTATTGTGAAAATTAAGTGCATGGAAGCTAATGTTTAAAATGATAAGATGGGGAGAGCGTATGTTATTTATTCCATTAACTGAACGTAAAAGAGTTCACTAGAAAGGATCTGGTGAACTCATGATACGATAGGGCGTTTAATGAAGGAAAAAATCCTAATTTCTCACCGAGAAATTAGGATTTTTTATTTGGATTTACTCACGTTGTAAAGCTGCATTATATTGACGCTACTCTAATAAAAGAATTTTTCCCTAGTAAACCGCTTCCTTACATTATTTATTAGTATCCGAGTATAAAAAAAAG
>BAXO01000146.1 GCA_001310555.1 Bacillus sp. JCM 19058
ATTCATTTTGCTGTTGAAAAGATGCAAGTCCATCGATGGTCACCTGATTGCGATATGGGGTATGTGAATACCCACAAACTTTTTGAAGAATCCAGAGTTTGCACCAAGACAATCTATCGCTACATTGACCTTGGTGTGCTCCCAGTAAAGAATATAGACCTCCCTTTGAAAGTCAGCAGGAAGACGAAAAAAAACAACGCACTAGAGCCAACAAGAAAATCCTTGGGGCAAGCATTGAGGAACGTCCCCCTCACATGGATGAGCGTAAGGAGTTTGGCCATTTGGGAAATCGATACAGTCCTAGGCAAGCGGCAGAAAGGCGCTGCTCTCCTGACATTGACGGAACGCAAAACACGTAAGGAGCACATCATCAAGATCGAACAAAAAACAACAGATGCTGTTTATAAGGCCGTTCAACAGCTCAAAAGCATGTATGGCGCAACCTTTCCCTCCGTATTCAAAACGATCACATCAGACAATGGATCAGAGTTCAGTGAACTCACTCAAGCCATTGATTTTGAACAGGTGAAGGTATACTACACCCACCCTTACACATCCTGTGAGAGAGCAACGAATGAGCGGCATAATGGGCTGATCAGACGGTTTATCCGAAAGGGACATCCACCTTAACATGCTAGCCCCAAGTTGATTAAGTATATGCTTGTCGAATCCTGACTCAACTAAAGCACCTATTAGCTTAACAAGGATTTTATCTTAATAGTGATTATACTTAACTCCCTTGTTACTCACACAATCCCAGTATCCTACCAGTTCCTTTTCCTCTTTTCCTTGACTTTAAATCCTAATGACCATTACCAAATTCGCATTATCTCAAGTCCTCTTTCATTTTATACCTGGCGGCAATAAAGGAAAATATTAGTATGAAAATGAGCGCCACACTAGCTACGTGAATGACATCATTCATATTATTAAAATCTTTTGTACTGACAATTGTGTTTACTAACAAGTATGAAGACATATTTACATGACCAACAAGGGATTCCAATGCCCCTATAACCATTCCAAAGACATTTAACACGAGGACTACCCCGATCACTATGCTCATAATCATACTTTTAATGAGCATAGTGATACACAAAACTACAATTGAAAATGCCCAATGGAGTAAAAACTGACCGGTCAGTAATTTCGCAAAGTATCCTAAATCACCAATAGTCATATTGTTGAAGAAAATTGCCCTTCCAATCAGATCGGAAATAATCATAACGACAAACATGAGCAATGTGAATAGTCCCAGAATGAGGATTTTTGAAATGACGGAATACATTCGTGCGTTTTTCATAGATATATAATTTTTATAGAAGCCGGAGTTATATTCACTCATATAGAAATAAACGCTGAATACAGTAATATACATTAATACCCATGATGGTGTCTGAGCCAACATTAATTGGATAAATTGACTTTCATTCATACTGCTAATTAGTATCCCGCCTTGTGCAGCAGGTTGTTCGTATTGCTTTAACATAAATATGCCGAATACTTGAAAAGCGATAAAGACGAGCAGCAATATATACATCATTTTATTAGTGAAAAAAACGATAAGAGTCCATCTTGAGAAGGTTAATCATGGGAATCACACCCTCCTTCTATCTTCTCCAAAAAGTATTGCTCCAAGCTCTGCTTATGCTTCGTAATCGAATGAACAGATATCCCGCTTTCAACTAAAACCTTTGTTATTTGTCGATTTTCAATATGTGCATCATATACATATATCGTATGGTCATCGATCACCTTGTGTTTATTAATATTGAGGTGACTCTCCAGGATAGGGACGGCCACCCTTGCTTCTTCCACTTCCACTTCAATGCGATCTTCACATTTAAGCAGCAGTTCTTCTTTAGAATTAATCTCGATAATTTCCCCATTATGAAGAATCGCATATTTGGTCGCTACTTTCGATAACTCCTCTAGGATATGGCTGGAAATAATAATGGTCATTCCCGTTTTGTTCAATTCCAAAATCAGCTTTCTAATCTGGGAAATCCCTTGTGGATCCAAACCATTGATCGGTTCATCCAAAACCAAAACATCCGGGCTACCCATCAACGCTACTGCAATCCCAAGTCTTTGCTTCATCCCCATAGAATAGTTTTTGACTTTAGTCTTGTTTGATGGCTCCAACCCGACAAGCTTGAGTAGTTTGTTAATGCGCTTTCCTCGGTCCTTCAGTCCATAAGAAATCGCTATCAAATCCAGATTTTCATATGCAGAATAAGAGGGAAATAATCCAGCATTCTCAATCAACAAGCCCATCCGTTCAAAATAAGCATGATTATCCTTTACTTCACGATCAAATAAATGAATTTCTCCAGATGACGGATGAATTAACCCCCCTATCATCTTCAATAAAGTAGATTTTCCAGCTCCATTTTGACCAATTAAACCGAAAATTTCACCCTTAAATATTTTGAAATCCACCTTATGCACTGCTATTTTCGATTTGAACTGTTTGGTTAGCTGCTTAACTTCAATAATTGCTTTTGTCATAATATTTGGCACCTCCTCTTATCATTAATTTAAATAAAAGAGGCAAATATATCGTCAAGAAAAGGTTAAGAAAGTTCAAAGAGATATTACGGACTCAATCTGAAGCCAATTCCCCAAACCGTGTCGATATAAGTTGCTTCGGTATGTGCTCTAATTTTATTTCGGATATTACTAATGTGGACAGTTATTGTTTTGTCTTCTCCAATAAACATATCGTCCCATGCAAGCTCATATAGATCCTGCTTTGTAAACACCCTCGTAGGATTTTTCAGCAGAAGCTCAATAATTTTGTATTCCTGTCTAGTGAGATTCAGCTCAGCATGATTAACACTAACACTCATTGAATCGCTGTCCAGGAGTAAATCTTTATGTCTGTATTTAGTGACATAATCGGTTTTGGACTTTCTTTTTAAATGCACATTGATTCTGGCAAGCAATTCCTCCACTTCGAACGGTTTCGTAACATAATCGTCGGCTCCTAAATCGAATAAGTTTAATTTATGATCGAGTTTTTCCTTTGCGGACAAAACAATGACAGGTGTATCGCATTTTAATTCCGATCTTAATTCATACATAAAGGCCTCTCCCGATAGACCAGGAAGCATTAGATCCAATATAATAAGATCATACACATGATGTGTAACGTTCATTTTTCCTTCGCCGCCAGAATACGCTTGTGTGCATAAAAAATTCTCTTTTCGTAGCACGTCATAGATAATATTATTGATATGCTCGTCGTCCTCGATAATCAGAATTCTAGGTTGATTTTTCTCATCACACATCTTCATTCTCCTTTTTAGTTTTGATAAAAGCGACACTGATACAAAATTGGCTCCCCTTTAAGTCAGCGTGAACATAACCATTCATTTTCTCCATAAGAGATTTTACGATTGATAGCCCTAATCCGGAAGAATGGTTGGTACGTGATGGATCTTCCTTGTAAAAACGAGTGAATATTTTATCAAAGTTGATTCGTTGGTTCCGCTTCAACAAATTGCTAAAATGAAGCAATAACTCATCCTCCTCCTCTTCATAATCAATAGTTAAAGCGCCTTGGCCATGCAAAAAGTAGTTTCTTATAATGTTTTCACACACTCTTTCCAGTGCACTATCATTTCCCATAATATAAACCGGTGACTCTGGGAGCGTGAGATTCGGTTCATTGCCGCTTTGTGAAAACTCATCGATAAAAGAGAACAGACGCTTTTCTAGCACATTAATAATATCAATTGACTTAAGCTCCAAAATATAATCAGGGTTTTGTAACTTCGTATACAGAAACAATTCGTCCACAAGCGTGAACATCTGTTTTGTTCTGGCCTGGGCCATTATGATATAGTGCGTTTTATCTTTAATGTCTTCAGAGCGTTTAGCTAGTTGAAGATAACCGTCTAGTGATGTAATGGGGGTTCGTATGTCATGGGATAGGCTAACGATTGTCGCATTGATTTCTTCACTTTTTTTTGATAAAATCCTGGTTCAGTTCTCTTTGATTACTAAGCAGCGTATTGCACAAATCAATCAATCGAGCAATTTCCTTAGGCTTGATTTGGGTTTGAATAAATTTGAAAGAATGATGCTGTGAAATAAAAGACAATTGATTTCCAATATCCTTTATCTGCTTCTTGTAGTACAGTAAGTAAACGGTTTGGATCGTTAAAGCAATTGATAACAGTATTAGGGCGATTATCATTTGTTCACTTCCTTCCTATCCTATATTAGATCTGTTCACATAGAGATTTTTATTACCACTAAAAACCTTCATTCTTCTTCATCTAACACCCGAAGCTTTACTAGCTTCTTCGTCTGTAAAATTATACTATACTCGTTTTTTGTACGTTCTTTTTTCCGGATTTTCTTACTTTGCGTCTCAATTTTTCATAATGTGTCCCTACAAGTCGTTCTTTAGGTACGTTACAATCATTAAAAATTAGTGATTCTACCTCTGTGCGATCCTTGGCGTTATTATACGGCCAGGAATTGAAACTTCGGGAGCTAGAACCCGCCGCCAAACTATGTTCATAATAATTTTTCAATCTCTGAAGCGCAATAGTTCACAAGTTGCAGAATCTGACAAATCCATTGAATAGTTGAAACTAAGCTCACATTCTATTAAATCGAAACTAAACCTTTGCAATATTTTAAAAAAATTCACTAAAATATTGAGAAAATAGTCATTTTACAGTTATGTCGTTTAATATCTTACGGTTTTGACGAATATATTTTGTGAAAAAGGAGAGGTTTTTTATGAAAGTCCATTTCCTAGGAACGGCGGCGGCAGAAGGTTTTCCGAATCCCTTTTGTTTATGCGCAGCCTGTAAAAAAAGCAAAAGAATTGGGCGGGCGTAATATTCGTTCTCGTACCTCGGTCCTCTTTGACGATGTATTGAAGGTCGATTTTCCACCAGATTTCTTTTATCATGCTCTTCAGCACAATGTAGACATGGCGACGGTGAAGGATCTACTCATTACGCATACACATTACGATCATTTTAATCCCGACGATTTGTTCAACCGCATTGAAGAATTTGCTCATGGCATTGAGACTCCTTTACAAATATATGGGAATGATTTAGCAATGAAAGGTTTGTATCGAGCTTTGCCTTCATCCCAAGTGAATGTAAGATTTGCTTATCACCGTGTTCTCCCTTTTAAAGAGGTGGAAACAGAAACAGCAAAGATTACACCTTTGTTAGCTGATCATGATCAAATGGAAACATGCCTTCTCTATTACATAGAAAGAAATGGGAAAAAGGTTCTTTACGGAAATGATACTGGATGGTTCCCTGAAGAAACTTGGGATTGGTTAAAAGATAAAAAAAATTGGATTTAGCGATTTTGGATTGTACTGGTGCATTTAATGGAAACAAGCGCAGCCGCAATCATATGTGTATTGAAACGATTTTAGAAGTTCAAAATGTTTTTCAACAAGAAGAAATACTTGAAGATAATGGACAAATCATTGTGACCCATTTCTCTCATAATTCCGGCTTCTTACACGAGGACTTTGAGAGAGCCTTCCAGCCTCATGGAATCCAAGTCGCCTATGACGGAATGGTCGTTCATTTATAAAGGATCTCTTTCCTATTTTGTCCCTGTCTTATAAACAGTCGGCTTTAAAAAAAAGGGCACCTTCCCAGAGAAGAAAATAATTGAGCAACCTAGAAGAAACCTCTGCAAAAATTATTTGATATAGTGGGTTACAGAAGTAGTCAATAAACTAAGGAAGGAATTGATATAGAATGACATTACAATTGACACCTTATTTAATGATGGATGGAAATGCGAAGGACGCTATCCAATTTTACGAAAAAAATATTAGATGCCAACGTTCTTTCCATTCAAACATACGGTGAAGTACTGTCTTCTTGTCCTACGGCTATCAAAGATCAAGTGGCACATGCTTTGTTAGAAGTTGGTGAATCCGTCCTTTTATTTTCCGATACCCCAGGACCATCCATTGAAAAAGGCAACCAAGTAATGATTAACATTTCAACTAATGACGTAGAAAAATCAAAACGAATATTTGCAGCGTTGCAGCAGGATGGTCAGGTCAATCAACCAATAGAAGAAACCCCTTTTAGCCCGGCTTTCGGTAATGTAACAGATCAATTCGGAATCACTTTTCAAATTGTTACTGAAAACAAATAAAAAAAATTACTTATTCGAGTCAATTTCATAAATGCCTATTTTGAAAAATAAATCGGCGTATTATTAGTCGAATACACAGAATTGTTCGCTATTTTAAATGGCAATGAT
>BAXO01000147.1 GCA_001310555.1 Bacillus sp. JCM 19058
AATTGATTTATCCATAAAAACTGACCAAATTTGGTCAGTTTTTTTCTACTAAAAGCGACGGATACTCTTTAATCTCATTGATATCTTCTGAGACCAATCCTGATAATACATGGACACGTAAAATAAATCCGACTAGTTTATCGTCATCATTAACGACTGCTAGAGGGAACATCGATTCCAGCACTTTCGGAATTAAGTCATTAACATACTCATCCCTTTTAACAATCGTAATATCAGACCTCAATACTTCTTCTAACGTTTTCCTTTCCTTAATCCCTTTAATCGCATCATCAATCGTAACAATCCCTTTCACTATTCGTTTACGATCGACTACAAAGACACTCGATATCCCGTTTTCTTCCATTTCCTTGACGGCAACCTTCAATCCGTCCTTCATCGAAACTAGTGCATTCGGCTTTATCATGACATGCTCAGCCTGAAAAACTTTAGAACGATCAATATCCTTAATAAATTCAGAAATATATTCGTTCGCTGGCGCTCCGATGATTTCTTCCGGTGTCCCTACTTGAACAACTCGCCCGTCCTTCATGACAGCGACGCGATCTCCTAATTTAAATGCTTCATTAACATCATGTGTGATGAAAACAATGGTTTTCTGTAAACGCTCCTGAATGTCTAATAACTCTAATTGCATTTCACGGCGAATGAGCGGATCCAAGGCGCTAAACGGTTCATCCATTAGTAAAATATCCGGATCGTTTGTTAGCGCACGAGCCAAGCCGACGCGCTGTTGCATCCCACCCGACAATTCTTTCGGATATTTATCCTCATACCCTTTTAAGCCAACAATTTCGATATTTTTCAAGGCAATATTACGCCGTTCTTCTTTAGAAACGTTCCGAATCTCCAGCCATATTCAACATTGGCCAAAACCGTTCGATGATTAAATAAGCCAAAATGCTGAAAGACCATCGCGATTTTTTCCTGTCTGACTTTTTTTAAGCTGCGCATGGTTGTAAGAAACAATGTCTTCATCGTCAATATAAATAGAGCCGGCTGTCGGTTTGTGCAACAGATTGAAGCACCGAATAAGTGTAGACTTTCCGCTGCCAGACAAGCCCATAATAACGAAAACCTCTCCCTTTTTAATTTCCAATGAAGCATCGTATACACCAACGGTATGATTTGTTTTCGCTAAAATTTCTTCCTTTGACGTCCCTTTTTTAATGAGAGGAATAACAGATTTTGGCTTCGGACCGAAGATCTTTGAAACGTGTTCTAATTTCACCTTCGTTTCCATTAGCTCACCCCCCTATGCTTTTGCAGCTTATCTGCGATTCCATTTGTAATCCGATCGATGATGATTGCTAAAAATACGATGCTTATCCCGGCCTCAAAGCCTAAGGAAATATCGATCCGATTAATAGCGACGAGTACTTGCTCGCCTAACCCTGAAGCACCAACCATAGAGGCGATAACGACCATGCGAGAGCCATCATCGTCGTTTGGTTCACCCCAGCCATTATCGTAGGTAAGGCTTGTGGTAATTGAATTTTGCTTAGCATTTGCCACCTTGAAGACCCAAAAGACTGCGCGGATTCAATGACCTCTTTATCGACTCCGCGAATAGCTAACTCGGTCAACCGAATAACCGGCGGCAATGCATAAATTAACGTGGCAAAAATGGCAGATACGTTTCCTAATCCGAAGAAAAATATGGCCGGAATTAAATATACAAAGCTCGGCATTGTTTGCATCGCATCTAATAGCGGGCGCATCACACCAGAGAATCGATTGCTGAATGCCATCCATATCCCTAAAGGTATGCCGATAATTAAACAAATGAGCACAGCGGTTACGATAATAGCTAATGTGATCATCATCTCTTCCCATAAGCCAAATGCCCCGATCAAGAAGATGAAAAAACCATATACAACACCAGATAGCAGTGATTTAAAATACCATCCTAGTCCAATAATGATTAAGATAAATAACCACCAAGGTAACCACATTAATGTGTCAGCAATTAAATTAATTAAGCGTGAGGAAACAAAAAATATAAAATCAAAAAATCCTTCCAGCGTCGAATCTAAAAACCCTACAAACTGATCGACGTAACGGCCTAGCTGAATGCGAATATCAGGAAAACTCCCCATGGGCAGGCTGCAACGGCAGCCCTCTCACCTCTCTTTTCTATTTCATGTCGATTGAAAAAGCAGCTAAACCAAGCGGCCAGCTGCTCCAAAGTTATTGCAAAGCATCTTTTACTTTTTGGCCCACTTCTTCAGGGACCCAGCTAGTCCAAATATCTTCATACTCGTTCATCCACCAAATTGCAGCCTCTTCAGTTGACGCATCGTTATCCTGCATATAGCTTAATGCTTCCTCTGTCAGTTCACTGCTTGTTTCATAATGGCTTAAAAACTCAACGACATCCGGTGCTTGCTCCGGCAAGTCTTTATGAACGGATACAACTACATCATTCGGAGGGAATTCCGTCCCTTTTGTTTCATTCCATATCGCTTCATCAAATTCAGCCTCTTCTAGTAATACTAAGTCGTATTTTGCAGTAACAGCTGTTGGAGACCAATAGTAGCCCACCCATGCTCTCCCTGCATTATAAGCAGCTACCAAATCAGCAACAATCGCTGAATCCGAGCCTGGCATAAAATTATTCATCGTTTCGTCTAATTCATATGTTTCGAATTTAGCATCGATGGCATCGGCAACTGCCCACCCACTCGGTGCATTAATGATTCTCCCGCGACCTGGATCTTCCGGATCGGCAAAAACTTCAGGATATTCCTTTAAATCCTCAACAGTTCTCAAATCTGGTGCCAAAGGCTCTATATCACGTTCCGCGTCGCCTTCAATGACATACTTTGGTACATATAACCCTTGAGCATTATCGTTAAAGTTAGTCGAGACTGTTTCAATATCTCCAGATTCGAGCGAATCCTCATACAGTTCACGAATGTTATCTGTCCAAACTTCCATATAAACGTTAATATCTCCATTACGCAACCCTTGAATCGTTGCAGAGGTTGAACCGGCGGTTACGTCTGTATTATAGCCAAAGCCTTCTTCGATGATCTTTTGAGCTATGCTATTATGGACGCGGATGCTGTCCCAACCAGCGTCAGCCAGAACTATCGTACTTATCTCTCCTTCGGTTTCCCCCTCTCCACACGCAGAAAGCATTAGTAGCGTAGAAGCGAGAAATAAAAATATAAATTTCTTCATAAAATTTACCCCTTTTTACATGATTTTCAAATTTTCGCAATAATAAAAAAAATTAGCACTGTAATACAGGCTGGGAGCAATGCTTAGTTTTTTAAAAATTATTATGACGAGGATGGAAGAAGCATGAAAAAAAATCCCCATAAAACTACATTTTTCTACACGACACTATTAAGAAGTATAGCGAACGTAGTGCGTTTATTCAAATATATTATGCAACGATAATACAGGATAAATACGGATCACCCTATACCAGCTTTAATTAGCATAGCATTTTAGCTATATCATCAGGATTACTCTCAATCACTCCGAATGAGCCTCTTTTTCCGCACTTTCCCGCATGCTCGGTCATTGCTTGAGCTCTAATCGCCACCTTGTTGCACGATCGTTTAGCTCTCAAGTAACTAGCAGAAGTTAGATAATTAAAGGAGCAAACATAAATAAAACGACTAGCGCTCACTAATCGTTTTATTTTCTATAATGTTCATTCCTATAGAGGCTCTGCTCACCGTACCTCTTCTCAACCTATTTTTTTTCTAAACCTCGTATCACTCATTGCTCTTTGCCCGCTTGACAAGCATTTCAGTCATTAGGCTGATTTGTTCTCGTATGGCGATTGGATCGTATCGATAAAAGGTATCATAATCGTTCTCGAAAAAGGTATTGTTTTTGACAGCGTCTAACTCTTGAAAAATCGACATTTCCTTTAGCTTCTTAAGACTTTCACCTGTTTGTTCCGGATCATAATCCGTTAGAAACATATAATCGGCTGCGTATTCAGGCAATACTTCAATCGAAAGCTGTTTCCAACCGTCACCATCCAGCACTTCCCTTTGAATGATTTCTGGGGCTTTTAAATCAAGAGCACGATAAAGTGCTTGGCCGCCTCTGCCAAAATTGGCTCCGAAAACATATAACTGATCGTTTGGCGTTAGCTCATAAATGGCGAAGGTCGTATTTTCGCTAAAAAGGCCGTCAATTTGCTTCTTACCTTCAGCTACAATCTCGTCATATTGTATAATAAACTCTTCGGCTTCGTTGTCTCGGCCAGCTACCTCGCCGAATCGTTTAACGACCTCGTAAATATCGCTTCCCGCATCCCATGGAATATAGAGAGTCGGAGCTATTTTCGACAATTCCTCATAATGATCATCGTACATCAAGACGATTAAATCGGGCTCCAATTCGAGAACCTTCTCTGTATTTAGCGGGGTTCCCAAATCAGCTACCCCTTTTAACTCTTCCTGTAAAAAAAGGATGGGCGAATGCGTCCGACTCCGTCCCGACGACGCTCGCACCTACAGCAAACAACTCACCCGCATAAAAATCAGTAACTATTCGTTTTGGCTCAGCCGGAATCTCAATATCACCCTTCACTGTTTCAACGACGTTTATCTGTCCTGACTGTTCCTTATTATCTTCTGTTGCTGATTCACCGCAAGCAGAGAGTACCATCACTAATGACATAGTTAATGCCCCTAAGAGGAAGCTTCTCTTCGACATGTTTATTCTCCCATTTCTCATAATCAAAATTAATGCGTTCAAGGATCGCGTCGCTCACTTGATTTAAAATGTCAGAATTTATCACACGGGGTTTACTGCTATTACTTTTGAACGAGGTTTAATGGGAGCGACTGCTCTTTACCCCTAATGTTTCAAATGAGCTGGCTTTCCTCGTACACGTAGCGAGTCACTTGACCGTATACAAATGCTTCAGTAACTTACGATTCTTCTCTTTAAAAATATCGTTATGGGAGGAAACCCTTCCTACGGCATGAGCATCAGGCGCTAGCAATTGCTTAGCTTTATTCACAGCATTTGCAGCGTCTTGAAACGCACCTGCAATTAAGTGGAGCTTGCCTTCATGATGTAAAATGTCTCCCGCTGCATAAAGCCCTGCAACTGAAGTTTCGCTCATTGGACTTCCTGCTAAAAAAATGCTCGTTTTCCATCGCTATGTTCAGCTCACTATTTTTTTATTAGTGTTTTATCACGATCATAACCATGATTCACGATCACATCATCGACAGCGATTATGCTTTTTTTCTCCATCATCGCTATTCACCAGCTCTACTTTTTCGATCGCTCATGATTCGATGCAGCAATCAGCTTGTCGATCTTAGTATTTAATAAGCATTCGACCGAACTGTTTAACAGCCGGGACACTTCTGCTTCGTGTCCTTTGAGCATGTCTTTTCGATAAGTAAGATATACCTTTTTTTTGCTATCGGCTCCAATTCGTTGGCCCAATCGATTGCAGCGTTTCCACCACCTGATATTAGGACCGTTTTTCCCCGAAATCTGGCTAGAGATTTCACAGTGTAATGCAGGTTTGTCACTTCAAATCGATCAGCGCCATTTATCTCCAGCTTTGTCGGCTTTAATATTCCTCCGCCAATCGCTAAAATTACCGTTTTTGAATAATGCTTTTGATCGGAGGAAGTATGTAAGGTAAAAACCGCATGTTCATCCTTCGTAATCGATGTGACCTTTTCACCTAACACGACCTCCGGCTGAAAGGTTAATCCTTGTTCAACCAATTGTTCAATTAACTGGGCACCTGAAACTGGTGTTAAGCCTCCGACATCCCAAATCATTTTTTTCCGGATAAACGTGCACCTTTCCGCCTAAATATGGCTGAAATTCGATTATTTTTGTTTTCATTTCACGTAAGCCACTGTAAAAAGAAGAGAACAGTCCAGCAGGACCACCGCCAATAATCGTGACATCGAAAATATGGTTTGTATTCATTCCGTTAACTCCTTTTACCGAAAATGATAATCACTATCAATTATGATAACCCTTTTTCAATCTCCTGTCTACATACTAATTGATTCTTACTTTAAAAATTTTTCGATTATAACTTTAAGTTACTGAACAGAAAGTCCGTTAAAGTTTTAAAGGCTCTAAAGCATGGCTTCATACGAATTACCTCCCAAGTTTTCGCTAAATGCCCCGCTAGTTAGCCAATCATCTTGACAGTCTTAATCCGTGCTGGTATACTCCTTAATTGATAATGATTATCATTATTAA
>BAXO01000148.1 GCA_001310555.1 Bacillus sp. JCM 19058
TATCATCTGCATCACCGCGTGAAGGATCGTCGCCTAACTCCTTATCATCTGCATCACCGAGTGAAGGATCATCGCCTGACTCCTTATCATCTGCATCACCGCGTGAAGGATCACCGCCTGACTCCTTATCATCTGCATCACCGCGTGAAGGAGCGTCACCTGACTGATTATCATCTTCCCCGCCATCTTCAGGCACCTCGCTTGAATCATCAGGCGCCGGGAGGAACGCTTCTTCTGCAAATACACCTGCTTGATACAATTGAAGATACAGCTCATGGTCTTTTAAGGTCTGGCCATAATAGTGATAGGCCAGAGCGGAAAATTCATCGATGAAAGCGTCTTGCTCCATAAAGGCGTGGGCATTGACGGCAAAGCTTTCCTTGCCAAGCGTTTGCGATGCTCTTGTATGCGCGAATGCAGCCGCTCTAGCGCTATAGAACAAGAACGATTCAAAATCGTCGCGATTGCGGAATGCCGACTGATCAAATTCTTCTTTGTATGCGGACCGTTCTTTGACTAAAAACGATTCATCTCCCATTTCCAAGGCTCCCCAATGAAGATCGGGGTAATTATGCATCGCCTTCATTCCTGCTAATGTCCGATCAGCATGAGTCGGGAAAGCCTCGGTGCTGCTAACGCCAGCCCGATCAACAGCTGAAGGCAATTGCGATTTCACATCCAAAATGACGTCGTCACCAAGCCCAGTTGTTTCTCCTTCAATTAATACGTAGTAACGTATTGTCCCTAGACTGCCAAGTCCAGCATCAAGGCGTCTCGCCACATCCTTAACCGAAAAATAATCTGCGTTTACTGCCTGCAAAGTGGAATGATCAATCCGCTTAAGTACGTGTCCCAGTGATCGAGCAGGGAAGATTTTTCTTCCTCTGTCGCTTCTCCTAGACGGGTATTTGAGAAATCAAAAGTCCTCTTTCCATTTAACACCTGCGTCCAGCGATTAAGCTCCGAGAACCGATCCAGAGCTGATACCTCGGTAGAAACAGAGCCGACAAGTCCGGATAGTTCATTTGCTGTGAAGCGATAATCGCTCGGATCGATCTTGCCTGAAATCACTTCATGTAAAGCACCTTTATAAGAAGAAGCAAAATACTGGACAGCTTCTTCCATCTCTTCTTGAGTAAGCTGCAATCCAGGTGAAACATTGTTCAACAAGTACATGCTTGTCCCAAACCGAAGCAAGTCGTACGTAAATGGAGCGACCGCCGCTTCGTCGAAATCATTAAAATCAAAAACTGCTTCATGCTTGCCATTCCCATAAAATCCAATATTTTCAGTGTGCCAATCTCCGGTAATCCATGTATGTAAATCTGAATTAGATTGCCAAACATCTGGAATAGCGATGTCCCTAGCAGCAATATCTTCAAAAAAAGAGATGGGCACTGCCACGATAAAAGGAAAGGGGACTTCCGCCTAGCAATTTCAGCTTGGTTTGGCGGACAGCACTGTCGGAAATAAAACGGTTAAAATCAATCAGTCTTTTTTTGCAATGAAGATAAACGAGCTTCTCCATCAAGCAAGTCTAAGTCAGCAAGATCACTTCCTGGATTCCGAATGACAAAATCAACATCGTCGATCTGGTCATAGTAGGAGGCTACAGGAGAGAAATCGGTCAAACCCGGATTGCCACGCAAGTTTAAGCGAACTGTTAGAAAACGGTGGTTTCGCAACGCTTCAATGCTTGTAATTTGATTATCTCTTGCATTCAAATCCCTTAGTTGTGGCAAATGGGCGAGAACTGTAAGATCAGAGATTTGGTTACGACGCATCGTAATCGCTTCGAGCTTCGTCAAGTTGCGCAGGGGGCTAATATCACTAATTTGATTTGTATGTATGTTTAGTTCAATAAGCTCAGTTAACTGTTCAATAGGTGTTAAAACTTCTACTGCATTTTCCCGAAGGTTGAGCTCTTTCAATTGGCTAAAATGGGCGACGACATCAATGGATGTAAGACTGTTTCCGCGAACATCTAATTTTTCAAGCTTGGTTAGCTGGCTCAAGGAAGACAAGTCTCGGACGCTATTATTCCGCAAACTTAAAAGTGTTAGTTTTGTTAAATTAGCAAGGGATTCAACATGTTCTATTTGATTAGCTTCTAGTTTTAGTTTTTCAAGTGTGACGATTGATTGAATCGGAGTCAAATCAGTAATTTCGTTATTACTTAATTCTAGTGAGCGAAGCTGTGTTAAATGGTTTAACCCTTTGAGATTGCTGATTCCTAATCCTTCCGCATCAAGCGTTTCAATGGTTGCTAACGACTCATTTGTTAAGGCATGATAGCCATTTGCCTGAACTGCTTCGAGTAGTACTTGTTTAAGCGCTTCGTCCGTAATTTCTATTTCTTCAGCAGACTCGCCACGGATCTCTTGCGAGGTTTCATCTACTTTAAATTCTACTGCTTCCATTGGCGTAGCTTCTTCTTCCCTGCCATCGGTCGCAGCATCAATTTCAACTTGGTTTTGATTTTCTGTTCGCATTAAAACAGCTTCCGAATCGCTTTCGGCATAAACGGTAGGTATATAAGTGCTCAGCACCACTAAAGTGGTTAAGCAAGTTAAATTCCTTTTTATTCTTTCCATTGAAATCCCCCCATTGTCTAGCATTAGTGTAGTAAACTTCGCAACAATCGTGGGGGATTTACAGATTCCTCACATTTTCTTTACAATCTTAAAATATGAAAAAATAGGAAATGACCTGATCAGCTTTCTGTGGCTTATCTATTTAACTGTCTCAGATAGATTCGATTTATTCGTAAATGCTCGCTTATTCGCGGGATTTTTAAGCTTTTCAAAACAATAACAGATGAGTGGAAAAGTATTGTTAAGTAAGGCTATTTGAAGGCATGCGAAATAAAGGAGTTAAATAAAATCCCTCTGCCACCACCGAAGGCTGATGGTTTCTCTACAGGCGAAAGGTTTGGCTTCGTTCATACTGGGGCATTCTTAATATTCATCATGCCTCTAGATGCGTTTCACAACAGCCTGAGCGAAATCGCTCGTTGAGGAGGTTCCTCCTAAATCGCCTGTGGCAATGCCATCAGCTAATGTTTTAAAGATAGCCTCTTCCATCGCTTTGCCCGTGCGCTTCAATGCTTCCTCATGATGTTGCTCATATAGCCATTCAAATAACATAATTGTTGAAAGCATAATTCCAATTGGATTTGCAATATTTTTCCCGGCAATGTCTGGTGCTGAACCATGCGCGGCCTGTGCCATTGCTTGCGTATTATTGGAGTTTATGGAAGGAGCAATTCCTAAGCTACCCACCAACTCGCCTGTTAGATCGGATAAAATGTCTCCGAACATATTCTCTGTAACGATCACATCAAAATCGCCTGCACGGCGGACAAGGTGTGCGGTCATCGCATCAATGTGATAGTCATCCACTTCGACTTCTGGGTATTCTTTAGCTACCTCGAGACATGTATTTAAAAATAATCCTGTGCCCAGCTTTATAACATTTGCCTTATGAACAATCGTGACTTTCTTCCTTCGCTTCATAGCACTTTTGAAGGCCGCATGTGCGATTCGCTTTACAGCTTTCTTAGTAAAAACACCTGTTGATACAGCGACTTCGGGAGTGATTTGCCATTCTCCTACACCGACGTACATATTCCGGTCTGGATAAAATCCTTCTGTATTTTCACGGTAAATAACAAGATCTGCTTCACCAACAACACTGTTCGTACCAGGCATTGTTTTTGCCGGGCGCACATTGGCATACAGATCAAAATAATGCCTCAATTCTCCACTTGGATTCCGTTTTTCTTTATGCTCTGCTGGGTAGGCAGCCGAATCATGCGGACCAAGAATCCAACCTTGAGTCTCTTTCAGTGCATCTTTTGTAACTTGAGGAATGGGGTCATTGTATTTTTTAATAGCCTCCCATCCCATGAAAAGGTCTATCAATTCAATATCTAGCCTTTGCTTTTTGGCCGCAGCTGCAGGATTTGTATTGTGGCGCTTACAATTTCAGGACCAATCCCGTCTCCTTTTAGCACTCCCAATTTATAATTGCTCATATGCGAGTCACCTCTCGATTATATTGATAGTATAAGTCTACTTCACCTATGGAGACATCAATTTTTCCAGTCCTCCTAGGTGTGGACATAATACCATACTATCTCAACTAACTTAAGCTCTACTATCTATTATTTGTTTAGGAGAGAAGCCAGTTATTTTTTTAAATGCCTTATAAAAAGCTGAATAATCACCAAACCCCACGGCATGAGCTGCATCTATTGCAGTGACTCCGGACATGAGAAGCTCCATGGCTCTCACAACTCTTTTATAGGTGATGTACTCAATAACAGTAAAACCAGTATTCATTTTAAAAATATGACATAAATAATATTTGTTAACGTAAAACCTTTGTTGCAAAATATCAAGTGTAATTTTTTTCACCTAGATTTTTATTAATAAACGTTAAAATCGCGTCTATTTTTTTGGTCATATTTATGGTTTTCTACTAAAGGATTATTAAATGTTGAAATGATTTTATTAATGGTAATAAGCATTTGGATAAAATATGTTTTCATCATGATTTGACTCTCTGGAGAGGGATCCAACGAAGCTTTTTCAATGTTATTCCACAGTCGATTTATTCCTTCTTCAAGGACATTCTTTGCAGGTATTATATTAAAATAGCCTAACTTTCTTTTCTCGATATAAGAGAGCAAGTTATAATGCTCCGTTTGATATGAAGAGACGTACTCTGGTTTAAAGTGAATATACTTTCTCTCATAGGTGGATTTAGAGTTAAACACAATTCGATGCAACTCTTTAGAATTAGTGAAAATTAAATCATTCGGACGAAGATTGTACGCCCGACCTTCGATATAGTATGTGAGATCTCCTGAAACAAAGTAAAAAAAACTCATAACAATTATGTATGTGTGTTCCAATATCAGTTGGACGTTCTGTCAACATATGTACCATATAAAAATGAGACTGTTATAATGTAGAATTTGTTTGTCCATTATACTTCCACCTCGTCCCTAATTTTAATTGATGTAAGGGCTTACTTCAATCCTAATAAGCAAGATTTGCAATTTATTTAGCAATATAAACCATGCTTATTAAGGGATGTTGAATTAGAATCCCTAGTAATCAGAGTAATAAACAGTGTCAAAAAGGGGGAACTGGAGTAGTCTCTTTCACGAGAGGGAAAAGGGATCTATGGAGATACCCCGATAGATGTCTAGTTCGTCAGCAAGTACGGAACTCTGATTATGTGAAAGGAATTTTCGATTTTGCCAATTTAGTATAATGAAAAAAAATGTTCCGGATGCCTTTGAGCAGCTTCAAGACTATTTGTTTTTCAACTTAAACGACTTTTTTTAGGAAGTGTGCTGCTATATGTTGCCGCAGCGGCAAGTGAAGGTCGAGAAGAGGGAATGCAGGAGAATATCAATCTTGCGATCGGCAACTGAAATCCTGCTCATGAACGCTCCCGGAAACACGCTCCGTGTATGATAATGTCCTGAATACTTTTCACAGTGAGCTGATTGAGGAGCTAGGCTGGCCGTTCAAGAAGCTTGCCCGAGTAGTAATCAGAGTATGAACAACGCTCAATGGCTGTCTTTAATGACTAGGAAAGCTCGATCGATTAATAAAAAGTATAATCATTTTCGTCGAATTCCCACCACGAAATAGCTCGCCGGGAGCCTTAGTTACGTATTCCTGAGCCGAGCTTAGTTCTAACAGCAACGTTTGATTATTCATACACATAGCGAAGCTCCATTCATGAGAAGCTTATCGAACTAAATTCAACCTACTCGGATCAGGCGGTAGTGCGCTTTGGTAGTAACCTTTTACCTTAAGTATGCGCATATCAATCAAAGAATAGAGATATGCTAATCAACTAAGGCTTTATTGGTACAATACGCCAACCATGTGTTTTAAGTTTTTTTATATAATCTTCAGCACGAATTGTTTCAATTTCAATCAATAGTGGTTTTAGTGAAACAAGGCATTCATTTGACGAATAATTTGTCGTGACTTTAACCACCTCATACCCATTATGAAATCCTCCATCAAATCCAGGATCGTCGATTATATCTCCTGTTACAGGGCGAAAGTCAGATTCAAATGTTTTCATTAATGTTTGCGTATTTTCCTCCGTAGGTTCTTGATGAATTGATGTGACAATATTATTTAATTTATTATCAAAATCTTAA
>BAXO01000149.1 GCA_001310555.1 Bacillus sp. JCM 19058
GAAACTGCCTATGACTAAAATTCCCACTTCATCGACGTCCTTTGTTGTCATTTTTATATCTGTAATCGTTCTCACATTAAAAAAAAGCAAGAAAGATGATTCATCCGCTCAGCCTCACAGTAGATGCATTGCCAGCTCCTTTTACTTTAGAAAATCCTGAAATGACAGTCCTGTTCTCCAGCTTGCCTTACAAAGCCTTTCAATAGTCGGGCCTGTTTTCCACCTTGAATGAAGAGAACCTACAATGAAGCCCCCTCGGATTAGGGGAACCTTCACTGCTTCCGCATTGCCTCACATTTGCTTTACGTAGAACTACAGCAAATTTTTCTGTAATCGTTCTCACATTTATAATGCGAGCTTCTCCTTTTTTATCTAAAGGAGTTTGGTATGTAATCGTTCTCACATCAATTACATGTTTTTCACTTTATTAAATATTATTACAAAGTGTAATATAAAACAACACTTTTTTTGAAAATTTTTTTAAATCTATTAATCGTTCCGCTCAGAATCTATTACGACTTGTCCGTTGAGCCTACTTTTCTAGAAAACTAGCAGACTAATTTATTCTATACCACACTCGGAAAAAGCCCTTTCTTATAAGGAAATGACAAGGCTGCAATCAAGTTGTTTCAGTTAATTTTTAAGATGTTCCGATTGGTGTTTGCTAAGCGCGAACGAAAAGAAGGAAATGCGGTTTTTTCATAGAAATATTCAAGTTGGAGATTGCTCTTCAAATTTTAGTAACAGGGGTGAGGGTGTGAGCAAAACACTAATAAGACAGATTCCTTTAATAAGTAATTGTAAAGAAGTTATTGAAATTAAAAAGGGATATTCCTCAGATGAAAAATATCTACTACATATGCAAGATGAGTGCAATAAGTTATTAATTCGGATGTTTAATTTAGAGGAGTTGGAATTAAAGAAGGCAGAATACTCTATTTTGGAAAGGATGCAGGATTTTAACATTACTTGTTCACAACCGATTGCAATTGGTGAGATAGGAAATCGGGGTATATGATCACATCATACATAGAGGGGAAGGATGCTAAAGATGAAATCCCAAAATACTCAGACCAAGAACAATTTAATATTGGTATTGAGGCGGGAAAAGAATTAAGGAAAATGCATCAGCTTGCTGCTCCAAACCATGTCTCTTCGTGGTATTCAAGGAAAGTTGAAAAGCATAAGAAATATTTGGACGCTTACTTAGTATGTGGGGTAAAGGTTAAAAATGACGATAAAATAATGAATTTTATTGATGAGAATATCCAGCTCATGAAACAACGCCCGAACTTATTTCAACATGATGATTTTCACCTTGGAAACATCATTGTAAATAGTAAAAAAAATTCGCTGGAGTTATCGACTTTAATAGTTATGATTGGGGAGACCCTATTCATGAATTTCTAAAAATAGGAATTTTTAGCCGAGAAGTAAGTATTCCCTTTTCAATTGGTCAAATCAGAGGTTATTTTAACAATAAAGAACCTGATCAAGATTTTTGGAGGTTGTATTCACTTTATCTGGCAATGTGCGTTTTCTCTACTGTAATATGGACTTTAAAAACTATTCCCAACGACATGAATGAGATGCTAGATAAAGTTTACATGTATTTAGAAGATCATGATTACTTTAGCAGATTAAAACCTAAGTGGTATGTTTGTGAAAAATAGTTCTTAAAGTAACGGGTGTAATGAAAAAAAGCACTTTACATACTATTTTCCGATTATCCACTATTCTTAATACGCCATTCGATAAGAAGTCATTTAAAGTTGTTAAATTTTCTATAATGCCTTAGCAATACAGCCTATAAGATATACACTTTATCCAAAAATCGCGCCCGATTGTGGAATATTATTTCCCATAAAAAGACCCCTTGGAGTTATCGCATCCAAAGGGGTAAAACGGTGCAGCTTTTTATTTCAAGCTACTACCACTGGCTTTGTGTTAAACGGCTGCTTTCTGTTCCGAAAATGCAGCATATCCCGCATCATTTTCTCAACATCAAATCCCTCCCCCATCGTGGCCATTGCGTGCAATACCGACATTGAGCAAATTTTCCACGGGTGGAAGAACTTTGAGTTGTCTTCCAACGCCCCCGTTTGCTAGCAAACTTTTCGAGATACAAAATTAGAAATTGACAATCTGTCACAGCCGGCGGATAGACCCTGTTTATTTGAGCATATTTCGAAAAGATTGTTGATTACGAGGAAAAATTAAAACGAGATAAGCACAGCATGTGGATATTGGCGTACGACACAAAAGCTTAAAGCTATAGATTTTTGGAAATCCATGGGCTTTAAGCTTTATAGTATCGATTGGAGAGGAAAAGGCGCTGATGGATTTGAGAAACAATTTTTGTAAATATGAAAGAAAAATTCGTGGCTATTAACCTTCGACACGTACTTGGTTTGCTAAAGGTAAGCGGCTTTCACAATAATTAATAGGCTGTTACTTAGGGGATCAAGTGATGTTCAATTCAAATCTCCTTAATTTGCTGATGATACCCCAGAAAAAAAATAAATATGATGACACCACCCGCTTTACAGCATTAGAATCGTATTCTTCTAAATAACACGAAAGATTATTTAATTCCCGAAATCTTTATTCCTTCAATCAAGTGACGTTGGAATATTAAAAACAGGATAATGACGGGAATAGCGGCAATCGTTGACCCTGCCATGATCATAGCCCATTGATTATTTTGCTCTGAGCGGAAATAAGCTAAGAGCTGCATAATTAAATACAGTCGTTCATCAGATATCGTCATAATCGGCCAGATTAAAGAGTTCCAATACCCTAAAAAGGCACCGATTCCAACGAGGACGAATACGGGAACAGACAATGGCAAAAAGATGTACCAATATATTTTGAATCGTGAAGCTCCGTCAATTAAAGCCGCTTCCTCCAATTCGACCGGAATGTTTAAATAAAATTGACGGATTAAAAAGACGTTTATAGCCGACGCAATTCCCGGAATGACTAAAACCGCAAGCGTATTTAGCATTTGTAATTTAGCTACAACGATATACGATGGGATCAAAATTGCCATCGATGGAATGAACAACGTCATAATGACATAAATCCACCAGAAATTTTTCAGTGGAAAATCGAGCCTGGCGAACACATAAGCTGCCATCGAGTTGACAAACAGAATCAGAATTGTAAAAAGCACTGCCCCCATTAATGTCCACCCGATGGAGCGCATAAATTCAACTGATTGGAATAAGGATAAATAGTTTGAGAAGTCCCACTCTGACGGAAAAAAATTTAAACGGATAGGCAAGCACTTCCGTTTCCGGTTTAAACCCAGCGAGAGCCATCCAGAAGAGCGGAAAAATAGACAATAAAGCTACGATGACGCCAAATACTTTCAAAGAAATCATTTTAATATTATTTTGCATAAGCTCACCTCCAGTTCGGTTAAGCATCCAACCCTTTTTTCGAATTGAACAATTTGAAAATAATCGCAGATATCCCGCCTAGCATAAGAAATAATAGTAGTGCGGCTGAAATTGTATAGCCCATATAAGGATCGCTTGTAAAATGGTTATAAATAAACAGATTGGGAGTCATTGTTTCGTTTAATGGACCTCCACCGGTCATCATATATGGTAAATCGAACTGTTGAATGGCCCCAGTCACACCAACAACTAAAATGTATAAAAATATATTTCTTAATAGCGGAATGGTAATATAAATCATTTTATGAAACGCATTAGCCCCATCAATAACAGCAGCTTCGTAATACGATCTAGGGATATCATTAAGACCGGCAAGCATGATCAGCGTTGTAAATCCAAATCCGAGCCAAATGGCCGGTAATGAAATGCTTCCTAGTGCATAGTTAATATCTGCGAGCCACGCAACTGGCTCGAATCCAAAAAAATTCAACTAAATAGTTAGCGAGGCCGCCGTGATAATCATAAATAAAAATGAAAATAATAGAGGCAACCACCCCAGAAATGACGTGCGGAATGTAAATGGATGTTTTCACAAAGCCGGATAATTTCCCTCCGATGCTTCTAATTAAATTAGCAAACAAAAAGGCAGCGACGAATTGAGCGGGAATGACAAGCAATGCAAATTTCAATCCTGTCCAAAGTGACTTGTAAAATAGCGAATCAGTAATAACCGCCTTATAATTGCTTAAACCGATAAAAATAGAATCCTGATAGAAATTCCATTGAAAAAAGCTGACAAATGCCGCATAAAATAGCGGGTAGACAACAAACACTGACAAGAGCCCAAGAAGGGGCAGCAACATTATGTAGGCTATCTTAACATCTGACCGCTTTTGGTTAAGTCCATTTTTCATACGTATCACCATCCTAATAAAATTGGGAGTCTGGAAACAATCGTCCCCAGCCATCCCAATATAGTGAAGCTTCAAGCTATGAGTCCATTTTTTCACCGATCCCCTAACTTTTCCTGATTATTGCAGCTCAGGATTGGTCCCAGCATAATCGTTGTTTCGAATATAGTTATTGATTTCTTTTTCCGCCTGTTCAAGCGATGATTCGACATCGACGTTTTTTAAGAACACACGCTCCATGGCATTCGCATAGGCCAAGCTGATTTCCCAAGCGTAAATAGGCTCCGCAATGGCATACGGAATAACTTGCTCGGCGACCATATTTCGCCACGGATCATCTTTTGCCTCTGGATCCTCGCTAAGTGCTTCGTCTACGGATTGACGTGTTGCAAATTTAGAAAACTGAGTAGCATTTTTGAAAAAAATCGATCATAATCTCCGGATCTCCGGCTAACAGCCACTCGATAAATTGGGCGGCTTCCGCTGGATGATCAGAATTCCCATCAACTGTTAATGTCCAGCCCCCCAATGAAGCCGTCGTTCGATCTTGGTTACCATCCGGTGTTGGTAATGGTGCAACTCCAATTTCCTCTAGCAGTTCGGGATAATCGGTTCTTAAGCCATTAATTGCCCACGAGCCGTTGATTGCCATCGCCGTTCGTCCTTCGGCAAGTGGTTGGATTTCAGTATAGCCGGCAGGAGCTTGCTTCGGAAAAATACCTTCTTCGTATAATTCATTCCAGAAAGTGAGCAGCTGATTATATTCATCGTTGTTAATCGTCGCTTCAGACCAATCGTCACTTATTGGCAAATGACCCATCATTCCTTGTAATCCCCAATGAGTCCACGCAATTTCCTCCGTATTGCCAGCTGCCGTCAATCCGGATCTTCTACCGTCGGTTAATTTTTTCCCATATTCAATCAACTCATCCAAGTGACAGGTGGTTGCTCTGGGTCCAGGCCCGCATCTTCAAAGAAATCTTTTCGATAAAATAGTAATGAAGAAGGCTCCACCAGCATCGGATAGGCATAGTGCTCACCGCCGACAGATACAAATTCATTCACATTATCGTGCAAATCCTCCCAAACCGACGGATCCATATATTCATCCAACGCTTGAATTATTCCTTGATCCGCTGAAAAAAACAATTTTGTTATAATTCATCGTCGTAATATCTGGACCAGTCCCTGCGGCCTGAGCAGCGGTAACTTTTTGCTCCCATGCATCTCCAGGTACAAATTCAACCTTCACTTCAACCTCATCCTGTGAATCGTTATATTCCTCTATCCACTTTTCAAACCATTCGGCTTCAGCATCTCCCCATTGCGGTGTCCAAAAATCAAGCGTTACTTTCCCTGAATCACTGCCCCCTGTTTCAGTTGTTCCTCCGGGACCAGTCCCTTGGCATCCGATAAGAAATAAAGAAATGATGCATAATGATACGGTTAATATAATGAAGTGCTTGAATCGCCTCATCAAACGTCTCCCCCTTTTTATTTCAATTTATTTAAAAAACTCCATAAGAAGTTTTTTACCTTGGATCA
>BAXO01000150.1 GCA_001310555.1 Bacillus sp. JCM 19058
ATGGACCCATTGGGCTATCACTCGTTAAGACACCAATCCCACTAGCGTTATTTGCGAAATATAAAAAGAAGCGATCCTGACCATTAATTATTTTATGAGCAGCAGCTGGTGCCCATGACTGTGTTGCCCATGTTGCCGCTCCCTCCGTACCAGCTACCTGAACCTCACCATGATCTGTCCAATTCATTAAATCCTTTGATGATATGATGGAAATTTTATTAATATTGCCGTATGTATTATCAATAAGATTTCCATTGTCATCATACTCAAATACATCATTCGTATTATAGATATAGACGCTATCTTGATAAACTAAAGCATAAGGATCTGCTCCAAATTTATGAGATAGAAGTGGATTACCATTTCTCGGAATTTTCCCTACTGCCTCCTTTATTTCTGAGTTAGATGTATCAATTTCCTGATCTGTAGTGCCTTTTGGCTTATGAGATGTTTCCTTATTATTCATTTTATATCTCCCCTACGTTTTATATGAATTGCTTAGTATACAAATGATTCTTGAGAACTATTTCAATTGGTTTAGCTAAGTTTCAGCTATGTGATAGCGGTCAACTTTAGACAAAACACCTCCTAATCCTCTTTTTGTTATTTGTGCACTAAAAGTCTAATGCTTTCTTAACTTCAAAACAACCTGTCAATTTCTCCTATTTAACCTTTCACATTATAGGTTTGAGTGCTCACCAATCAAATCCTGCATGATCAAAACGACTAACTTTTGTGGTTTAAAATAAGGTACAGCTATCATAGGGGTACACTATTATGAGCTAATCCTAAAACACGTTCGAAGTCATTTTTTATTACAATACAATGGTGAGGCTCAATTGATGATTTATTTTTTAAAATGTCAAGAGAGTGAAAATGAGCGATATTTATCCGATGAAAAGAATAGATTGATGAAAATTGAGTAAATCCGTGCTAACAGTTCTTACCGCTAAGCCTTAAGCCGCTTTCACTACCTAAGTTACCCTTGCCGGCACACTTAAGAACCCAGTCACTTTAAAAGATACTGGGTTCTGATATAAAGAAATGCATATATGTTGAAGCATAAATGAACGAGGTCTAATATAGAAAAAACTTTTAATTTTTATAATCCCTTTCCAACATTTGTATCAATTTTCTTTAATACATTTAATGTTATCCAACCCCATCCTAATATAAAAAGACTAATTGAAAAAAATAATATCATACTGGGGAATTCCAATGATAGATAACCGATAACAAACATCCAGAGTAGAATATAGGTAGATTTATGAATATTCCCAACGCCAATAATAAAGGCATTTTTCAAATGTTGCAATAAATGACTCTCATAATGAATCATTAATGGGAATATCCATATAAATAAAGCAAAATAGAAAAACACTAATAATATAAAAGCAAATAAACTAAAGACAAATATACTTTCCTCCATCGCTTTCAACACTTCATAATTTAAATATAAAATACTTCCTACTGTTATGAATAACCAGCCCACCAAATTTCCTTTTACAAAATTTTGCTTGTATACCGCTTTAAAGCTTTTCCAAATAGAGAAGTCATCTTGACCATTTAACCATTTGCGAACAATAGAAAGAGTAGCTATTGTAGATGGGAAAACGCCTAAAAAGACTAATCCTAGGACTAAAAAAAATGAACCACAAAAAAAATTAATGTATGCCATTCTAGTGACCCACTGGAATATCAATTCGAAGGTACTCATCCACTTTTGATTTTGGTACATTTTTCCACATCCCTTTTTGTACTAAGTATTAGCCTTTTACTCCACCAGTTGACAACCCAGCGATAAAGAATCGTTGGAAGACAATAAATAATAGAACGATTGGTATAATTGTCATAATCGCACCTGAAATTAATACATCATAGTTGTTCTCATAAGGAGTTAACAATGTTTGTAATCCAACGGGTAATGTGAACATGTCACTCGATCGAATGACTAGTAATGGCCAAACAAAATTATTCCAACTAAATAATCCTTGTAAAATCGCCATCGCTGCAAAGGAAGGCAGCATTAGTGGCATCATAATTTTAAAATAGATGCCATACTCCGTGCTTCCATCTATTCTAGCAGCATCCATTAATTCCTTAGGTAAACCAATGGCATATTGTCTAAAGAAGAAAACAGCTGAAGCTGAGATAATAGCGGGAAGGATAATCCCTGTATACGTATCTATTAAATTTAAGCTATTCATTAATTGATATAAAGGTAACATTAAAATTTCAAAAGGTACCATAATAATAAATACAACAATAAAGAATAACAAATTTCTTAATTTAAACTCATACACAGCTAAAGCATATCCAACCATTGAAGAGAAAAATAACCCTAATACAATCGTTAGTGCAGATACAATCAAGCTATTTAAATACCATTGCCAATATTGGTTTCCTTCTGTAAAAATGTAGACATAGTTGTAAAGTGTAAGTTGACTAAAATCAATATTGAGTGTAATTCCCTCTCTTAATAATTCCGAAGCAGGGCGGAAAGAAGATATAATCAAACTTATCAATGGAAATAATGCAAGGAAGACAATAGCAGCAAGTAATATGTTTACTATCACTTTAAAGGCTAGCTCGCGCTGTTTCATTAACCTTCCCTCCTTTTAAACTGACCAGTTGCGAACAGATAGATAATACTTACAACAAATATAATTAATAAAACAATCACCCCAACAGCTGCACCATAACCCATATCATTACGTTGGATCCCTTGTTGGTATAGGTAAGAAACTAATGTTAATGCAATATTCCCTGGTGAACTTGTTTCCCAAAATACATAACTTTCCTCAAATACTCTAAAACCACCGATTATACTGATCGTTGTGACAAAAACAACAATTGGCTTTAGGAATGGTAATGTTATATGAAAAAATTTTTGTGCCATGTTAGCGCCATCTATATCTGCCGATTCATACAGTTCATCGGGAATGTTTTGCAAGCCAGCCAAAAAGTACAAAATATTAACACCCAACCATCTCCATGTCGCTAATAAAACCATTAAAAGCATGGCTGACCAACCATTCGTTCTCCAATTCACTGGATCAATCCCCCAAAAAACCAAAAACTGATTTGCGATCGCTGTATCTGACTCTGCAAAAATTAATCGAAATATGATACCAGCTACCACAACTGATGTTAGTGCAGGAATGAACAGCCCAGAGCGAAAAAAATATTTTAAAGATAGAGAACTTAGAGTTCAACAAAACAGCCAATATCAATGGAATTGATACTAGAATAGCAACCGTTAGAATCATGTACGTAGTTGTATTTTGTAATGCCGTATAGAAGTTCGGGTCATTTAGTGCTCTCTCATAGTTGTTAAAACCAATATATCGAACTTGTCCTGGCAAAATATTTTGAAAGCTCATTATAAAGGCTTGTATTGTTGGATAAAGTGTTAAAACTAAGAAAGAGAGTATAAATGGAGTAACAAAAACATACGGCGCTACTTTTTTTAGAATTTAAAAACCGTAATGCCGTGCTTTTTTTTATTTTCTGTTTTATAGCTTGTATTTTTCACCTGTGTTGACATGTTTTCTTTTATCCCTCCTTAAAAATGATGAAAGAGATAAGTCCCAAGAAACGTTTTCTTTCTTGGGGGCATCCCTTTTACATTATTTAATTTCTACTATCTATCAGTGCTTGAATTGAATCACCGGCTTGTTGAAGAGCATCCTCAGCCGATTGGTTCCCTTCTCTTATGACAGAGTGCATGACATTTGTTTCCACTTCTTCTATTACGCGAGGAACATTTTCATTCATGTGAACGCTTCCAACCTCATTACGAATCTCAAATAACATATCAAAAATTCCTTCATGGAAAAATTGGTAATATTCATTATCTTCTTGCATTATAGGGTCTTCCCAAACATCCCAACGAGGAGGGTCAAATCCTAATTCTGTCCATAGACGAATATTTGCATCCTCAGATAATTTTGCGAAGTACAAAAATTCTTTTGCTAATTCAACATTTTCAGATTGACTTATAACAGCCGTTCCAGTACCTCCCATTCCAACTGTTCTTAAATCTGAATCTGGCCAGACCGGCATCGGTCTAAGTTCCATTTTCCCTTCTAAATCAGGCATATATTCGACAAAATCCTTCATGTAAAATAACGGAACGATTACAGAAGCTGCCCCACCATCATTCATATATCCGTAATATTCCTCATTATGATAACTTCCACCAGGAGGTACTGTGGCAATTTCATGAACATGAATCATATCTGACATGAATTGTAGTGTATCAATATTTGTTTCATTAGCTAAAGTAAGGTTCCCATCATCATCAAAGAAATCAGAGCCTCTTTGAGTTATAAATGGCCAGAATCCATACCAGTTTGAAGCAATATTTGTCATCGGTATTCCAGTTGCTTCAACCACTTGCTTTCCTGCTTCAACATAATCATCCCATGTGATGATCGAATCAATATCTACTCCAGCTTCTTCCATAATTTCTTTATTGTAATAAACAACCGTTGCCCCTAAATGAGTTGGTGCTCCATAATAACTGCCATCTTTAGCGTAAATATCAAGCCTTTCTGTAATGTAATTATCTATTTCATCTTCAACTAAATCATTTAATGGCTCTAATTGAATGTCTCCCTGTAAGAAATTTGCAAATCGAGCGATTTCAAGATCTACAATATCGGGTGCACCTGTTCCAGATTGCAAGGCGAGTAATACATTATTATGCATTTGGTCAAATGGGTAAGTTTCAGCTTTAAAGCTAATCGCCCTATCCGCGTTTTCTTCATTCCAACTCTCAGCAGCATTTGCAAAGAATTCAGCATGTGTCCCCGCAAATGTCCAGAATGTTAATTCTGTTGCTCCTTCTAAATCTTCCCCTACTATCTCTACATCATCAGCTTCTACATCTTCTGGAGTAGAATTTTCACTTCCTCCACATGCTACTAACAAAAAAAAGTAGCAATAACATACTAAATGATATTAAAACCTTTTTCATTGACTTAGCCCCCTTATGAAAATTTTCAAATAGCCAATTACCAGTTCATTTGTTCTTATACGTACAAATCAAATAAAAGCGGTTACATTTTTTATTATTTGTACGTATATGGAGAGTATATTTTAATAATTAGTACTTTTCAATACTTTTTTTAAAATATATTTAATGGTATAAAAATACAAAATAAAAGGTTCTAATAAGCATTATCCAGTATACTTTCTTTTTATTTCACTATATAAATTTATGCATTATTGGATAAAAAATATTAATATGTAATGTTTTATTTTAATTTTAGCATTAATATTTCGTTAACTTATACGTACAACTTATTAGAGCGAAGAAAATCGAAAAATCTGACTTGAATAAAGTTAAGCAAACTGCCATTTTTTGCTTTTTTTGAGGTTCTTCAAAGAACTCAACGTTATTGACAAGCTATGGTCGGATTAGCACGAAAGATTTATCAAAATTATTTTAAAGGAAACATGGGTTAACTCACAGAAGGGGGAGGATTTTAGCTTTGTAGTCGTCTCAAACTAACCTATCTTAGAGTGAATACTAAAGAAAACTACTAGACAGATAGTAGTTTATATCCTTTAAAAGTAAGGTTAGGTACTATACTTCCTCGATACTGATTTCGTATACACTATCGTTATGGTGGGGAAAGTGTTGTTTTCTGTCAATTGCGGTGGTGCAAAAACCAAGGTTCTACTTCAAATGTTGGGGTAAGTGAGGAAGTGACCTTCCTCCTTATCCTATCCGGAATGGTTGATGTTTGAATTGATGATA
>BAXO01000151.1 GCA_001310555.1 Bacillus sp. JCM 19058
CGGAAACCCCCACTGATTAGTTAGCTTCGCTTTATTATTTTATTTTAAAATAAACATCAAAGATAGTCAAACTATACGCGGGAAGAATCAGCCTTACCGTCGATATGATCATATTATTTTTCACATGTTTGCCACATTATTCTTTTTCACGTACTTTTCTTTTTTCTGCCCGGTATTTTTTTTCCAGCCAACATACGTAAGAGAAAGGATAATCATACCGCCAATCGAAAACATAACCCAGAGCAGTGAAGGATCGGTTTGATCTTCTTTGACCCGCTCGTACATGTCTGACAAGTCAGCCTTCATTAATTCAAGATGTGAACGTAGTGTTTCCTGCTCAAATTCTGCGTTACGCAAACGCTCTAAGTAAGTCATTTGCGAATCAATGCGCTGCAGCTCTTGCGGCGATAAGTCAATGAGCAGTGCTGGACGAATCATATTGAATTGACGAAAAAAAAGTATTCGTGCGGTGCTGGAGACCTTGACTATCATTATTTTCTGTCGTTTCGAGCATCGCTTCGAGCGAGTGCATGATCGTATTTTCTGTCCGTAGCCATAGAGGATGGTGCTCACTTGACAAGGCATCGACAGCTAGGCGAAAGGCAGTCACGACATAGATTCGTTCCTCAAGTGATAAATCGACAGCAGTCAGCGCCTCCTCGGCCTGCTCAATCGCTAGAGTCACCGTCCTCAATGCATTCATCGTAATGCCTTCCTCTTTAAAATCAACTTCCAAAAAAGAAGCCGAAAAATAGTCGAGCAGTTGCTTCGCCTCCACATTTTTTTTCCTGTTTCACCAGTTGTAAAACCTGATCTGAGGTCTGATTGAGCTTTTTCCATTTATGTTGGGGTTGTCCTTCATCAGCATACACACTGACAGGTAAGCATAGACAGAATAAAATTGTGACGATGATGACTATGGTCCGCTGCATCTTTGTCCCTCCTTTTTCTATTCCCATCCTATGAACGGAAGGACAAGAGTAGACCTAAAAAAGGACAAGAATTAAAGAGGCTGCCGCTCAGGCAAGGCAGAAGCAAAGAGGAGCCTTTTACTTTTAGCCTGTGCAAAACAAAGTGGCAATATTGAAGAGCAGGGGCAAGTCGTTTCAATTAAAGCAAAGTCCATTATATTTATTTGTCGCTTGTACCGCATTGACGACACTGCTGACACCTGCTCCTCTAAAGCCCGGCCCGAGCAGCTTTTTTCCTTCAGCAAAAGCTGAACAAGAAAGAAATTTACCAAACGGACAGCCTCATTTGCTGATATCGAACAGAAAGTAGATAGACAGTGAGCAAAGAGGCTATACTAAGCCAAAAAGTAAAGTAGCCGATTGGTTCAATGTACGGTATTAGCGAAGAGGATAGCCACGGATGCATCATAAACACATAATCGATAATATCGTTGTGAAGTGTCCAGACAGCAACGACGATCAAATGCCACGGGCGTATGCGAAAGTATGGGCTGTAGATGATCGCCTGAACGGCCATCGCTCCGTGGGAAGCGATTAACATATAGTGCTGCCATTGCAACGTATCTCCTGCCCAGGCGGTGGCCAGATTCATCACGACCGCCCAAATTCCGTATTTAATTAAAGTTACAGCGGCTAAAGCTTCAAAAATCGGCCAGTTTCTTTTGAACAGAAAGGCGACAAGGACGAACATGAAAAAGAAGCTCGCTGTCGGACTGTCTGGCACAAACGGAAGAAAATGAGCCGGCGTGCTTCTCAGCTGGTTGGCATACCACATATAGCCATAGATCGTTCCCCCTGTATTAATTACTAATAGCAGCCCGATCACCCAGCGATGACCGAATAAGACAAGCAGCTGTTTCAACATTTCATGCCAGTCCTTTCTTCTTGTAAAATCGACGCTTTTGCGCTATCCGCACAAAAAGCTGACCGTTACAGTCAGCTTTTTTTCTTCTTATTCTTCAGGATTTCCATGGGCTTCAATGTATTCAGCTAATATTTCAAGCTCTTCATCCGTACCTTCAAACATACCAGGAGCCATCGCCGTTCCTTCAATACCATTCGTGACGACATCGATTATCTCGTCCTTGGTGAGCTCTGTTTCCAATAATGAAGGTCCACCTGCCCCCCGGAGAGATTATCACCGTGACAGCCGATACAAGACGCTTGTGAAGAGTAGATTTCATAGCCTTCTGCTTCGGTGTCAATTTCAGCTATTTCCCCTTGCTGGGCAGCGGCTTCCCAATCGTGCTGATCCGCCGACTCCCAAGTCAAGTATATGACTGCCATGACAGCAAGAATCATTAGTGAAGACGCAATCGGTCGTTTTGTCATCCGGCGCTCTTTCCCGGTATCGAGCCAAGGAGCAAGCATCAGTGCACCAAAGGCAAGACCCGGGATGACGATCGTCCCGATCACATTAAAGTTTCCGGATGCGTACGAATATTTGAGCAACTGGTACAAGAACAAGAAATACCAGTCAGGTATAGGTATATAACCACCAGCAGCAGCCGGATCGGCCATCCGTTCCAACGGGGCTGGATGAGCGACTGTCAAACAGAGATAACCCATTAAGAAAACAGCACCGACCATCCATTCTTTAAAAGATAGTTAGGCCAGAACGCTTCTGTTTTACCCGGGTACTCTGAATAATCCTTGGGGACATTCGGCATTCGGTTGGTCGCCTTCACGCGTGAATCGCCGACAAATTGCATCCCTTTTCCACGTTTCATCTTTTCCCCTCCTTATTTTTATCATTTTGCGATTACAATGGACCGGAAATTCCTTGCCTCCGAATCATAATAAAGTGGGCAGCCAAAAGCCCAAGTAAGACCGCTGGCAAGAAGAAAACGTGAATGGCAAAAAAGCGAGTCAGTGTGACTGCACCGATAATTTCTCCTCCGGCCAGTAAGCTTTTCACGAAGCCACCAATAAACGGAACACTTTCAGCGATTTGCAGACCAACAACAGTAGCAAAATATGCCTTCATATCCCACGGCAATAAGTAACCGGTAAAGCCTAAACCGAGCATAACGAAGAAAATAAGAACACCGACAACCCAGTTTAGCTCACGCGGCTTCTTGTAAGAGCCGGTAAAAAAAACACGCGCAAGGTATGTAAAAACATCATAACAATAACCAGACTTGCACCCCAGTGATGCATACCACGAACGATAATTCCAAAAGCGACTTCATTTTGCAAGTATGCAACAGAATTGTAGGCATTGACGATGTCCGGTGCATAGTACATCGTTAAAAACATACCCGATAGAATTTGGATGACTGTCACGAAAAAAAGTTAGTCCCCCAAAACAGTAGACGAACGCAGAGAAGTGATGAGCAGGGTTTACGTGCTCAGGCACTTCGTGGTCGGCAATATCGCGCCACATTGGCGTAATATCAAGACGCTCATCAACGTAGTCATAAATTTTTTTGAAGCATCGATTACGCCCCTCCTTAAGTTCGTTGGTTTACTTGCCCTAAGTAGACTTTCCCATCCTCGACGACAACTTCAAATTCGTCAAGAGGTCGCTGCGGCGGTGTATTCGGAACATTCGTTCCATCCTTTTCAAACATACCGAAGTGACACGGACAGAAGAATCGATCCGGGTGTTCGTCGTTCGTGCCAAAACCTACCGTACAGCCCAGATGCGTACATGTCGGCGACAGCGCCGTTACCGTATCTCCTTGCATGAAAATATAGGCATCCTGAGTGACCTCAGACTCGTGCCAAGCATCCACTTGATTAAATTTAAATGGAAATTTCTGTGGTTCTTCAGTCAATTCATCGAGATCACACACAAAGTTCAAGTCAGATTCTGCTCCGGCCTTTAATGCAGGGTCAAGGGCAAAGCGTACCATCGGCATCAGCATCCCGGCAGCCATGAACCCTCCTACACCTGTAAGCGTGTACGATAAAAATTGACGTCGCGACACCTTGTGCTCTTTCTCACTCAATCGTTTTCCCCCCCAACTCGATATGGTCAGTCCAAAAACAGGACACAGTTTACATACATTTTATACTAGGACATACCAATGATACCGGATGCAACTTTGCGTGTCAATTGTTTCCACGCTCAGACTGACAATGTTAACGATTTTGCCACTTGTTTGTCAAAATCGGGACGAGCTGCTGGATTTGTCCTGTAACAACCTCGCGCTTCATCTTCAAATCGAGATTCTCCAACGGAACGGTTGGAAGCCACACGAGCAGCTCTTCCAGTTGAGCCTCGCTGGCTTTCCAGGAACTGTCTGCTGTCGTAAAAACGAGATGATTGATGGCGCCCGCTTGCAGCTCAGCCTTCCAGGATAGTAGTCGTTCTAGACGTGTTTGTGCTTGCTCATTTTTCAAATAAGTAAACGCGGGAAACAGCACGACCCGGCCTTGGAATTGATGCTCAAGCTCTTGCGATATAATAGAAATAAATTCACCCATCGCGACAGTTGTCTTTATATCTGATTGCCAAGATATTGGGATGAGTGGGATGATCGCTGTATCGACGTATTCCTTTGCTTGTAAATAGGTATCCATATCCTTTGCTTGCCATTTCAATGCCTTCATCCTCCCTTCCTAATGAACATCCTAGCAAATTCAAGCAAAAAAGAATAGTCTTTTACAGTATCACCGTTCAACCGCAAGAGCATTCTCGTTTTTTTTAAAAGAGCTATAGTAAAACACAACTCGACAAAATTCGAGAGGGGTTAATCTTGAGTTCGTCAAACAGAAACTCCTGCTCGATGTCTATTTATGTAAAAGAGAAGCCATATGATTCCTCAGTTCTATTGCCCCCTATAACGTAAACCTCCCTGTAAGATTCATTGAAAAGGACACATAAAACGCGATAACCTTCGCATCTTACATAAGGATTAGACAAAAAAAAGGGAGACCCCGGCTAATAGGAGTCTCGTTCCAGTTTTTTTCAGTTCGGCCGTTAAGCGACGAAATGCTTTTTCGTCTTTGCGATCAAGTGCTTGATCGATTTTGTCTGATAGCTGTTGACGGTGAAAGGAAAAAAGAGAAAAGGCAAGTAGCTTTTCTGCCATTCTTTCATTGGCTTGAAGCAATTCCTTGTTTTCCGGTAAAAAAAGGATTGTCTTCAAGCACTGCTAAGTAAGGCGGGTATAGCTTAGATCCGACAAAATGCAGTTCGATATAAATGTCCTCTGTTTGATTTAAGCGAATATCATGAAATGCTTTTTCCGCATCGGTTGTCACGAGCTGAAACTTATGAAAGGAAAAAGGAACTGTTTCCACTCCGTCCGCTGAAATAATCAGGGCCTTCGGTGTGCATACGGCAAACTCGACAAAATGGACCCGTTCCATGAGCGCATCATTGCTCATCAAATAATTCAGCAACCATGTACACTCTCGCCTTTTTAATTCAAAATCCTTTAAAAAGCCTCGCAAAAAGTCCTTTTTCTCTACGACTGGAATGAGGTTATCCATGCTTCAAACCCTCCCTCGAGTGATCAATCGGCCAAGTCATTC
>BAXO01000152.1 GCA_001310555.1 Bacillus sp. JCM 19058
TTACCTTTTTTCGCCAACGTACTTATCCATTTGTTCAAGCAGCTTCTTTTTTTTGCTCGTCTGTCAGTAAATTTATTTTGGAAAGTAGAAAGGCGTACTGGAGCGTTTTCTTTTTTTAAGCCCATGTATCTCGACTCCTTTATTCAGACTTTTATCGATGAAGCCCCTTTGACTCAAAGCGGTATGAGGAAGGTTCAGTAGGAATTAAGCTCATGCCGCGCTGGCCGATTGAGATGCGTAGCGCACGGCCAAAATCTCTATACGATCGAATGAGAAAGAGGAGGCTATACGATAGAGTATTCAAACAGATAAAAAAAGTTTCCTTGGCGAAACATTATTTACCCTCCGCTTATCCACAGAGGTTAGACAAGCAGAAGCCATTATTGGTATCATAATAAGGAGAAAGCTTTTTAGGAGTGAAAAAAAATTGAATATCCATATAACGAAGCCTGCGCTACATTGGTTTAAAGAAGAATTTGAATTGACGGAGAACGAGGCGATTCGATTTTTTTGCTCGTTACGGGGGACACAGCACAGTTCAACATGGTTTTTCGATAGGAATCAGCAAGGAGCAGCCGACCAAAATTGGGGCTAAGTACGAAGTCGATCGCCTTCTATTTTATATTGAGGAAGCCGATCTTTGGTATTTCGACGACAAGGACTTAAAGGTGAAGTATAGCACTAAGCTAGGTGAAATCGAGTTTACTTTTACTGAATGAACGGGCAGTGTAGCCCACCTCACAACCGTTAAGGGAGGCGGCAGCTGTCAATATATTTCGAACAGCTAACTGGCAGTGGAAAATAAAATGAATGAGGAAGGCGAGGGAGAGTGTTTGACTGAACTTATCGAAAAGGCGACCTTTGCCGGAGGCTGTTTTTGGTGCATGGTTCAGCCTTTTGAAGAGCAAAAGGGAATTATTTCCGTTACGTCGGGCTATACGGGTGGCTGGAGCGAAAACCCTCAATATGACGAAGTAAAAACTGGTAAAACCGGCCATTATGAAGCGGTCGAAATCGCGTTTGATCCATCGTTTTATTGTTACGCCACACTTTTATCATTGTACTGGCCACAAATTGACCCTACCGATCCGCAAGGACAATTTCACGATCGGGGTCCGCAATACCGAACGGCGATATTTTACCATAATGACGAGCAAAGGCGACTGGCGCTGCAATCCTTGCAAGAGCTTGAGAAAAGCGGAAGGTTCAAGCAAGAAATTGTTACAAAAATTTTACCAGCGACCCGCTTTTACCCGGCGGAGGAAGAGCATCAGCAATTTTACAAGAAAAGCCCGGACGAGTATAAAGATGATCGAAAAAAAGTCAGGGCGAGATCGCTTTATAAAGCAATATTGGAACGAGAGGAGCTAAGCAAATAGCTGCTCTCTTTTTTTCATTTATACAAGATTGGTTTCCTCAGACTGAATAAAAAACAAAAAATGTGAAAAACAATGTGTGAAAATATATAAAAATATATAAAAATATCTTACCAATGTATTTCTTTTCTGATATAATAAAAGGTAATAATTGTCTGACTGTTTTTTGTAAAAAAAGAGAGGCAGTAAAGGGGTGAAGAGATGATCATATCCTTCTTAAGGGGCCTAAAGGTCACCGCAGCTGTCGTTGGATTGAGCCTGATTGTTTTTGCTTTAGGTATCATCATATACGTTCAGCATTTATCACATACAGAAGCTGGCAAGGTTCCTTTAAAAACTGCAGTCCTGTTGCATGCAGTCAATCAGAATCTCGTTACTGCCGATATGCGCGTTCCGAATTTTCTAGCTGTTCCGGCGACCACAACATTTACTAGTGAAATGATAACGATTCCGGTTTCCGATGGAACGGAAATACCTGCAAAAATTTATAGCCCTTTAGCGGACGGTCCTCATCCGATCATTCTTTACTATCATGGCGGAGCATTTATGGAAGGGTATGGAAATATTCATACGCACGATAATATTGTCCGCGCTTTGGCAGCGAGAACGAATAGCATTGTTATCGCAGTCGGTTATCGGGTAGCACCTGAGCACCCATTTCCGGCAGCGATAGAGGATAGCTACGAGGCACTTCTCTGGGCAACAGACCAGGCTGAAGCTTTAGGCGGAGATCGAAATAAAATAGCTGTTGTCGGTGATAGTGCTGGCGGCAATCTTGCGACGGTTGTTTCGCTAATGTCACGCGATCGAAATGGCCCAGAGCTGAGAGCACAAGCCTTGCTTTATCCGTTAACAACTTTTCAGGATGAAGAATTTTTGTCTAGGGAAACTTATGACAGCGGTTATTATTTGCTCTCTCGCAATGTCATGCTCCGGGCACGCGATGCCTATACGCCTGATCAAGCCACTTGGTCATTGCCATATACTTCGCCTCTTAATGCAGAGCATTTGTATAAGCTGCCACCGGCCCTAGTCATTACTGCTGAATTCGACCGTTAAGGGATGAAGGTGAGGCTTATGCAAAAAAGGCTTGCAGAATATGGTGTACCTGTTCGCTCCTTCCGTTACAATGGAGTGATGCACGGCTTTATCTCATTTTACGAGGTGATGTACCGCGGCAATCACGGATTAACGCAAACGGCGGCCTTCCTTAACCAGGCGTTCGAAGAGGGGATAGAATATGAGCTATACGTTAAAAGCATTCGACGGTACGAACGGCTCGACAACGCTACGTGATGAAGTGGAGGCTTATGCGATCGGGACATTCTTACTCGGTAAGCAAGCGATTGATTTTATAACAAAATAATTGAAGGAGGAGCTAGCTAGTGGCTGGCTCCTATTTTTTGCCGAAATTTATGAACATCTGCTCGTCCTCAATTAATCCGCATGCTCCACATTGAATTCGTTTTTCCGGTCCCCGGTAGGATAGATGAAAGGGCTCAAGCGTTTCGTCTGTATACTCTTGAATAATTTCCCCGCTTTTTGCGTCGAGCTTAACTGGGAGCGGGACTTGGTTAACAATCGTAAATCTGGATCGATTGGTTTGGCAATTTGGACATAAATAAGGATCAGTCATCGCAATCACCTCCTGTTGGCGTTAGCTACCCACTGTATCACTGAATTATTATCTGGTAAAATCGGCCTATATTTTCTTAAGGCAATGATTCGGCAAAAGTCGAGCTGACGAAGGTGGTACAATTTAGGCAGAGTGCGATCAATTTAATAACTGGAGGTTCCATATGAAATTTGCTGTTAACTATTCACCTGACGCGCAAAAGCTGCTCGATCAAGGGGCAATTAACATCGATTTCTTCAAATGTCCAGACTTTGACGAGGATGTAATCCAAACAGCTCAACAATACGGACCGGCCTATGTCCATTTTCCGCTTAACGCTGGCCAAAATAACCTCGATCAAGTGGACTGGGATCGGATCGAACGGTTGTTTTCTCAAACGAACACCCCTTACATCAATATGCATTTAGTGGCCTATGCAGCTGAAATGCCTTCCATTCCGGCTGATACGACAAAACGTGTTCATAAAGAATATATTAAGGAACGACTCATTCGCGATATTGAAAAAGTCTCCGCACGGTTTGGTGCTGAAAAAGTCATTCTTGAAAATGTCGTCTATCAAGGAATAAAAGGAAAGATGCTGCTTCCGGTCATCGATCCTGACCTGATTGCAGAAGTTGTGAGGCAGACAAAGTGCGGGCTGTTGCTCGATATTGCGCATGTCCAACTATCATCAAAATATAAAGATTTTGATGTCTACGAATACCTTGCGACATTACCGATAGAACGTTTGCGTGAGCTACACGTGACAGGAATTCAACGAGATGACAAGCGTTACCGCGACAGTATGCCGATGACAGACGACGATTGGCGTTTGGCAGAGTGGACGATGGCAAGGATTCACGCAGGCGAATGGTCAAAACCTTGGGTCGTCTCTTTTGAATATGGCGGGGTTGGCCCCGCGTTCGAGTGGCGGACGGATATCGAGGTTCTTAAGCAGCAAGTACCGCGCTTGCATGACCTTGTTTACCCTAAGCTTGACGGTCGTCGAGAAAAGTAACGAAAAATTGTCTGCTGGATTGCTTGACGATATAATGAAGACATTACTGTAAACGAAGGAGAATGATAGATGCCATACCCAAATACTGACGCAACGATGCAATTAATCAAAGAGCTTGTTTCGATCCCTAGCCCATCTGGAAACACGTTTGAGGTTATTCAACATGTTGAACAATGGTTAGCTAAAATCGGTGTCGCAACTAAACGGAATCGAAAGGGTGGTCTGATTGCGACGCTGCCTGGCAAGAATAACGAAAAGCAGCGACTGCTAACTGCGCACGTCGATACTTTAGGCGCGATTGTCAAGGAAGTGAAAAGCAATGGCCGCCTTAAGCTCGATTTGATCGGCGGTTTTAAGTACAACTCAATCGAAGGGGAATATTGTGAAATAAAAACAGCTTCAGATAAAACGTATTCAGGAACGATTCTTATGCATCAAACGTCTGTTCATGTGTACAAGGAAGCGGGAAAGGCAGAACGAAATCAAGACAATATGGAAGTGCGCCTTGATGCGAAAGTCGAAAGCGCAGACGATGTGCACGCCCTCGGGATTGGAGTCGGCGACTTCGTTTCTTTCGATCCGCGCGTACAATTGACCGATAACGGATTTATTAAATCGCGCCACCTCGATGATAAGGCGAGTGTAGCTATTTTGCTAGAGTTAATCAAACAGCTGAAGCAGGAAGAAATAATGCTTCCGTATACGACTCATTTCCTAATTTCCAATAATGAAGAAATTGGCTATGGCGGGAACTCGAATATTACGCCAGAAACGATTGAATACTTAGCGGTCGATATGGGGGCAATCGGCGCCGGACAAGCGACTGATGAATATTCAGTCTCAATATGTGCAAAGGACGCGTCCGGCCCGTACCATTACGGATTCAGAAAACGCCTCGTTGCGTTAGCAGCTGCGAATAACATTCATTACAAGCTCGATATTTATCCGTATTACGGATCAGATGCTTCGGCTGCAATACGAGCAGGACATGACATCGTCCACGGCTTAATCGGTCCGGGAATCGATGCCTCGCATGCCTTTGAACGAACGCACAAATCGTCGATAGAGGAGACGACAAAGCTCCTTTACCATTATGTCCAATCAGAGATGATTGATCATTAGACGCCTGCTAGCGGTTTAATCAGCTAGCACCCGTGTCCGATTGTAAAAGCATGTGCACGCCTACCTAAGCAAACGAACTTGCGGTAGCGGCGGCGCCGAAGCGGTTTAATCGCCCCAAACAGCATGCAAAGATGACACTTGAAGGGGAGCCGCCGGGAGAGCGAGAGGATCCGTCGGAAGAGCGTGCGGATTCGTCGGGAGAGAGCTAGGATCCGTCAGGAGAGCACAGGGATTCGCCGGGAG
>BAXO01000153.1 GCA_001310555.1 Bacillus sp. JCM 19058
AGTATTGATCCTCCACCTTTATATTCCCGGCAGCTCCTAGCCAAGAAAAAGCATCACCCTGTTCAATACATAGCACTGCACCGAAGTTGTTTTTTTTCTTTATCATTTGATCTACCGTGTGTTCGAGAAAGCTTTCGTCCAATAGTTGACTACTCATCTGACAACCTCCTAATATAAAATAGCTTCTTAATTTCTTGCCCTCTACCTTAATTCGCTTTAAAACTACTTCTTTAGTTTAGTCACTATTAATCTACGGACCTTTAGTCGAAGGGATTACCGGATCGTTGTTCCAACTGGCCTTTTAAGCTCCGCTGTAACTATGTAGTTTAAGGTCTAATGAAAAGCTTATGATATATAACATTAGATATATATACCATACATTATACATTAAATTCATTTTTTTGTAAAGCGCATCAATTGACTTATCTTTTTCAAAAGGAAAGCCTTGACCGAGTTGACATTTTGCCAAAAAAAATAGCAAGGAATATAGTATTGACAAAAACAATGAAAGCGATTACAATTCTAAAATAACAACGTTGTTATTAAATTACATACAGTAGAACTTTCATCAGTGGGGTGCTTACGCCACTGATGGTTAGATGAACCAAGCGGGGAAGCCCGGGGAGTGAGCGCTGTATCAATCAAGTAAGAATCCGCCTATTTATAGGGATGTAGAGCTACTGACCAGTAGTCAATCGGGTAATCCTCGTCATTCAGAATAAGAATTTAATTCACTAAGGAGGAGCATTGAATGAGGAAGAAGCAAAAGCGGCTATTGGCGCTCATGATGTCAATTGTTCTCGTGCTGACGCTCTTGCATCCTGCTTCGTTTGCACAGCAGCCGGGGGAAGAGATGATTAGCGTTTCTAGCGATTGGCAAGGCAGTGTGTTTGGTGATATTGGCGGTCAGGGTAATGTCACGAAGGATAACTTTCATGTGAGCGAAAACGATGATGGAACCGTTACGCTCAGAAGTGCGAACGACAGAGGGAAGATTGCCAGCACATCTGAAGGCATTGCGTATTATTTCAAGGAGATCCCGGAAAATACCGATTTTGAAATGATGGCAACCGCTCATGTCAATGCGTGGACGGCTAACGATCATGTGTCATTCGGAATTATGCTGCGCGGCAATGTTTTGGAAAACGAAAACGATCCAGCATTCTCTGGAAACTATCTCGCAGTCGGTGCGTTAGATCAGCAGATGAAGGCCTTTTACAAGCAGAACGATCAGGTGAAAAGTGGACTGGAGTTTGCTGCAGCTCCTCCGAGTCAGGAACAGGAGTATCAATTGAGCATTCGCAAATCAGGTGGACAATATGTCATTTCACTCGGGGAGGAAACGCATACGGTTGAAGAGTTTTTTTGGTGAGCTCAACTATGCAGGCGTCTATACAGCAAGAAATACGACAGTAACGTTCAGCGACGTCAATTTAGAAATTGAGCGTCCAGTTGAGCCGAGCGATTGGTCATTTAGCGCGTTCGGTTCAAATACGAGCGAAGGACGTAATCCTATGCCGGCGATCGGCGATGACGGTTCGGTTCGGCTGACGGCTTCAGGCGGAAAGGTTGCCAGCGATGATGAGGGGTTGTCTTTTTATTACCAAAAGCTTCCCGCACATGCCAATTTCGAAATCAAAGCGGAAGCGACCGTGCATCACTTTAACGGCGATCCTGCGATTAGCACACCAAACCAAAAATCGTTCGGGGTCATGCTCCGGAACCAAGTCGGTGAGCACGGAGACTCCTCGACACAAACTTCCGAATATGTTGCAGTCGGTGCGCTCGATACTGTGATGAAGGCGTTTTACAAGCAGGGAGGAGAGCAAGTAAAGGGTGAGCCTTTTCCCGGACAGAATGATCCAGCACCTGGTGAGGTATACGAGTTATCGATTCGAAAATCAGGCAGACGTATGCCGTTTCCGTGAATGATGAACGTGAAGTGTTTACACTTGATAAGCTTTTTACCGATGAAGTATTTCCCGGCTTTTACGTCGCTCGGGATGCAGAAGTGACCTTTTCTAACTTAGAGGTTAAGGTCGAGCAACGAACGGTAAAAGAATTAATGGTAGATGCAACCGCAATGAAAACAGACTACTTAGTCGGTGAAGAGCTTGATTTAACTGGCTTGCAGGTGACGGCACTTTATTCGGACGACACAGAGGAAGTGCTTTTGCCTACGGATTACATTGTCACTGGCTTTGATAGCAATAAAGCCGGAACCAATACGATTACTCTAAATTTTGGCGGGATGACGGAGGAACTTGAGCTAACGATTACTCCCCTCACTTTAACGCGTATGGAAATCAAATATTTCCCTGCTAAAACGACGTATTATCCCGGTGATTCTTTTGATCCGGAAGGTTTTGTTGTGATCGGCGAATACGAGCATGGACTGAAGACGGAAGAACTGGTAAGTGACCGTTACCGCTTTTCGATTGAAGATGAGGTAGCCGAAAGCGATTATCGCTTTGAAGAGCCAGGCATGAAAGAAGTGACAGTCACATCAGTTGAAGCGGAAGACGTTTCTGTTAGCTTTGACGTGGCGGTAAAGGATGCCTCTCTAGTTGCGCTTGACATTCGACGCTTGCCAGTGAAAACACGTTATTTTATCGGGGATGACCTCGACTTGGCAGGGATTAACGTGTATGCGCTCTACAGCGACGAAAATGAAGTGAGGTTGATGGCAGGCGAGTTCGATGCTTCAGAGCTTGATACGAGCACTCCCGGAAACAAAACCGTCACATTGACTCACAAAGGAGTTTCCGTATCCTTTACGATAGAAGTAAAAGAGAAAGAGCTAGAAGCGATCGAACTATCGAGTTATCCGAAAACGAGCTATTTTGTTGGCGAAATATTTGAGCGAGCAGGGTTAGAAGTTTCGAAGGTATACGATAATGGCGAGCGCGAGCCTTTAGGTGAGGAGTACTACACGCTTGATTCGTCTGGAGTTAATCCGGATAGAGCAGGAGTGTATCAGCTACAAGTTATTCCGGACGATCCATCGATTGAAGCCATTTCATTTCAAGTGACAGTGCGCGAATACGAGGAACCCCAATGGCATACGACTAGGTTCGGACAATCGACATCCGCCGAACGCAATTATGTCGACGTTAGCGAACAGGATTCGGTCAAAGTCGTTGCCTTAGAAGGTGGCGGTAAAATTACCGGCGATCACGATGGCATTTCTTTCTATTATACGGAGGTTGATGCCGAAGCGGACAACTTTGTCCTATCGGCGGATATTAAAGTGATTGATTATGCGAAAACGCCTCATGACGGTCAGGAGTCTTTCGGTATTATGGCAAGAGATGCGATAAACCCGACTGAGGATGCAAGCGTTTTTGCGTCAAACATTGCTGCTGTCGGTGGGTTTTCCGGTGGTACGAGAGAGGAAAACGGTACTCAGGCGTTGATAAGAACCGGCGTGCTCACTCCTGATGGTGAAGGAAGTGAAGGCATTCAAAAACGGATGCTGAGAAACGAAAGGCCAAATGCGACGAATACGGAACAGGATTACCGCCTGACGTTGGCGAAAACGAATAGCGGCTACATGGCTAAACTCAATCAGGAGGACGAGGTAATTTTTTTTATGAGCCTGACCTTTTACTCATGCAGGACGAGCGAATTTATGTCGGGTTTTATGCAGCACGACTTGCCACAATTGAAGTCAGCAACATTGATTTTACGGTAACTGCTGCAGAAACAGATGCTCCGAAGGTTGAGGCACCCTTAGAGGCAATTGCCCCTGAATTTGAGATCGTTTCCTTGGAAAAAACCTCGAAAGAGACTACCGATTAATGGTCAAGGCCAATGTTGATGGTGCCGTTTTCGTTAAACAAGGTCAGGAGACGATCGCTGAGGATGTCGAAGCGATTGCTGGAGAAATTTTGGAGATTTCAACAAAGCTTCGTGCAAACAGCAAAACGAATTTCAGCTTGACGTTTCTACCGGATGATACGCAGCTTTTAACGTCATATGACAGAATCGTGACCAATTTTACCGTTGAAATGAGGACATATGCGGATGGCGAGCATTTGTATGTATCTCCGGACGGAACCGGTGACGGAGACGGTACGAGAGAATCCCCTCTCGATCTGGATACGGCGATTCACTTTGTGCAGGAAGGCCAAACGATTATCGTTCTTGAGGGAGATTATATTCGCGATTCGAAGCTGGAAATCAAAAAGTACAATGATGGAACAACCGATGCAATGAAATATTTAGTTGCCGATCCCGATGCAAAGACGAGGCCACTAATCGATTTTGACAGAAAAACTGAAGGTGTCGTTCATAGTGGCGACTACTGGCATGTAAAAGGCATTGATTTTGCCCGCTCAGCCGGAAATACGAAAGGCTACACGATTGGTGGAAATCATAACATTGTCGAAAACGTCCGGGTATTCGAGCACGGTGATACCGGCCTGCAAATTAGCCGTACAGACGATTCGCCACATAAGGAGGATTGGCCGTCCTATAATGTTATCTTAAACAGCATCGCCTTTGACAACCGAGATCCATCAGAGAACAATGCCGATGGCTTTGCGGCAAAGCTTACGGTAGGAGAGGGGAATGTGTTTAGAGGTTCGGTGTCTCACAACAATATTGACGATGGCTGGGATTTATACACGAAGGTCGGGACAGGTGCGATTGGTGCTGTAACGATTGAGCATAGCATCGCCTTTAATAACGGTCGCTTGACAGACGGATATCAAGGAAATTCGGGTCAGAATGGTTTTAAGCTTGGCGGAGAAGGTGTCCACGTCCCGCACATGATTAAAAATAGCGTTGCTTTCGGAAACGGGAACTACGGTTTTACGAGCAACAGTAACCCAGGTCTGATCGCTCGGGATAATATTGGCTATAATAATGGCGGAGCTAATTTAAGCTTTACGACGTATTCTCATATTCCGACCGATTTTACGATTGAAGGCTTCGCTTCCTATCGAACCAAAGAGGTTGACAACGTCAACGACACATTTCCAGCTCGGCTGCAATCTGAGCGAAACTACCTATTTACCGAAACAGAGGCGATCAACCGTTCAGGTCATCAACTTTCGGATGACATTCTTGAAAGCTTGCAAGCCGTATTTGAATACGACAATGACGGCAGAATTGTTTCCGTCAAGAGAGATGATGACGGTAATATTGAGTGGGGGGACGTTTGGGAAACGTTTTATGAAGTCATTGGCTCTTCTGAGGAGGAACCACTGCCTGAGTGCGATGAGGCATTACCGGGACAAGAATGCGAAGAGCCGCCGCCATCGGATCCCGGAGACGAAAACGGAGAAGAGCCGCGCCATCGGATCCCGGAGACGAAACGGGAAGAGCCTCCGCCAGCCGATTCCGGAGATGAA
>BAXO01000154.1 GCA_001310555.1 Bacillus sp. JCM 19058
AGAGCATGTTAAAACATGCCCTTCTCATATGTCCTTAAAGTAAGGGATTGCAGTGCTCTAACCTTATTTTATGGCAGCATAACCCCCTTCCTCTTCGTGCTCAACCGGGCTTCTCTTGAAGCTTTGATAGTAAGGAGCTTAACGTGCTCTTTGAAAACGCCAGCGAAAATTAGTCATCATATTGTAGCTATCTATACTTATCTGACATGTAGTCGTTATGAATTGCTAACCTTATGGGAGAGTACTTTAATCGTTAATTCCCCTTGCTCATGCGAAACTTCGGTGCGGAGAATAACGGGAAATTGATGCGCGTTTTTAAACTGGAAGTCCGGTCCGCCCCACGAAACAGTTGCATCCCTTCCAGCTGGAACATAACCGACTTCACGAGAATGCGAATAGCGCTCGATCATTTCAAGGCCCGCACCTTCTACGGCATTGTAAAGCGTCGATGACGTTTGACAAATTCCCCCGCCAATTCCCATTACAAACTCTCGATTGACGATTTCTAACGCTCCTGATATCCACGCTCAACAGTACGCTCACCGACTACTGAGTTAAAAGAAAAACTGTCACCCGGTCCAAGTACGTGATCCTGTATTGCTTCAGCTGAAAGCTCGATATTCGTTGCCCGACCAGCAACGCTAGAATTGTAATGCGTTTTAAAAACAGAAAGTACCTCCGCATCGATTCCTGGCAGCTCTTCCTCAGACACAGTCGGCTCCGTGACGACGATCGGCATCGTCATTTCCTCTTCTGTAGACTTGACCTCGAGTAGCTGTTTAACAAGCTCTGCTTCCTTCAAAATGACACGCTCGTGGCCTGGAGTTATTACACCTTCCTGATCGATTGTCGGGTTTCTTAACGGTGTATCGATTCCTGCAGCCAGCTCTTTCGCAAGCTCTGCCAAAGCTTCTTCGTTTCGCTCATCCTTCCATGGCATATAGCATAATCGTTGAGCAGGAGCGCATGGCTCGTTTGCGCGTATTCATTAATTAGCTCCAATGTCCATAAGACCGACTGCTTTTCTTGCAGCCCAACCCCTCCTGCGAGGTGATGAACGGAAACCGGCTTTCCTTCAGCAGCTCCCATATGAAGACAACCAGACAAAAGAAGACAGCCGATTAATAAAGCGATATTTTTCATAAATTGTCCCCCCCAGCTTTCATGACAATGACAACTATATGTATGCTAGGGGGACGGTGAAGATGTGGTACGGACAGGCCTATTTTAAGCTAAAGGGCAAATTTTGTGCGTTTATTCAGAGCAAATTTGCGGAGGTTAAGTCTACTAAACGATTATTTGCCTCTTCTTACATTGAATCACTATAATTTCTAGTCTATTTACTAGCATAATAAAGCTACAAGCTTAACTCCTAATATACGGCAGGCTGAAAGCTCATTAGATCGCAGACGAAACGGTTTACGTTTCCGCCTAGAACCGAGCGAAGGGCTTGTCACGTATAAGCGACGTTTAGCTTGCTAAAAAGGGTGGGCTACTCCTTTTGCCGAAATACTTTCGCACTTCGCACATATTCGATATCCTTCACTTGGAGCCGTGCGTTAACTACCCTTGCAGCAGCAAAAAAGTAGTCGGACAAACGGTTTAAGTATGTTAAGACGAGAGGATTAATAGAAGCCGTTTCCTGCAATGCAGAAACTTGCCGCTCCGCTCTTCGCGTCACTGTACGACAAATGTGAAGGGTTGCAGCCGCCTCTGCTCCTCCCGGCAAAATAAAGCGCTCAATTTTAGGCGCTTCCGCACTATGGGCGTCAATTTGTGCTTCAAGTCGATCAACCATCTCATTCGTTGCTTTGTATTGCTGCGGCTTGATTGAGGCCAAATCACTGCCGCAATCAAACAGCTCATGCTGGATAGTCACTAGCTCGCTCACAAGCTTGCTAAACAAGTCCTGGTCAAGCTGCGAAATGGCTTGACCGACAAAGGCATTGGCTTCATCGATCGTTCCGTACGCCTCGACACGAATGTCATGTTTAGCAACGGTACCACCGATAACGCTTGTTTGCCCGGAATCGCCGGTTTTTGTATACAATTTCATCTTCTCAGCTCCTTTGTTAACGTTATGCTTTTTCATTGCTTATTCTCTGTTCACGATCTGGTCCACGCCTTGCTCAATTAGGACGCATACTTCCTTTATAAACGAGGATGCTGGACTCGGCTGCTCTCCGATGGGTGAAGCAGCAATCAGCACTTGATCGGCTGCACTTCCTCGCCCCGCTCGGTCAACCCCTTCCTTACAAAGGGCAGTCGCCTTGGCTTCCGTTACCGCCATTAACAATTGGGCATAATCAGCTTCGGAAAATCCCCCTTCGACAAAGATCCAAATAGTAATCGTGCCGTCCAGTGACTTGTCCGCTTCGTCTAATTTAATGCTATCAGCAAACATAACGACTAAAGCCTTCTTCTCGGTCAAAGTTGAACGGGACATAAACATAGGCTTATGTTGCGCTCCTGAGCGCATGACTAACGATTGGGTATCGAGCAGACAAGCTTCGTTATGTTCTAGGTGGGAGTGATAAAAGGTTTTGTGCCATCCGAATCCGGTTCTTGTTGTGAAGGTTTCCAGTAACTCGGACTGCTCAACTGAAAATAGTCATCCTCCTGACAGCTTTGTAGCTCGTCAACAGTGCGTTCCGTCCGATTCTCCTCTGTATCGGGAACAAAGGTGACGATCGGACTCGGTGCGAATGGATGCTCACCTCGTTTAAGCTCGGTCTCGTACACTTGACTGAGCGATTTTTCATCCAACACTTTTTGCGCTTCATCCAAGGCCATAAGATTTCCTTCATTCAGTAGCAAAATCCGATCACAGTAAAGGCTGGCCAAATTTAAATCGTGCAAAATGGCTACGACTGTTAGCTTTTGCCTTCGGGATCTTTCGTGGAGCAAATTAAGAATGTTCATTTGATGGGACAAATCAAGATAATTCGTCAATTCATCAAGCAAAAGTACTTCTGGTTCCTGAGCAAGCGTGCGCGCAAGAAGTACCCGCTGTCGCTCTCCTCCGCTCAGCTCAAGCAAGTGCCGTTCACGAAATCGCTCCGTATCCGTCAGCTTTAGCGCGCGTGTTATCGCCTTTCTGTCTCGAGCAGTAAGCGATTGCAGTAATCCTTTTTGATAAGGGTATCGTCCCATCGCGACGATGTCGTATACTCGATAGTTAAAGGCTATCTGCGACTCTTGAGGGAGCACAGCCATTTTCCGAGCCAATTCCTTTGAGGTGTAAGAGTGCAATGGCTTTCTGTCAAAAATTATATTGCCCTCATCCAAAGGTAACCCACGATTCAGCGCTTTTAACAGCGTCGTTTTTCCGCTTCCGTTCGGTCCGACGATCCCGAATATTTCTCCTCGGTTTACATGAAAGCTAATCTGTTGCAGCACACGCTGACTGCCGTAGCCCAGCGAAACTTGATTGATCGATAACATAAGCTACCTCCTATCGCAGCGATTTCCGTCGTTGCCGAATGAGAATCAAGGCAAAAATCGGCGCACCAATAAGCGCGGTTATGACTCCAATCGGGAGTTCGACCGGGGCAATCATTGTTCTCGCCACGAGATCAGTCAAGGCAAGAAATCCGGCTCCGTGCAAGACAGACAGCACTAATAAATGGCGATGATCGGCGCCCCACAGCAAGCGTGTCAGATGCGGGATGACAAGACCAACAAAGCCGATCGTTCCCGAAACTGCAACAGCAGCTCCTGTCAGAATCGCCGCTCCTAATAAGATGACGATTTTGCGAACAGCGATATTGACCCGAGCTGCCTCGCGGTCTCTTCGCCAAATGCCATTGCGTTCAGTTCATTTCGATTGAAAAATAAAAGGATGAAGCCTAGCAGAAAGCTTGGAACGATCATCCAAACATGACTCCAGTCTCTTAGAGCCACACTCCCCATTAACCAATAGACGATCTGCCTTAGCTCTGTCCCCGTTAAGGCGATGATTAATGAAATAAACGAGCGAGAAACGAGCTGAAAATGATCCCTGTGAGAATAATCGTTTCCGTTGCCATCGAACGCTGAACAAGGCTAGAGAAGGCTATAACGAGAAACAAGGTTAGCAGACCTGATGCCATGCTGACAAAAGGAAGAGTAAACGCTCCGAGCAATGGTAAGGATAACTGAAAGAAGAGAACAACGACAGCGCCGACTGCTGCCCCTGACGAAACTCCTAGAGTATACGGATCGGCTAACGGATTTTTTAAAAAATCCTTGAAACGCCGCTCCCGCCATCGCCAGACAGGCGCCGACGAACATCGCCAACAAGACGCGCGGTAGCCTAATTTGCATGACAATATTTACATGCACGGGCTCTATTGTGTGGTTCAACGGAATGTGAAAAGCTCGCTCAGTAAAATTGTGAGTACATCGGAAACGGGAAGCGTAGCGCTTCCCTGTCCGATATTAACGATAAGCGCGATTGCGCATAAAAGCAAAGCTGAAGAATAGGCAATCGCATATTTAGTTTTCAAAAACCTCTGGGTAAATTTGTGCTGCAAGCTCCTCGGCTCCTTCTACCAATCGTGGTCCCGGTCTAGAAAGTAAATCCTCATTTACCTGATACACCCGATCATTTGTAATTGCAGGCACATCCTCCCACCCACTTCGGTTTTTAACAGCCTCAACCGCGTTTTCAATATAGGAATAAGTAATGATAATAACATCTGGCTCGCTGGCAATAACCCCTTCCTCAGAAAACGGAGCCCAGCCCTCAACTTGAGCTGCTACATTTTCGGCTTGAATTAGCTCTAGGAAAGCTTCCATAAAAGTACCGCTTCCGGCTGTGTATAAATCGTCAGAAATCTCGAGCCAGACGACCGCCTTTTCTTCCTCACTAATCGCGCTTGCCTTTTCGGAGATTGTAGCAAGTCCGCCCTGTATGTCTTCAATTAACGCCTCTGCTTGTTCGGTTGTACCTGTTGCTGTACCAATTAATTCGATCGAATCGTAGGCCTCTTCAAACGAATTTGCATTGTTGACAACTGCGACCTGAATTCCCGCACCTCGAATTTGCTCAAGTCCAGCCTCTGCTGAGGCATGAGCAAGCACAAGATCCGGATCGAGTTCGATAATCCTCTCAATATCTAGTTCAAGTCCTCCAATACTTTCTATTTCAATTACCTCTTCAGGATAATTGTCATACTCAGACCGGCCAATAAGCTTTTCTCCTGCACCGATTGCGTAGAGGATTTCCG
>BAXO01000155.1 GCA_001310555.1 Bacillus sp. JCM 19058
AAACCGTAGGGTCAGCCCATTTTTGTTTTGTTGGTTGAAAAGACAGCGGCTATCTCGAATCGATCCTCCCCAAAGTACGCTTGTTGGAAAAATACCCTTTTGGGAAGTCCTACTACAAGTCATTACTTCTAAAGTGCCATAGGCAAAGCGATCCCGTTTTAGAGTAAATCTTTCGCTAGAGGAGGAGACTGAAGAGGAGGAGTCTGAACCGGAAAAAAAGCTGATCCGCTCGGATCAGCTTTTTCATTAATCTTCTTCATCGTTTGATTGTTCCTCATCAGGTTTTTCGTTTTCTTCCGTATCTTCTTCCTTCTTTTCTTTGTTATTTTTTTCTTCCTTTTCTTGTTCCATTTCTAGCTGTTTTTTTCTTATCCTCTTCTTCTTTTTGTTTTTTCTCTTCTTTTTCTTCCTTTGTTAAATATTCTGAGCCGTGGGCTGAGGAAGAGGCGTCAGATTCTTTACCTTCAGTATTGACAGCTGTAACATAATAAGAATATGATTTGTCGTCTACTTTATGGCTTGTCGTATCATTTCCCTTTATACTTTCTACCACTTTGTAATCACTGCTCCCATTGGCAGCGCGGTAAATTCGGTAGCCGACGATATCATTGCCTGATGCTTTTGACCAAGTGAGGCTGCCTCCGTTCAAGGAAACATCACCGACTTTTCCTGGTTTTTTGCCGCTTGCAGGCGCTTTTTTTGTCAGGAACGAGGTTTTTCATATTGTCAGGTAAATAGTCAGTGATGTTATCGATTCCGGCAATACTTCCGCTAACCGATAAGCCTTGCTCAGTAAATTCGTTCGGTGTTGAAGATAAGGCCAAGAAGTTTTTTTCCGTTAATCGTCACATAAAGTGCGCTTTTCAAGTTATCGTCTGATTTAGATGGAACAAATTTCGCATTAAATAAATCGGTCGTTACTAATCCCGCGTCCTTACAAGCCTTTGAAGGAAGCAAGCCGGTTATGCTACAAATCGAACGACTGACGATCCCGTCCGGTTGGGTAAAGTTTTCATTCGGTGCCATTAAGCTTTGGTTTTTGTCGTAGGCAGCGTTGGCCAGGTTAGCCCAAATCTGCTGTGTTCTTGGACCGTAACGCAAGCCGTTGACGGTCGAATTAATTTCGTACTGTTTATTGCCGCTGTAGCCGATCCAAACGCCTAATGTGACATTCGGGTTGCTCCCCACGAACAACGAATCTTTCATATCATTAGTCGTTCCCGTTTTGCCGGCCCAATCAGCGGAAAATTTCAAGCGTCCCGGCAATGAGGAGGCAGTTCCACCAGATTTTAAAACATCGCGCATCATGTCTACCATTAAATACGATGTTTGCGGCGAAAAGACGTCGACGGGCTCAGAGTGGTGCTCGTATATAAGCTCACCGTCAGCTGCCTCAATTCGTTCAATCATATACGACTCAATGTAAGATCCCTTATTGGCAAAGGTCGCGAAAGCGTTTGTGTTTTGCTCGACCGTTACTTCAACTGAGCCTAATGGTGTCGATTCAGGAAGAGCGTTTTCGAAATGGCGGAAGCGAGCTTATCAAACGTTTCTTTGGACTGCTCGGACGGAACCATTCGAAAGGCGCGAACTGCCGGGACGTTACGGGAGCTGGCGAGCGAATCTCTAACCGAAATGAGTCCGCGGTAGCGATGATCATAATTTGTAATATCTTGATTGTTCGATTTGTACTTATCGGGTGTATCTGGGATAATCATCCTGGCTGAGTCGCACCAGTTTCTAGTGCTGTTGCATAAGCGAGCATTGGCTTCATTGTTGAACCGTTTTGTCGTAACGCCTGAGTTGCATGGTTGAAATGACTTTCTCCACCTTCATGCCGCCCCCCGACAAAGCTTTTTATCGCTCCTGTTTTGTTCTCGATTAATACGGCGCCCACTTCTTCTTCCTGATCGGCTTCAGGCCTTTATTCGGTCCGAATACTGATCGGTCTTGACGGCATCCTGCATCGAGACATAAATATCCTTGTCGATCGTTGTATGGATTTGGTAGCCGTTACGGCGCAGAGCGCGAGACGCTTCCTCCTGATATTGGTTACGAGTTTCGAGGCGCTCTTCATCATTTTCAATCTCTGCTAGCACGACCCCGTCTGCTTCGAGCTTCTGTTCCATTAAAATGTCGGTCGCCCGTCTCATAATTTCGTAGGTTAAATAAGGAAATTCCTTAATCGGCGGTGGTGAACTGTTCGTTAAATGCTCCTGGATATTATACTCTTTCGCTTCTTCATATTCTTGGTCATCGATGAAGCCTCTTTCATGCATACGGTATAAAACAGTGCCCATTCTCTGAAGTCCGGAATCCAGACTTTCTTTCACATCGCCGTCAACAGTAAATGGAGTATAGCCAAAAGGGCTTTGTGGCAATCCAGCAATAAATGCACTTTGCGGCAATGACAAATCCTTTGCATCTACTCCAAATATTCCTTGGGCAGCCGCTTGAACACCGGCAATCTGTCTCCCAGATGCGTTCCGACCGAAAGGAACAACATTTAGGTAGGCTTCTAAAATCTGATCCTTGTCAAGAAATTTTTCGAGACGCATCGCAAGGAGAATTTCGGTCGCTTTCCGATCAAAAGAAACCTCACTCGTCAAAATTTGTTGTTTTATCAACTGCTGGGTCAACGTGCTTCCACCAGTCTGAACACTCGAATTAGCTAGTTCCTGAACGGTTGCCCGTAAAATCGCTTTCGGGACAATTCCTTCATGCTCATAAAAATGCTCATCCTCTGTTGCAATCACAGCATGAATGACGTGCTCAGAAATATTCTCAAGTGGGATTTCGTAGCGTTCGATTTCGGCTGGTAGCTCTCCAAGATAAACATCATCAGAAAAAAAAGACTTGACTCGTTTCCTCGTAATCGTAAATGTCAGCAAGCATTTCGTCTGAGCTGCGCAGCGGTTCGTCTTTTACTAGCGAAGCAAAATAGCCGGCCGCTGTGCCCCCGACAAATAAGAGCGACAAAAATCCGACAATAGCAAAAATAAGAAATAAGTTCCAAAACACTTGATACGTAATGCCAAGTCCACGAAAAACGGTCTTCGCATGAAGCTTTTTAGAAACATGACGGAGCTTCTCACGTATATTAGAAAGTTGTTCTTTCATATTAAACCTCCCGAGATTTCAGCCATATTATAGCACAGGATGTCGAATGATGATATGCTTTCCAAGTATGTTGACACTTTTTTTTATTTATGATACAAAATAATCAACTATGTTAATTGTGTTGAGCGGTTTTAGGGTGAACTGACGTCCTATTCAGTAGTTTCTTTTTTACTGTTTTTAGAGAGCTGATGTTTGGTGGAAATCAGTACAGGGGAAGAAGCGAAGTACAAGCCGGGAGCATTCTTTGCAGGCTGCAAAGAACGGTCACGCCGTTATCGTGTAGAGTGGAAGGCAGCACTTGTCTTCAACAAGGGTGGTACCGCGAGCATCTCGTCCCTTTTTGGGGGCGGGTTTTTTTGTTGTCTTTTGGGTGGCAAAATCTCCCGGAGCGAGAAAAGGGAGCCAACGTAAGCGATGTCGATAATAGCCTAAACATTGCGGAGGCAAAAGGCATCAGGAATGAGCAGGATCAATTATGAATGACTTTTGAAAGGGGAGTCCAGTATTATGAAGGAAAAAAATAACATTGACCGAGGAGCAGAAGCTCGAGGTGGAACGACAGCTGCAATTGTTGAATCGAGGCGTTGTCGAAATCATTCCAGAAGAAGATTTTCGAAAAAAAATTGAAAAATCGGTTCAAACAGGAGTACCACTAAAAGTTAAACTAGGAATGGATCCTTCTGCGCCTGATGTCCACTTGGGTCATACAGTAGTTCTTCACAAGCTTCGTCAATTTCAGGATTTAGGCCACGAAATTCAGATGCTGATTGGTGACTTTACTGGTCGAATCGGTGACCCTACAGGGAAATCTGAGACGAGGAAGCCGTTAACAACTGAGGAAGTTAAACAAAATGCAGCAACCTATGTCGAACAATACGGAAAGGTTCTCGATATGACGAAGGCTAAGCTATTCTACAATTCCGAGTGGCTTCAGTCCCTTTCTTTTGAGGATGTCATTCACCTGGCCGGAAATATGACCGTCGCCAGAATGCTTGAGCGTGACGAGTTTGAAAAACGATATAAATCAGGACAGCCGATTTCGGTTCATGAATTTTTTTTACCCGCTCATGCAAGGGTACGATTCAGTAGCTATGGAATCAGACATAGAAGTCGGAGGCACGGATCAGAAGTTTAATCTCCTTATGGGACGACAGCTTCAAGAGGCGTATGGTAAAGAAAAGCAAGTCGCACTGACATTACCGTTAATTGAAGGGCTAGACGGGGTTCGCAAAATGTCGAAGTCGTTAGGGAATTACATCGGCATTGACGAAACACCTAATGAAATGTTTGGAAAAGCGATGTCTATCCCGGATGAGCTTATGATTAAATATTATCAGCTAGCGACAGACTTGCCGCTTGAAGAAATTGAGGCACTTGAAAAAGGCCTTAAAGATGGCACCGTTCATCCAAGGGATGCCAAAATGGCACTAGGTGCCAAGTTTGTCCAAATGTATCACGGCGAAAAAGCGGCAGCTGAAGCGAAAGCATACTTCCAGACCGTATTCCAAAAGCGTAGCCTCCCAAGCGATATTCCAGAAGTGAAGTGGGAGGGAGCAGACCAATTGTGGATCGTCGATTTACTCGTTGAACTCAACATGATGAGCTCAAAGGGGGAAGCACGCCGAATGATTCAAAACGGCGGCGTAAAAATAAACGAGGAGAAAGTGACCGATGTCCAGGCGCAAGTCTTAATTGAGGACGGCCTCATCGTCCAAGTTGGAAAAAGAAAATTTTCCAAAATAGTCAAATAGAAGAAAAACAGGTGAGTCGATAAGATGACTCACCTGTTTTTCTTTCGATAGCAATGAGTAGTCAAAAAAAATCGCGACTTTAGAAAAAGGGAGCCTTATCGGAAAGCCCATGCATCGCACGGGCACCGGAGAGGATCCGCCGTGAGAGCGAGAGGATCCGCCGGAAGAGAGCAGGGATCCGCCGGGAGAGAGTGAGGATCCGCCGTGAGAGCGAGAGGATCCGC
>BAXO01000156.1 GCA_001310555.1 Bacillus sp. JCM 19058
ATGGGAATGGATAGATGGAGAAGGTTCAAGTTGGAGGCTCTTAGGCAGGAAGGTTGAGTACGACACAAACGAATGCCCTACATGCTCCCGGGGCAGGTTCGCAAGTTCCGATGGTAATTAGTCAGGAATTGTTCGCAAAGGAAGATAATCCGACGATTCATGCCATTAATGAACAGCTTGCCGAAGAATATTTGCCGCATGGGAGAATACCGTATCCGCTCGTACACTTTACGGTGGAGGAGCAGAGCGTGGCAAATACGCTGCGACCGGATATTAACACTTATATTGAACAAATGGAGGCTCAGTTCGTTTCTGGAGCAGAATCATTGGATAACTGGGATGACTATGTCAAGACTTTGATGGATTTAGGCGTCGAGGAGCTGGTCGACATTTACCAAGCAGCATACGAACGCTGGGAGGAAGCAAAATAGCCGAGCGATAGAAAAGCCGGTAGGCTCCCCCTCCGTCATGCGAATAAGGTTCTAATCATGGCAGGACGGGTATACATTGTCTAAGTAGAAAACTTTATTGGAGTGATCGAAATGCTCGGTGTTGAAAATTTCTTGAAAAACGATGTGCAAAAATTCTCGAACAGACGAATGGGGCTCGTTACGAATATGACAGGAGTCAATCAGCGTCTCGTACCGACCCTCGACTTATTTCATGAGCACCCGGATATCCACTTAACTGCGTTGTACGGACCGGAGCACGGTATTCGCGGTGATGCAAAGGAGGGTGAAAAGGTCGAATCAACGATCGATCCGTATACAGGCCTCCCTGTGTACAGCTTGTATGGTTCGACGAGGAAGCCGAGCAAGGAAATGCTTGCACCTGTTGATGCGATTGTCTTCGATTTGCAGGATATCGGCTCGCGCTACTATACGTACATTTATACGCTCGCGTATGTAATGGAGGCTTGCGCAGAATTTGGAAAAGAATTGATCGTGCTAGATCGCCCAAACCCGATTTCCGGTACGGTTTTGGAGGGGAACCTCGTACAGGATGACTTTCGCTCGTTTGTCGGATTGTACCCGTTCCCGAACCGGCACGGGTTAACGGTCGGCGAAATCGCTTTGCTATACAAGCATGAATTTGGAATAGATTGCGAATTGACCGTCATTCCTTTGGCGGGGTGGCAGCGCCGATCGTTTTTTGATGAAACCGGATTACTTTGGGTGCCACCTTCGCCTAACACAACCGGGATCGATATGACGATATTATATCCGGGAACTTGTTTAATTGAAGGAACGAATGTTTCAGAAGGGCGGGGCACGACACGGCCGTTCGAATATGTCGGCGCTCCTTATATCGACGGCTATTCGTTGGCGAAGAAATTCAATGAGAAAAAGCTTCCGGGAATCATTGCGAGACCGATCTCATTTGTTCCATTTTATCAAAAGCACGAGGGTAAGGTGTGCGAAGGGGTTCAACTTCATGTGACCGAACGGAAAACGCTTCGCTCACTCGAGACGGGACTTACGTTAATCGCTTTAATTGCAGAGCTTTATCCGGACGATTTTTCGTTTATCCAGCATGAAAACAAGCGATATTTCTTCGATTTACTAGCTGGGACGGATCGATTGAGACAACAAATTATAGCTCAAGATATTCGTCCTTTTTTTTGAGGAAAACGCAGGTGAACTTGAGCAGTTTGAAGCGAAGCGCAAGCCTTATTTGCTTTATTAGTCATGAAAGGTGGGTGTAACTATGATTTCTTACCGACATTATCAAGGTGGCGATGAACAGAAGATCGTTGCCTTATGGAATCAAACATTAGTCGCGGATCCGATTACAAACGATCGGTTTCGGAATCTCGTTTTGCTGGATGCCAATTTTGACCCAAAAGGTATGAGACTCGCTTTTCGCGGCGATTCGCTCATCGGCTGCTGTTATGCGGTTCGTCGCTTACTGCCGATGCACGGCACAGAGCTGGAGCCTGAACACGGCTGGATTCCTTTCTTTTTTTGTCGCAGAAAGTGAGCGCAGACAGAAAATAGGAGAAAATGTATTAGGACAATGTCTTGAATTTTTACAGGAGGCGGGACGGACAGCCATTTTCTTCTCCTCTTACGCACCGAACTATATTTTACCCGGAATCGATCAAGCCACATATCCTGATGGCTATGCATTTTTAGAGGCTCAAGGCTTTACAGCCCTGTATTCCCCGGTTGCAATGGATCGTAGTCTGCTCGGGTTCAAGGTTAGTGATGAAATCCGTCTGTTAATACAGGAGCGCGAGCAGGAAGGTTACACGTTCAGAACAGCAACTGATGCCGATTTGTATGAAGTCATCACATTTGCTAACCGTGTTTTTAATCCCGATTGGGGAAGAGCGATTCGCGAAGGAGTGCTACAAGGGCTTCCGCTGGAGCGAATTATGGTCGCGCGTGAGCATGACAAGCTGGTTGGCTTCTGTCTATACGGAGGTTACGAAGGCATTCCGGAACGCTTTGGCCCATTTGGAGTCGATCCTGAGCAGCAAGGAAAAGGACTGGGGAAGCTATTGCTTCATTTGTGTCTTGAGAACATGCGGGCAGAAGGGCTACACGGCGCTTGGTTTCTTTGGACCGGAGAGAAGACGGCCGCTGGACACCTTTATAAAAAAAACAGGCTTTACAACGACAAGAAGCTTTCAGGTGATGAAGAGGGTGCTTCGATGAAGCAGCAAATTCTCGCTTTTTTACAAAAGGAAATTGATCAACAGCATATTCCTGGTGCCGTCATTTACGTCAAGCAAAACGATCGAGTACTGCTTAAAGAAGCGCTTGGGTACAGAGCTTATTACCCTAAACCGTTGCCAATGGAGACGAACTGTCTGTTTGATTTGGCCTCCTTAACGAAGGTTGTCGTCACTTTACCGCTAGTCCTAAAGCTGCTGGAGGCGGGTGTACTCAGACTCGACGATCCAGTGTGCCATTTTTTACCGAACTTCAAGGAAAATGACAAGCAAGACGTTACGATTAAGCATTTGTTAACTCATACGGCGGGTTTAGCTTCACATAAGCCGTTTTTTCAGGAAGCGTTAAACGCAGAACAGGTGATGGAGCGGATTTATCGTGAGCCGCTCTCTTTTCCTCCGGGGAGTAAGGTCGTATATAGCGATCTTGGCTTCATCACGTTATTTCGTCTTATTGAAGTAGCGGCAGAAGAGCCTTTTACTGAATACGCAAAGCGGGTGCTATTCGACCCTTTACAGATGAGCGAGACGTCCTTTGTCCCTGTATTTCCTAAGGAGCGTTATGCCGCGACTGAATTCAGTGAAGAGCTTGGCGAATATAAATGCGGAGTTGTTCATGATGAAAATGCACAGAGCATGGGCGGAGTTAGCGGACACGCGGGGCTTTTTTCGACTGTTGCCGATTTGGCAAAATTCGTGACAATGGTAGCCAACGGCGGCTGTTATGAAAATACGCGAATATTATCTGAGAGTGCTCTCCGGCTATCTCGGGAAAATTACACTCCGTTTTCACCCGAATATCGAGGGCTCGGTTGGATACTCAACAGCCCTGCGCGTTCATCATGCGGAGACTTCTTTTCACGCTCTTCATACGGGCATACAGGCTTCACTGGAACGAGTATTTGGTTCGATCCGGACGTAGACTTGCAAGTTATTCTGCTGACCAATCGAGTGCATTTCGGAAGAAAACCTGCAATTTTACGACTTCGACCACGCTTGCACAACCTGATCAAGGCATCGTTATCAGGCTGTTAAAAACTGCAATCAAGAAGTGATTCGTACAGTCTAATAAGGGACAACGTTTACCACGCTATTGAAAAGTAGCACGACCCGAATAGGGGAGGAGCGGACGAGGTCTATGCCCACGACGCTTGCGGCTACCTCTATCATTAACTAAACCTAAAAATGAGCTCAACTAGAAAGGATCTGGTGAGCTCATAATACGAGCGGGCGCTTTAAGGGAATGAAGAGGCGCCCGTTCTGCATGGCGATTAAGGATAAAATATCTTCATCCACCTTTCGGAAGTTTGTTTAAAAACACCCGAGCAAACAAATATGCCCAGCAATAACTTTGATTCACGCTAACTCAAACATACGAAGGTGACAATTTTTTGATAATATTAATCATAGCCTTAAAGGCAGCGCTGTGCCCTAAGCCGCTCGCTTGATTAATTGTACCTGTAAAATAAATGTCTCTTTCAGGGTTATAGAATGCGAATGCCCCAGACTGCCCCCAAAAACCTAATACTTCTTTAATTGGGTTGAAAGGCGATATAATTCCAGGAACCCAAAGCTTCTCTAAACCTACACCGTAAAAAAAATTGACCCGGAAAATAGATTAGCTTCCACTGCTTGAGTTCTGCTAATTCCTCCTGTGGAAAAAAATCGACCTCTAAAAAAAGCCCTTAAAAAGATCATTGTTTCTTTAGCGGTGGATACAATACCTCCTTCTGTAGTAACAGAAGCCATATAGTTTGGAAGATTAATTTCGTTTTCCTTATAGTATAAAGGTACTGGCTTAACATCATTTACGTCTTCAAATACGTACGTCTTTGTAAGCTGTAACTCATTGAATATATAAGTACGAAACACGTCTGACATACTCATACCTGTTATGCTTTCAATGATTTTTCCAAGAAGTTGATAGTTAGTATCAGAATAATAAACTTTTCCTTTTTGACCTGGTTTAAACTTCGGCTTTAATGCTCTCACTAATTCCAGTGTTTCCTCTAGTTCCCATTTTCGGTCTTTTCCTTGAAAGAGCTCTGTAGCTGCTGTTTGCCCATTTGGCTGCTTGTAAGAAAAATAATCTGGTATTCCTGATGTATTAGAGATCAGATGTTTTATGGTAATCTCATTTGAATAATCTCTCTCACTTAGTACATGAATGCCACGGACGATTTCTGCAGATAGGTAGTCAGATATACGATCCTCTAAGCTCAGCTTTTTTTTCTGCCCGTAACTTTAAGATAACTGCTGTAACGTATAGCTTTGTGACACTAGCGA
>BAXO01000157.1 GCA_001310555.1 Bacillus sp. JCM 19058
AGAACTCTCCCGTCGGAACCGGCAGCTCTCCCGTCTGATCAGGAGGAGAATCGTCGAATTCTGGTCAACTGTCGGAAAGAAGAGCTCTCCCGTCGAATCCGTGAGAAGAATCGTCGAATTCCGGTCAACCGCCGAAAAAAAGAGCTGAGTCGACAGAAGACCCTGCTCACCACAGCCACTAGCTGTGGTCGATAAACTAAAAAAAAGCACTTATCCTACTATTTCCCACGCAGAAGTGCTCTTCCAAACTTAAGGCGAGACATACTCACCGCCATTTTCTATATATAATATTAAAAGCGCGGGTCGTATATTTCGACCTGCGCTTTAAACTCTTCACTTGTTTTTCTTTGTCTCTCTAAAATGGTAAACGTTCACTTAAACTGCGTTATAAGTCCAAATTTGCTATGCCAAGCGCCTTTACCGAACAGTGAACTAACCGTTTTTTCTTTCGTTTCGAATGTGGTATAAAGCTTTTTCGAGTGTTATCCGGTTTTTTTCGATTATCTCGTCCTTTCGTGGAATGTGTGGAAGGCTTGATGGAGTATCCACCCAGTCCTTGGTAATTCGCTGTTTGCTTTGGCTGCCCACTGTTGTCTCCACTTTTCCGGAATCGGCTGTTTTTGCTTTTCTGCTTGATTGGTCATTTCCAGCCATAGCAGAGACCAGGCACGCGGAACGACTCGCCAAATATCATATCCGCCCCCGCCTACCGCAATCCAGCGACCGTCACAATATTCATGAGCAAGCTCATGGGCGAGGCGGGGAATGACGCGGTAGCTCTCCATCGATGAGCAAAGATGGCTCAAAGGATCATAGAAATGGGCGTCTGCACCGTTTTGAGTAAGGATGACATCAGGCTTAAAGAAGGAGATGACCTCACGAAAGGCGGTCTCATATACCTCCAAAAACGAGTCGTCCTCAGTGTAAGCATCTAGCGGTAAATTAATCGATGTTCCAAAACCTTTCTCCGTTCCTTTTTCGTTAACTTGCCCTGTGCCAGGAAATAAATAACGGCCGGTTTCATGGATACTGAGCGTGCACACATTCGGATCATCGTAAAAGGCCCATTGCACACCATCACCGTGGTGGGCATCGGTATCGACATATAGAACTCGGGCGTTGTAGCGTTGCCTCATGTATTCAATCGCAATCGAGCTGTCATTGTACACACAAAATCCAGATGCCTTGCCGCGAAATCCGTGATGAAGCCCTCCGCCCAAATGCAGCGCGTGAAGATATTGTCCGCTCATAACGGAATCAACCGCGGTTAAAGTTCCGCCAACGAGTAAGGAGGAGGCCTCGTGCATATTCGGAAAGGCAGGTGTATCCTCAGTGTTTAGTCCATAATTGGCGGCGGCTTCTTCTGTCAGCTGCCCACGGCCAGCTGCCTTGACAGCATCGATATAAGCAGGGTCATGAATCAGCTCTAATTCTTGTTTCGAGGCTAATCTCGGTGGATGAATATGGTCCACCTCAAGTGCATCCATGCTTATTAGTAAATCGTGCGTCAATTTCAGGCGCAAATGGTTAAACGGATGATCCTGCTAAAATGGTATGCGAGCTGTTCGTCTGAATAAATAAATACGGAATCCTGTTTCATGAAAACATCCCCGGTATCTTTGGCCACGTCACTTCAAAGCCTTCGTTTTGAATGTCATTAATTACACGGCGAGGGTCGATAGTTTGAACTCGAAAGACGAGAAGCTTGTATTCGGGAGCTTTCCCAGGATAAATAAGAACACTGACGATATTAATATTGTGCTTTTTAAAAATCGCAGCGACATCAGCGAGCTGCCCCGTTTGATTTTTCACTCGCACTTCAATATTGGAGCTGGGTTGATTCGCGCCGATAAGCTCAACTAGCGAGCTTAATATATCACTTTCTGTAAGAATTCCGACCAATCGTTCATTTTCAGTTATTGGTAGGCAGCCGATTTGCTTTTCAGAAAAAAACATTTGAAATATCCTGAACAAAATCAAGCGGATGAGCAGTTATGACATTTTCTTTCATGATCGCTTTCAACGGGCGCAATAAATAGTTATCACTGTCTCCGGTATGGAAAATGGAAGGTGATGCATCACGAATATCTCGATCCGAAACAATGCCGATAACACGTAATTCTTTATTTATGATTGGAAGGTGGCGAATCCGGTGCTGATGGAGCGTTTCCATTGCATCCTTTATTGTTGAATTTGCTGCCAGTGTAATGACATTTTTTTTCATAATCTCTTCGACTAGCATGACATTCACTCCTCTACATTCGATGTAAGGGATTTCAAAATAAAATGGACCTGTCCTGAGGCAAAAATCTTAGTACATAAATCGATTTTGAAAGCGGATTTGATCGAATTGCTGGACTGATTCTGAGTCAACGCGACTACCAATCCGAACCATCAGGCAATTGGCGGGATGTGAACATATTTCCGGGTCGTCGGTTGCGTACCACTCGAGTCCGCCGGCATTCATCATCTTTTCCATCACTTTCCGATACTCAAACACGTCAAGCCCAGTCCCTTTTAAATCCCAATGCCAGTAATACTCAGTTGTTATAATAATATAATCCTCCATAGCATCGTCCTTCATTGATAAACGGAGCAAGTTTTTCCCGAGTTGGTTCCCTCGATAATGTTTTGCAATTTCGATCGCCCCGAGCTCAATTAAGTTTTCCATATTTCCTTCTGACCAGCGCTCCAGCGGATCAGGATAAAGAAACGTCACGTATCCGACGATTGTATTCCCATCCCGAACGATATTAATTCTGCCTTCAGGCAGAGCAGCAATTTCAATTAATGCGACTTTCTGTTCCGGTGCTGGTCGAAAGGAAACCAGGTCCTCATGGAAATCAAAGGCTTCGATTTGCTCTGAAGGGACAGGACCTTCAAGTACCAATGTTCCCCCTGGATAAGAATGTTCGATAGAATGATAGGTTTTCGAATGAATCACGAAGGAATGCACCACCCTTTTCCTAGCTTTGCTCCTTTAAGTATACAGGATGATCGAGGGAATGTGTGGTTTATTGCGGATCTCTTTGTGAACAAGTTCTTAGTAACGAAAGGGAAGTATTGTTTATTCCATTATCTATTTAAAAATTGAACTCATATTCGATCTGTACTATAATAAAATTTGTAAACTCAAAAGGAGAGGAAGATGTGTCATGAATGTGCAAGCGCTTCCACCTGAAAAAGGTAATCATAACTTGCCAGAGTACGAGAAAGCTGTAAAAGAATTCGACTGGTCTTCGGTTGAGCAGGTTTTTTCATGGAGTAAAACTGGAAAGCTGAATTTAGCTTATGAGGCGATTGATCGCCATGCTGAAGGTGATAAAGCTGATAAGGTCGCTTTGTATTACAGTGATGCAAAGCGTGATGAACAGTATACATATGCCCAAATGAAGGCTTTATCCAATAAGGCAGGGAATGTGTTGCGAGATATTGGAGTGAAGAAGGGGGATCGCGTCTTTATTTTTATGCCGCGTTCACCAGAGCTATACTTTGCTCTTCTCGGCACCTTAAAAGTGGGAGCAATTGCCGGACCGCTTTTTGAGGCATTTATGGAAGGGGCAGTCAGGGACCGGTTAGAGGACAGCGGTGCTAAAGTATTAATTACAACACCGGCCTTACTTGAACGTGTTCCTGTTGACGATCTTCCAGACCTAGAAAAAGTATTGATCGTTGATGAAAAGGCTAACGAGGAAGGCCCGTTTTTAAACTTCTTGAAACGATTTGAGCAAGCAAGTGATGAGTTGGAGGTAGAATGGCTCGATCATGAGGATGGCATGATCCTACATTATACATCTGGGTCGACCGGGAAGCCAAAAGGTATTTTGCATGTCCATCATGCGATGATTCAACAATATCAAACTGCGCTCTGGGTTCTTGATCTGAAGGAAGATGATGTATATTGGTGTACTGCCGACCCTGGCTGGGTAACCGGAACTTCCTATGGCGTTTTTGCTCCATGGCTTGCAGGAGTTACGAATGTGGTCAGAGGTGGTCGATTCAGCCGGATGACTGGTACGGAACGTTGGAGCGCTATAATGTAACCGTTTGGTACAGCGCACCGACTGCTTTTCGGATGTTAATGAGCGCTGGTGACGAAATAATTAAAAAGTTCGATTTATCGAATCTGCGTCATATATTAAGCGTAGGTGAGCCGCTCAATCCTGAAGTCGTTCGTTGGGGAGCGAAAGTATTTTCACTTCGAATTCATGATACATGGTGGATGACAGAGACAGGTGCCCAAATGATTTGCAACTATCCTTCGATGGAAATTCGTCCTGGCTCGATGGGTAAACCGATTCCCGGTGTAGAGGCAGCGATTATTGATGATCAAGGTAAGGTTCTTCCGCCAAATCGGATGGGGAATTTAGCCTTGAAAAAAAGGCTGGCCTTCAATGATGCGTACGATTTGGAACAATGAGGAAAAATATAAGAGCTATTTTGAATTAGATGGTTGGTATGTCTCTGGAGATTCGGCGTATATGGATGAAGACGGCTATTTTTGGTTTCAGGCCGCGTCGATGACGTTATTATGACTTCTGGAGAACGGGTTGGTCCGTTTGAAGTGGAAAGCAAGCTACTTGAGCACCCGGCTGTAGCTGAAGCGGGCGTAATAGGAAAACCGGACCCAGTGAGAGGGGAAATTATTAAAGCTTTTATCTCGCTTCGTGACGGGTATGAAATAACCGACGAAATAAAAGAAGACATTCGCCAATTTGTAAAGGTAGGCTTGTCTGCGCATGCTGCTCCAAGAGAAATTGAATTTAGGGAGAAGCTGCCGAAAACGCGTAGCGGAAAAATTATGAGAAGAGTTCTAAAGGCCTGGGAGCTGGACTTACCGACAGGTGACCTGTCAACAATGGAAGATTAACCGTCGGAGTCTGCTGCGGGAGTACGATAAATAAAATATGAATGGGCTGACCTTCGTTCAAC
>BAXO01000158.1 GCA_001310555.1 Bacillus sp. JCM 19058
TTTGCGACGGAGGAGCCCTGCTCCAACGGGAGAGCTCCGCTTCCGACGGGAGAGCTCTACTTTTCGACGGGAGAGCTCTGCTTTCGGCGGCGAGGTAAATTTTTTTTGCATAAAAAAAACCAGAGGATTGTCATGTTGCCTCTGGTTTTCGAACGGCTCTACTGAGCTTTCGTTTATTCGTTTTTTTTGGCGGCTAAGGGCCTGTTTTATAAATGTTCATTGACATACTGAAGTGTTTTGTCTATGTGATGCACTGTCGCAACATTATGTCCTGAAAATGGATATACTTCGATTGATTTCGGTGCCTGAATCAGGTTATATATGCCGAAAATTGTCATTGGTGGACAGATGAGATCCTTTAAACCTACTGATATTCTCGTACGGCAGGTTATGTTTTCAACGTGGTTGAGATTATCAAAATAAGTTAGATTAGCAAATACTTGTTCAGTATATTCCGGATGGCGCTGCAAAAAGCTTTCGACCTTCGTTAGCGAGCCTTCTAGCTTTTGTTCAAGTGCTAAGGCCAAATCACACATGTTAGGTACATCGGCTATAGCGAGCTTCGGGCGGTCATCAAGAGCAGCAACGGCTAAAGTAATTCCGCCACCCATACTTGCCCCCATGACGGCGATACGCTCTTCATCTATTTCAGGTCGTGAACACGCAAAGTCAATAGCTCGTACTCCATCCATATACACCTTTCGATAATAGTACTCCTCTTTCTTGAGAATACCTTTCGTTACCCAAGTCCCCATTTCATCGGAGGTATAGCTCGAAAAATCCCCACTTCTGCCTTGTCCCCTGCAATCGATAGCGATGACTGCATATCCTTGAATCAGCCACTTCATATAGTCGGAAACCGAGTGCTTATTTGCACCATACCCATGAAAAATAATTAAACAAGGCAGCTTGCCAGCATATTCCCTTGGCAAAATATAATAGGCCTGTATCGGTGTTTCATCAAAGCCGTAATAGCTTAGTTCAAAGGCTTGAGCTTGCTTAATCGGATAATCGATTTCCTGTAAGGTTTCATTGAGCGGCTTCTTCCCTGTCTGCTGGAATGTTTCAGCCCAAAACGCCTCGTGATCTGGTTTTTTTAGTCAATTGTGGCACATAGCCCTCGAATCGCTTAATCGTTTTTTTCCACCTGTCTCATCAGCTTCACCCACCTTTTTGTTCATAAAAGTTGAAATCGTTTTCCTTCAATTAATCTTGGAACGACGTTTTTTTTCGGTTTTATCCCTTGCTCCAATTTAGCGCTTTTCTCTTACTGCCTTGAGCGATTTACTAATAAATCGTTCCTTTACTTGAAAAACAACCCTCTGCATCGCTTTTCCAAATGCAGAGGGCAAATAGTTATTTAAACACGGTGGAAGTCAATTACACCATGACTTTACACATGTCGTTCGTGAATTCTACCGGATCTTCAACAGGTAATCCTTCTATTAGAAGAGCTTGATTATACAATAGGTTAGTGTAGAGCTTTAGCTTCTCCTCATCCTGTCCAAAGGCGGCCTTTAAAGAATGGAAGACGTCATGGTTGACATTAATCTCTAATACTTTATCCGCTTTAACATGTTGATTATCAGGCATTGCTTGAAGAACCTTTTCCATTTCGATAGTGACTTCGCCATCCGCAGTCAAGCAAACAGGGTGTGATTTCAGCCTTTTCGAAATTCTGACGTCCTTGACCTTGTTCGTTAAGATCTTTTTCATTTCGTCAAAAAGCTCTTTGTTTTCGCTCGTATCCGAGTCTTCTTCCTGTTTATCTTCCTCTGACTTAAGTCCTAAGTCACCGCTCGAGACCGATTTAAATTCCTTCTCTTCATAAGACATCAACATTTTAATAGCAAATTCATCGACGTCCTCGGTGAAATATAAAATTTCATAGCCTTCTTCAGCAACCATCTCAGTTTGCGGTAGCTTTTCGATTCGTTCAATCGATTCCCCTGAAGCATAATAAATATACTTTTGTTCCTCAGGCATTCTTGAAACGTATTCTGCGAGTGTCACGAGCTTCTTTTCTTTTGATGAGTCAAACATTAACAAGTCTTGTAGCGCTTCCTTATTACTGCCGAAATCGTTATAAACCCCGAATTTCAGCTGTCTGCCAAAGGATTGATAAAATTTTTCGTAGGTGTCCCGTTCATCCTTTAAAAGGCTTAGCAGCTGGCTTTTTATTTTACTGCTTATGTTTTTTGCGATGAGCTTCAACTGCCGATCATGCTGCAGCATCTCTCTGGAAATGTTCAGCGATAAGTCCTCAGAGTCAACCATTCCTTTGACAAAACTAAAATAGTCGGGAAGTAAGTCGGAGCATTTTTCCATGATAAGAACACCATTCGAATAGAGCTCCAGACCTTTTTCAAACTCCTTGGAATAGTAATTAAACGGAATAGTTTCCGGAATGAATAATATCGCATTATACCTTACTGTCCCATCGACACTAATATGAATATGCTTAATCGGCTTATCAAAGCCGTAATGCTTTTCAGAATAGAAGTTATCATAATCTTCCTGACTTAGCTCATTTTTATTCTTTCTCCAGATTGGAACCATGCTGTTAATCGTCTGCTCTTCCAGCTGATCCTCCAATTCCTTGTCGTCCTCGTCCTTCGGCTTTTGTACGGTGACATCCATTTTAATTGGATAACGAATGAAATCCGAGTATTTTTTAATAATCGCTTTTAAGCGATACTCTTCGACATATTCATCGAATTTCTCATCCTCGGTATTTTCCTTAAGCTTTATACTAATTTCAGTTCCAACAGTATCTTTTTCACAGGACTCGAGCGTATAGCCGTCCGCACCATCAGATTCCCACTTGAATGCTTCCCCGCTACCGAACGCCCGGCTCGTAACTGTTACAACGTCCGCTACCATAAATGCAGAATAGAACCCGACACCGAACTGACCGATAATATCGTGTCCATCCTTTATTTCTGTTTCATTTTTGAAGGCGAGTGAGCCGCTTTTGGCGATCGTGCCAAGGTTTGCTTCCAGCTCCTCCTTCGTCATTCCAACCCCTGTATCTACAACGGTTAACGTTCTGTTTTCCTTGTCTGCGACTACTTTTATGTAATAATTGTCTTTCTCAAAACGAATCGATTCGTCCGTTAATGCCTTGTAATACATTTTGTCAATCGCATCACTAGCATTTGAAATTAACTCTCTTAAAAAGATTTCCTTTTGCGTATAAATCGAGTTAATCATCATCTCCAACAGGCGTTTCGATTCAGCTTTAAATTGTTTTTTTTGCCATGATAACGTTCTCCTTTCACTTGCGATACGAATGATTAGCACTCAATCCCATTGAGTGCTAACTCTATTATTTATTTTACATAGACTGCCCGCGATGTCAATGCAATCGGGCTATTTCTTGAAAGTCTTTGAAAATAAACCAAGCCCTCACTTTTTGCTTAAATCGCTTTTGCTACGAGCATAAAACGATGCTGCTTGACGTCAAAATAACCTTTTCTCACTATCGTCTGATGAATCGCATACAATAGCTCTCTGTATTTCTCTATCGTAAAATCTGGTACGTGCCAAGGGATTGCCTTCAAATAATAGACTAAGGCACCTATATCGTAAAAACGTTGCAACGGAAATTCTTCTTTTCTTTGCAAAATTTTAAAGCCATGCTTCTCTAGCTCGTCGATGGCATAATCGAGCTGCCAATGCAGGAATTGTTCATGGGCTGGTGCTGTTAACCGTTCATTCATTTCAACGTATTCAAGCCCACCGACCTGCTGGGTGAGGAAAATCCCTCCCTTAGTCAGTATCCTGTGTAACTCTTTTGCAGAGTACGATTCGTGCTGATTGATAGCAAGGTCAAACTGTCCAGTAGCAAACGGGAGATTCTCGTCCTGTTCAATTTGAACAACATGAACACCTAAAGACGTTAATCGCTCTTTGGCAATTGGCACATTAGGCAAGTAAGATTCAGTCGCATATATCTCCCTAGGAAAAGGGCGTAATTTCGCTAAAAATTCGCCGCCACCTGTCCCCATGTCTAGCATCGAATCAGCACCTTGGATGAGAGATAGCGCGATGCTGCCGTACGACCAAGAAAGGAAATCACTCCTAACTCTCCCTGTCGCTGTAATAAAAGAAAAATCCCAGCCAGAAAATGATTGATCTGCTTGCTTAAGCAATAATTGAAAAAGTTTATCTGTCATCCTTAGATTCCCTCCTAAAAAAATTTGATTGATTTACACAATAAAGTGGAGGGGCTCTCGCAAGTTGTTATGGCTCATGCTCACTGAAAGTCATAGGCTACACTCCTATATTTACCAATTTGTTCCTTTCTCTGTTATTAAAGGATACCACAAATGAACTCTTGAAAGTGACATCCTCTCACCTTGTCAACTGGTAAAATAGAAAGGGTCAGTGCGAATTCTTAAACAAAGAGCTGGGAACCTTTTGGCGATGACAACGTCCCCAACAACATAACTGTGTAATAAAGCCATTCGTACTCGTTGGAATTCACAGATTCGTAAAAACCAGCATTTATTGCAGCTCAATCTACGAGTTCAAGTTATGTTATTATTCGAGTCAATTTCATAAATGCCTATTTCAGAAATAAATACGAATATCATTAGCCTAAATTCGCAGAATTGTTCGCTATTTCAAATGGCAATTGTAAAGGTTGGAACGGCAGGTGGTCGACTCCTGCGGGAGGAAAGGCCCCGGTAAGACTAGGAGGCTT
>BAXO01000159.1 GCA_001310555.1 Bacillus sp. JCM 19058
AGTCCAATTAGTTTTATGTTGATTTGAGAGAATAACTTCTGATTTTTTTTACAACAGCTTTTCCTTTCAAACCTTCCCATCCCCCTTGATCACAGTCTATAAACGTATCGACATTAAATCATTCTTCCTCCTTAACTAGCTTTCTGCGGTAGTTACATGTATTAATAAACTCTTTTCCCCCTTACATACGTCGCCAGCAGATTGAGTTCCTCATCGACGATTAAGAAGTCAGCATCACTTCCTTTTTTTTAATGTTCCCTTGCGTTCATCAATGCCTGCTATTTTTGCAGGAACTTCAGTCATAGAAGGTATAATGCTTTCTAATGGATAACCAGTAAAAGATACCATGTTTTTCACTGCCTCAAGGGAGGTTAGTGTACTTCCCGATAACTGAGTGCCGTCTTTTACATATACTTTGCCATTGACTACTTTTCTCCGCCCATAAGTTCCATCTGGTAATCCTGCACAAATGACGGCATCGGTTACTAAACATAGCTTACTTGCTCCCTTCACATCAAACAGCAACTTTGCTATTGCAGGATGAACATGAACTCCATCTGCAATTAATTCGACAGTAAGCTCGTTTAAGATCAGTCCAGCCCCAGCAATACCTGGTTCACGGTGATGTAGTGGACTCATAGCATTAAAGTGATGGGCTGTCTGACTTATTCCGGCAGACATTGCTGATCGCACCTGTTCATATACCGCATCAGAGTGCCCGATTGATACGGAGATTCCTTTGTTTACTAACCAGCGAGCTGTTTCAAGTCCTCCTTTCATTTCAGGTGCTAGCGTGACTAAACGGACTAACTCTTCTGATGCTGCTATATATTCTTGTAATTCGACAATATCTGGTAACCGAATAAACGATTTCATCTGTCCGCCTGCTCGTTTCGGATTAATAAACGGTCCTTCGAGATGAATTCCAACAATTTCTGCGCCATTCAGCTCACTCTTTGCTGACTGAGCAAGTTGCTCTAATGCTTCCTTCGTTTTTGTATAGGATTCCGTATGAGTAGTTGGTAAAAAGGCCGTTGTTCCATGCTGAGCATGGTATTGACTTATTCCTACAATGCTTTCATGTGTAGCATCCATTGAGTCAAAGCCATTTCCACCGTGGACATGAAGGTCGATCAAGCCCGGTAATATTAACTTCCCCTCGACGTCAACTTCATGAACCCCTGTTGGTACGGGCATTTCCTTTTTTTTCCAACCGCTTCAATTATTCCTTTTCGTCCTATAAGCATTTTTCCATCTTCTATGCTACCGTCTGGCGTATAAATCCTGGCATTTATAAACATGATTTGACGTTCAAGCTCAGTTTTTGTCATCCTTTCTTCCTCCGCTCCTAGAAATGTTCGATCGGAACTGGTTTACCAGCACGGATGGATGCATATGCTGCCCAGGCCATCTCGGCCGCACGGAGTCCATCAAGACCAGTCACAAACGGTTGTCTCTGTTCATTCATACTATCAACAAATTCATTTAACAGTGCTGCGTTTGCACTCTCTCCCAAACGATATGCCTATGCGTCTGTCCATTTTTTTCGTTCCATACATTCCCAGCTTGAGCAGACGTATCGAGATGTAGGGCACCTTTAGTCCCGACAATTCGCATTGTGACTCCTCCCCATTTTGGAAAGAATGCTGGACGCGACCAGCTAGTATCTAATGTAGCAATAACACCGCTTTCAAATCGAATAGATAATAATCCACAATCATCAACTGCGATATCATGAAGCAACGTGTCAGCCTCTGCATAGATTTCCTCAGCTTCACAGTTCAACATCCAACGCATAATGTCCGCGACATGCACGGTATGATCAAGCACGGCTCCACCGCCCGCTCGGCCTGGCTCGACAAACCATCCACCAGGCATTTTTCCATAGTTTGTCGAGGATATTGCTACGACTTCACCAATTTCTCCTCGCTCTATTTGCTGTTTGACTTGCTGGACAGCACTATAAAAACGTACTGGAAAAGCAGTCATCAGATTTAGTTGCTTTTTACGACTTAAATCAACTAGCTCTCTCCCATCATCTCCTTTTGTTGTAATCGGTTTTTCAACAAGTACATGAACGCCAGCCTCAATCGCTCTCTTTGAAAATTTGTAATGATTGCGATTATCTGAACAAATCAGAACACCATCGACTTCACTAAGTAATTTCGAAAGATTAGAAAATGAACGAATGTGAAACCTTCTTTTTGCGGCTTCAGCCTGCTCAGTATTCTCATCATAAAACCCTACTAGAGTCACATTTTCTTGCGACTGTAAAATCTGTGTATACGTGTTTGCATGAGCATGGTCAAAACAAATAATTCCTAGACGAATGGAGTTCATGATCTCACCTCCAACTGTATTGGTGTACCCTTCTGAACAGAGTCCAACGCAGCAAGAGAAACTTGTAAAGCGTTCTTAGCTTGTTCACCTGATGTTAATGGTGTTTGACCGGTCTTGATACACTCGATAAAATGTTGTAACTCTCGTACATATGCATTTCTTTTTAACGCATGGAGTGCTAATTGTGGCTGTCCAGTGCCGTATTGTATGACATTTGTCGCATCGCTACGATTAAATTCTAATAAGCCTTCCGTTCCTGCAATCTCTAAAGCCACTTGGAATGGGGAACCTTTTGGATAGGCCCAACTCGTCTCAACATGTGCCATTGTTCCATTTTCTAGCCTTAGAAGCGTCAAAGCATGCACCTGTTTATGAGACGTATACTGGCGACTGAATACTCGTTTAACCGAGCCAATCGTCCAAAGCAAGTAGTCAAAGTCATGAATCGCTAAATCTAGTAAAGGACCACCACTCTGTGCATAATCGCTATACCACCCTCTTTCTGGAAAAGCCCCTGAGCGAATTAGGCGAACAACGGCAGGTGATCCAATCTCACCAGACTTTACCTGTTTTCTGGCTGTTTGATAATCTGGAAAAAAGCGAGTAACATGTCCGACCATCAACGTGACTCGATTCCTTTCACATATATCTATCATGGCCTCAGCATCTTCTATAGACGATGCAATTGGTTTTTCGCAAAGGATATGCTTCCCTTTTGAAGCTGCTAATTCGACAACTTCCCGATGTTGAGGAGTCGGTATGCATATATCAATCGCATCTATTTCAATACGTTCTAGCATCTCACTCACTGATGAATATACTGCCGCTCCCAAACGATCAGCTAAAGTTGCTGCTCGTTGCTGAACGTTGTCACAAATAGCGACAACTCTTGCTCCCTCAACTTGCTGATAGGCTTTACTATGAGTACTTCCCATCATTCCCGCTCCTACAAGACCAATGCGAATCAATTGTTTATCATCCATCAATTACACCCCTTCTTTAATTTACTTTTTAATAATAGTTACTTTTTGCAACGGTCGAAAAAAAGAAGTTTTGAGGAATTATCCTTCCTCACGTCTGAACTCATGGTTTTTTATCCATTGATAAGTGACCCCGAAAATTGCTGAGTAATCGATAAGTGTTGATTTTATAACACGGATTGGGATTGACTGATTAGAATAACGATTTACAGCCTCGTTAATTTTCTCCACTAATGGCCAATCCATTTTTACGACCCCTCCTGCTATGACGACCGTGTCAATATCTAGAAGCTCGACAGCATACGTAATTGCTAGCCCGAGTAAATTAGATGACTCTTCTAAAAGTTGTAAAGATAGAGGCTCACCTTGATTAGCTAAATTCACAATATCTCTAAGCTGTATATTCTGTAATCTTGGTATCGAATCATCCGCAAAATAAGCTGAGCTCTCATTTTGTGAAAAGTCGATAAAGCGCTTAACAATGCCTGCTCCTGATGATAACGCTTCCAAACAACCGATTTTTCCACAGGTACACTTCGGACCCTGAGGTTCATTACTAAATGTCCAATTTCACCTGCATAATAGTTTTGCCCCTCGTAAAGTGAACCATTCAAAACAATTCCTGCTCCTATACCCGTCCCTAAAGTAATACACATAAAGCTATCTGTGTAAACTGCTCCACTATTATATTCTCCAAGAGCAGCTGCGTTAGTATCATTCATTATGACAGTCTCCAATTGAAACTCTTCTACTATTTTTTTGCTTCAATGGGAAGAGGGTCCAATTCAAATTACTAGCTCTAATCACCACCCCTTCTTTTCTATTAACTCGTCCTGGGACAGCTATTCCTATCGCTTGAATATCAGACCAATGATTCGATTGACTAAAAAGAATTAATTTCTTGATTACTTTCTTTATCGTATTGAAAACACAGGTTTGAGAAGCATTATTGTCAGTAATTGTATGATGGAGAATCCCGCCATCATCTGAAATGATGGCCGCTTTTATATTTGTCCCACCTACATCAATACCAATGAAAAGACGCCGACCTTCATTTAGTATATCTACTTGCTCTTTGCTCCTGCTTTTGGTCTGGTCAACTCGCATGATTACTTTCCTTCCTATTGTCAATTAGTTAAAAATTGAATTCACTGGGCTGAATAATTGCTGAATGACCAAACTTGCAGCTCCCAAAACTTCACTTTCATTTCCTAAGGAACTTAATTCGTAACGAATCCCTTCATTTTGTGCTGTCAAAACGATGGGATTAATCTTCCTTGTTACTTTATCTAAAAATGAAAGTGCCTGCGTTCGAAATTCCCCCCCAAAAACAACGATTTCAGGGTTTAAGATATTCAC
>BAXO01000160.1 GCA_001310555.1 Bacillus sp. JCM 19058
TGCGAAAAAGGAAAAAATCTGCAGGATGAAGGAGAACGGCTGCGTTATATCGAAGAAATACTAACAGAAATAGCTAGCCTTCCGAGAGCGGTTGAACGTGATCATTATTTGAGGCAGCTTTCCGAGGAGTTTTCCTTATCACTCGACGCATTAAAGCAAGAGCAGTATCAGATTTATCGGGCGAAGCGCAAAAATTCCCCAGAGCAATATAGGAAAGCGGGTAGGTCCACCCACAAGGATTTTGAACAAAGGAAATTAAGGCCTAGATTTCAAAATGCCGAACGGCTGCTCATTGCCCATATGATGCGGGATGCAGATATAGCCGAACGCGTCCAGTTTAGAATCGGCGGGAAATTTAATATTGATGAATATCAGGCGCTCGCTGCTCATCTATTTGCCTTTTACGGTGAAGGAAATTCTCCTAATTCCAGTCAATTTATTCGCCGACTGGAAGATAAAAAGCTTGTAAAAGTAGCTACGGAGCTTGCGATGCTTGCCATTAACGAACAATGCTCTGAACAAGAGCTAGATGACTATATGAAGCTGATTGAAAGTTATCCCAAATGGGTAGACATACAGCAGAAGGAACTTGAGATGAAGCAAGAGCGGGATCCAGTCATTGCCGCAAGGCTGAAAATGGAAATTATTCAGTTGAAGCAAGCACTTCAATTTTCTGGATAATTTGTTTCGTGAACAATGGAAGGAGGGGATCGAATGGCAGAGAAACCAGTACGCCCATTGGCAGAAGGTGAGTTGTCCATCGATCAAGTGAAGGAACAGTTAGTAGAGATCGGAAAGAAGCGAGGGGTTTTGACGTTTGCGGAAATTACAGAGAAGCTCGCGGCGTTCGACCAGGATTCCGATCAAATGGATGAATTTTTTGAGTACCTCGGAGAGCAAGGGATAGAGGTATTAAACGAAACAGATGATGGACCAACCTTCAGCAGGCAGCTAAGGAAGAAGAAGAGTTTGACTTGAATGACCTTAGTGTGCCTCCGGGTATAAAAATTAACGATCCGGTGCGAATGTATCTGAAGGAAATTGGACGGGTTCCCCTTCTTTCGGCTGAGGAAGAAATTGAACTAGCGACGCGGATTGAGCAAGGGGACGAGGAAGCGAAACGCCGTTTGGCAGAAGCCAACCTTCGTCTAGTTGTCTCGATTGCAAAACGTTATGTCGGCCGCGGTATGCTCTTCCTTGATTTGATTCAGGAAGGGAATATGGGTTTAATTAAGGCGGTTGAAAAGTTCGATTACGAAAAAGGCTTTAAATTCAGCACATATGCAACTTGGTGGATTAGACAGGCTATTACTCGAGCGATTGCCGATCAGGCAAGAACGATTCGAATTCCTGTCCATATGGTGGAAACAATCAATAAGCTAATTCGTGTCCAACGTCAACTTCTACAGGATTTCGGCCGCGAACCGACTCCTGAGGAAGTTGCGGATGAAATGGAGCTTTCTCCGGAAAAAGTGCGTGAAATCCTGAAAATAGCGCAGGAACCCGTTTCTTTAGAGACGCCGATCGGCGAAGAAGACGATTCTCATCTCGGCGATTTTATCGAGGATCAGGAAGCTCTTGCCCCGTCAGATGCAGCTGCTTACGAACTGCTCAAGGAACAGCTCGAGGATGTACTCGATACGTTAACCGATCGGGAGGAGAATGTCTTGCGGCTCCGCTTTGGACTTGACGACGGTCGAACTCGGACACTTGAGGAAGTAGGGAAAGTATTCGGTGTGACCCGTGAGCGAATTCGTCAAATAGAAGCAAAGGCTTTGCGCAAGCTCCGTCATCCTAGTCGTAGCAAACGCTTGAAAGACTTTCTGGAATAACTGGATGGAAAATAAATGGTTTGCTTCTGTTGAAGTGAGCCATTTTTTTCCATTGCCCTAGGAGGAATTGGATGGAGCCAGTCAGAAAAAAAATCGTTACGCAAGAAATCAAATATTGGCGCGATTCTAACCTATTACCTGCTCATTATTGTGATTTTTTGCTAAATCTTTACACAGAGGGCGAGACTACCCGTAAGCGCATGCTATTCCATTGGCAGGATGGATTAAAGCCGGTACTTTTATTAGCCGCAGTTCTAATTTGTTTGCTATTTACTGTTATTGTCATTTATTTTACTGATTTTTCGATCGGAATGCAAACGGTGCTCGTAACTATTTTTACGATTGCTGTTTGTTCTTTTATAAAGCCGATGTGGCAAAGCTCAGTCTTGATGGCTCAACTTTTTTTTGTTAACTGCGATTTTTATGCTATTATTGGTATGCATCAATCTCGTTTTGTTTTTATTCGAGCATCCAAGAAATCCATTAGCTTTAGTAATGCTGCTAGGTGCTTTCGGCTGCCTCGTGATCGGAATCAAGTGGAGAATGAGGCTGTTTCTCTTGGCGGCAATCGTCGGATTTGTTGCCACCGGCTTTTTTTTGGATATATTAAATAGGGGCCAGTGGAATAAAAGAGTGACAAAATAAGCAAAACTAGTGAGAATCCCTTTTCACGTACACAGAGATCAAGTAAAATGGAAAGGGAGTTTGTTGTCCAACTACATAATTCTGGACGTAAGGATACGATTTTTGGGGTAAAGGAGGATTGTGGCTGTGAAAGGAAAACCGCTTATACCGTTTGCGATTATCGCCATCGTTGGAATTTTATTGACGATTACGCTTTCCTTCGTCGGTTTAAATCAGCGAGAGGCATTGGAATCAGACGAAGAAGAGGTAGAGGAAGTAGAAGAATTTGAAGATCCGGTCGTGGCAGGAGAGGAGCTTGCGGCTCAGTCTTGTATCGCTTGTCACGGAAACGATTTGACTGGAGCGAGTGGTCCAGACATTTCAAACCTGTCAGGTAAATACTCGGAAGAGGAAATTGTCGAGATTATATTGCAAGGGACAGGAAGCATGCCTGCTCAGTCTCAACTAAATGATGTTGAAGCTGATGCGATTGCTCAGTACTTGCTAGCGGAATAGATAAAAGACGAGAGCCTAGACCTCTCGTCTTTTATTCAGGTTAGAATCGAGATTTGTGATGCTGGCACCGCGAGGTATAAATCGACAGACCATTTATGAACCTGAAACTTTGCAATGCTTACATTGAGTCTAGGCCGCATTTACTCCAAGATTGAACAAACGGCTCATCCCGTCGGAGTGGCTCGCTTAAAATAAAGGGACGCTCGTACATAATGGAGCTTGCCGACTTCAATTAGAGATTATGATTTTTTAGGTTCGATTCCCTACGGCTCTATGCGGAGCTTAACTAGAATCTCTGATTTCAACTGTTTCAGCAAACTGAACCGAGTTTACAAAAAAATGAGGAATGAGCATGAACGATAAACATTTGTCTAAAAGGCTGCTTCGAGTTGCTAACTATGTTCCGAAAGGAGCGACAATTGCCGATATAGGCTCAGACCATGCCTACTTGCCTTGCTATCTCTGCTTGCAGGATCAAACAAGGCGAGCAATTGCTGGAGAATTAAATGAAGGACCATATCAATCCGCGCGAAATCAAGTTAGACGCAGCAAGCTGAATGGACGGATAGACGTTAGAAAAGGCAATGGCCTAGCGGTCATTACGAAAGACGATCGAGTCGAAGTTGTAACGATTGCCGGAATGGGAGGGGGATTAATCGCTTCTATTTTGGAAGAAGGAAAAAAGGAATTAGCCGGAGTGCAAAGGCTTGTACTTCAGCCAAACGTTGCCGCAATCCACATTCGGGAATGGTTGTATACAAACGACTGGAGGCTAATAGATGAGGATATACTGTGCGAGGACGGTAAAATTTACGAAATAGTAGTTGCTGAACGAGGAATTGATCATGCATTATACGAGCATGGGCGGGAGCGGAAGCTGTTGCTCGGCCCTTATTTGAGCGAGAGAAGAGGACCAACCTTTTTACAGAAATGGTCAATGGAAGCAGCGAACTGGCATCGGGTATTAAGACAAATCGGCCAAGCTGCACCATCGGATGAGCTGAGCGAAAAAAAACAAGAGCTAAACGAGCGAATCAAAATGGTTGAGGAGGTTCTTTCATGGGAAAAGAAATCAACGGACAAGCATTAATTCAACAATTCGAGGCTTGGTCACCTCAATCGCTGGCAGTAGAAGGCGATAAAAATGGCTTGATGATTGGGAAGCTGGATAAGCCAGTAAAAAAAAGTCATGGTAGCCTTGATGTGCTTGAGGAGGTCATAGACGAAGCAATCGAAAAGCAGGTCGATTTTATTATTGCGCATCACCCGCTCCTTTTCAGGCCGTTAAAAAAAAATCGATTTAACGACCGCTCATGGCAGAATCGTTGAAAAAGCAATCAAGTATGATGTGACAATTTATGCCGCTCATACGAACCTCGATATAGCCAAAGGGGGGTAAATGATATGTTGGCTGATGCACTTGGTCTGGAGAAGACGGAAGTGCTTGCTCCGACGCAAACAGTTGCATTAAAGAAGGTCGTCGCCTTTGTCCCTCGCTCTCACATCAATTCGGTCAGAGAGGAGCTCGGGCGAGCCGGGGCCGGCATATTGGTAACTACAGTCATTGCAGCTTTACTAGCTCAGGAACAGGCTCATTTCTGCCTTTAGAAGGAACAAGTCCTTATATCGGAG
>BAXO01000161.1 GCA_001310555.1 Bacillus sp. JCM 19058
TAGTTAGCTGAACCAATTGGGATGGATAGGCAGTTAGGCCCTACCTGAAAGTCTTTTCTACTTTTTGAGACGGGGGTAATTACTGCCCGTTCATGCGGGATAACTAAATGAAACGGGAGTGGTGCAAGAACATGAGCTTACCAATGTTTATTTTGTACTTTGCGATTTTAATGATCATTCCGATCTGGGCACAAATGAGGGTGAAGAGCGCATATAAAAAAATATTCACAAATACCTGCGTCTTCTGGTCTTACCGGTGCGCAAGTTGCACGACGGATCCTCGATCAAACGGTCTCTACGATGTTGGGATTGAGGAAGTCCGAGGGCAGCTAACGGATCATTACGATCCGCGTTCAAAGGTTGTGCGCTTGTCTTCAAACAATTATCATGGCAACTCTGTCGCCGGAGCAGCAGTAGCTGCTCATGAAGTAGGACACGCGATTCAAGATCAGGAGGAATATACGTTTCTCCGCGTCCGTAGTGCCTTAGTTCCAGTGGCTAGCTTCGGTTCGAACATATCCATTTGGTTAATTATTGGCGGTATGATTTTTGGGTTGACTGGACTCGCCTGGCTTGGTGTTATTTTTATGGCGGCAGCTGTTTTATTCCAGTTTGTGACCTTGCCGGTAGAGTTTAACGCAAGCAGCCGAGCAATGGATCAAATCATCTCGACCGGTGTGATCCGAAACGAAGAGGAACGTGATACGAAAAAGGTGTTGGATGCAGCGGCACTGACTTATGTCGCCGGAGCTGTCGTTGCCTTGATGGAGTTAATGCGGTTCGTGCTCATGCTTTTAGCGAACAGAGATTAATCGATACGAGTAAACGAAAAAAAAGAGCCTGAGCGAACGCCGCTGAGGCTCCCTTTTCTTGAAGAGCGAAAATATTATCTTATCTTTTCAATTTCTATTCCAATCAACAACTGGTTTATCGATTTGTACCGGGTAACCTAACTCTTCAGAAGCTGCAAACATAAATTCCTTTCTAAAATAATAACTACGATGATGAACAATTTTCCCATTTTCAATGTCTTGATACTGAATATCGTGAACTTCTGCACCTTGTTCTCCATCATAAAAAACAACAATGACATTTTTTTCCCCAAAGTTGGTATCCTTCAGCTCGGAAACCAGGTAAACCGAACTTCATAGAGCCTGAGCGCATTTCATCCTTAGTAAACTCCTGGAAACCTAATGAAGCTTCATTATGAGCATCGTCACTAAAAATAGACAGCAGCTCTTCAAGATCCCCATTATTCAATGCATTTAAGTATTTTTCAATAATAGTATCCTCACTTTTTTATGGATTTTTGATATACAGCTTGACTTTGCTTCAGTCGGGTTATTCAATTTTTTACGCATGCGTTGTACAGTAGCATAGACAGCACCTGGAGTTGTCCGAGCAATACCTGCCACTTCTTTAGCTGTAAAGGAGAATACTTCCATGAGTAGAAAGACAGCACATTGTCTAGGAGTAAAAAGGCTTGCTAGATGATTAAGAGCTTCTTCCACATCTAAAGCATCGGAATTTTCTACAGCAGGAACTTCTTCTTCCTCTAAACTGCCAATTATTCTTTTTTTTCTCTACGACAATGATCAATCCATGTATTAGTCGCTATTCTGTATAAATATGATTTGGGGTTTGTTGAATGCCATCGTTGATGTATACTACCAAACGCCTTTAACATTGTTTCTTGATACAAATCTTCACCATCCCAAGGTGAACCAGTTAAATAACGACAATACTTCCACAAACCGTCTGTAAATTCATCAATTAATTGGTTGAACTCTGTTTTAAGCTCTCGAGATTTATCATAAATTGAAAGCTTTTGATCACGAGAAACAGTCATAATAGCCTCCTTTTTTTTATTCATTATGTATAACGATTTAAAAGAGCAAAATTATACGCACGTTCAACAAGTTTTTCTAACCCTCACTATTTATTACGGTTATGAGTGCGTAAATGCCATAAAAGCAACGCGCAAGTGCTTAAACTTTATAATTAATGCTATATGAAACCGAACAGTTAAGCGTAACAGATAAACATAATAATATTACTGAGTCCTGAAGACTTCGGTAGCCGGAACTTCTCAAAAAAATGCAGAGGCAGCCTTCTTTTTTTTGTTCCTTGTTTCTCATAGCTGCTCGTAAACATTTTTCTTATTGGTTGACACGTTGTATCAACTCCTTTAGAACTTCTTTATGATAACTAAAAGCTTGTTTGGATTCAGGCGACTCAGCTAACCCATAAATGGGAAACCGCAATAACTTATTTTGGCATTGCGACATTTAATCAGGTGGAGAGTATGCAGCCTGTTGGTCCGAGTTACAAATACGTTTCATGCTGAGCGGCTATTGAACTCGGATTGGCTTTTTATGTTCGTCGAGCGTAAAGCCTTCTCCTATGACATCCTGGACATCATTCACCGTTACAAACGCGTGGGGATCAATTCGTTCAACGAGATTCTTTAAGCGGACGAGTTCGTTCCGACCAACGACACAGTACAATACTTCCTTTTCGCTTTTTGTAAAGCTGCCTCGCCCTTGCAGCAAGGTTGCGCCGCGATCCATCTCATGAATAATCGTCTCGGCAATTGCCGGAACCTGTTCAGAAATAACAAATGCAGCCTTCGCCGAATAGGAGCCTTGCTGGATAAAATCAATCACCTTAGCCGCAATAAAAACAGCGACGAGCGTATACATGACCTCGCGATAGTTTAAATAAATTAACGAGCTCGTAATGACGAGTGCATCAAAAATGAACATTGTCCGTCCCATACTCCAGCCGAGATAGCGAAAACCGAGCTTGGCAATCACATCGACTCCACCTGTCGTCCCGCCGTAACGAAACACAATTCCCAGTCCTACTCCGATAAAAGCTCCAGCAAACAAGGCAGCCAACGTCATATCATCATGAAGCGGGATTCGGATCAGCTGAAAGCGTTGAAATAATTGTAAAAAGATCGATACACTAATGGTTCCGATCAGCGTGTAAATAAAAGTCGTCCGACCGAGTATGCGCCAGCCGATAATAAAAATTGGGATATTAAGCAATATATTCGAAATTGCCGGATTAAAGGAAAACATAAAATACAAAATTAAAGTAATGCCGGTAAAGCCCCCATCCGCCAATTGATTCTCCATATTAAAATAGACGAGACCAAAAGACATTACGGCTGAGCCAATAATAATGAAAATAATATTTTTCAAGTGGAAGGACATAAAATCAGCTCCTAATCAAAATAACACAAGATAACTATAATCAATAATGGACGCTATTACAATGGTTGAGCTAGTTCGCGTACTGTAAAAAATCTACCTAAATCGTAGCGGTGGTCGCTTGCCTTCCCGTTTGTGTTTATGGTGGGCTTGAAAAAGAAGGGCATTTTTAGCATTTGTCAAAATGCTCCGCATTCGCTAACATGTAGAAAGGAGGGAGTGAGACAATTTAATGGAGAACAAATCGATGAAGGCTATGCAGCATGAGGTCGACGATTTTATCGGCCAGTTTGAAGAGGGCTATTTTAGCCGCTTGCGATGCTTGCACGAATGACGGAGGAGCTTGGTGAATTATCAAGGGAAGTGAACCATTTTTATGGCGAAAAGCCGAAGAAGTCGTCAGAGGAAGAACGGACGATGGAACAGGAAATGGGCGATTTGTTATTTGTTTTAATTTGTTTTGCTAATTCGTTACATATTGACTTAGAGGAAGCCTTTGACCTCGTGATGGAAAAGTTTCAGACGAGAGACAAGGACCGTTGGACAAGAAAGGAAGGTGAACAAAGTGAGTAAAGTGAGGATAGCAATCGCCGGACCACGCGGAAATATGGGGCAAGAAGCAGTAAAGCTCGTGATGGAAACGGAAGGGTTTTCGCTCGATGCCGTCATCGACAGGAAGGGTGATGGTAGCCTGCTTAAGGATTTTACCGGAATATCCGAGCATGAGGTTCCTATCTATACAAATATGGCCCGTTGCTTTTCAGAGCATGACATCGATGTGCTGATCGATTTGACGGCGCCAGCTTTTGGTCGCCAGCATATGGAAATCGCCTTCGAACATGGAGTGCGGCCGGTCGTTGGAACGACAGGCTTTTCAGAGCAGGATATTGAGGAGCTGAGAGCACAGGCGGAGGAAAAAGAGCTCGGGGCTATTATTGCGCCGAACTTTGCGATTGGCGCGATTTTGATGATGAAATTTTCGCAGCAGGCAGCGAAATTCATGCCCGATGTCGAGATTATTGAACGACACCATGATCGTAAGCTCGATGCTCCTTCAGGAACGG
>BAXO01000162.1 GCA_001310555.1 Bacillus sp. JCM 19058
AAAACCATAACGTCCAGTGCGGATCGAGCATATTAAATGTGAGTGCCGCTTCATCTCCGCTCCAATAATAAAAAACGGAATAGATACCTTGAAAAATCAAGTAAGGCAGTAAAAGCTTCTTCATCAGTCGCAACACGTAACCTTTTTTCCGATAGCCTTTAGCAAATAACCCTGAAACTAATACGAAGGCCGGCATATGGAACATGTAAATGACAGCATATAATGTAAAAAGGAAGTTCTCCTCCCCTTTTAGTGGACTAATGACATGACCGAACACCACTAGGAAAATCAATATGAATTTGGCATTGTCTAAGTAATGACTTCTTGCTGAAGCAGCAGTCATTTCGCTACCTCCTCAAACTCTGACTTTTATCATATTCCTGACAGTCATTTTACAAAAAAAATGTTACAATCCGATAAAATAGAAGTTGAAAATTGTGGGATAAAGTGAAACATCCATCAATAACGATCTGAATTTCACAAAAAGCACTTGAAAATGACGTAACGTCATTTTGTATAATGATAAGCAGAAATGAAAGGAAGTCGGACAAGTGATAACCATACAAGAGCTTAAGAAGAAAACGGGCCTTACCGTGAGAACATTGCGCCACTACCATCATATTGGTTTATTGATCCCAGCAGGCTTTACTCCTGGCGGCCACCGCCTTTATTCAGAGGAAAACTTAATCACGTTGCAGCAAATTGAATTTTTTTAAAACGATGGGGTTTAAGCTGCAGGAAATAAAAGAAATTCTACAGGAACGCGAATGGGATTGGCGTACACAGCTTAATAATCAGCTCAGCTACATTATGCAGGAACAGCAAAAGCTAAAACAGACAGAGGCTTCCTTACGCGAGCTGCTTAATTCACTTTCGTTGGAAGGAGGTCTGAGCTGGCCTTCTATTCATGAACTCATTCGCTTATCAAGGCAGGATAAAAAGGCGCGTGAAAAATTTAGAGCACAATTATTTAACGAAAAGGAAGCCCATTTGCTTAGCAGGCTCCCTAATATGAGCTACAGTGACCCGGATTCCCTCGAATGGATCGCCTTGCTGGGCCAAATTAAGCAACTCCGCCACCATCGTCCCGATTCCCCTCATGTGCAGCGAATTATCAGACGTATGATTCAAAAAGCGAATGAGGATTTTAAAGGTGAAGAGGATTTTATCAACAAGCTATGGGACATTCGCAAATCGCCGACGCAATCAGAAAAAAATAGGGCTCTATCCGGTCGAACCGGAGCTTCTTACACTGATGGAACAGGCATGGGAAGTTTATTTAGAAAACAGTAACGATGAAAATGGAGGAGAACAATGACACTAGAGCAGCTATTATCTATTGGAGTGCTCGCTCTACTTGATATGCTAAGCCCTACAATGATTGGCGTAACCGTCTATTTTTTACTTCGCGGTCGAAGCAAATTACTAGCTTCCCTGCTCACCTATTTGCTTACGGTTGCCATTTTATATTTTACTCTTGGGGCTGCACTCATGCTCGGTTTGGACGCTTTAGTTCCATCGTTCGAGCGTTTAATGGAAAATAAAACAGTCAGTTGGACAGTGACTCTTGGCGGCGGAGTCATGTTTGTTTGGAGCTTTTTTATGCCGGCTAAAGAAAGGACGCTCCCTTCTGCCCCGGTCTCTACTAAACCGATTGCCTTAGTTTTATTAGGAGTGACTACATTCTTCATCGAGGTAGCAACTGCACTACCATATTTTGCGGCGATTGGGATTATGACGACTGCTCATATTGGCAGTAGCGAGTGGCTTCCAATGCTAGCACTCTATAACCTTTTAATGATCCTGCCGGCGCTCTGCTTGCTCACTCTGTATTCCCTTTTCGGAGCATGGCTGCAAGCCCCGCTCGAAAAAATCCGCTCGAAACTTGAGAATAATAAAAGTTCAGCTGCGTCTTGGGCGCTATGTATAGTCGGACTCATTCTCATCTTTAACGGAGTTGATTATTTATAGGTCTGAAATTTTTATTAAAACCCTCTTGAAGCTGACGTGATGTCATTTTGTATAATGAATTGGCAATTACGAAAAGGAGGACCATCATTGCTAAAACATCCGATGCTATTTTTAATTCTTTTCATTTCTACTCTAGTCTCCTGCTTTGGAGAGGGTGAAAATGAAGGAGTCCGTACATCACTAGAGGGTATCGAAACCATTCAAATCGACCACGGCAGTACGAAGTTAATCTTGAAATCCACTGATGAAGACGAACTCGAAGCATCTTTACTATCCGCTTACGATCAGCCAGAGATTGAGAGAGGGGAGCGACAGATGAATATTCGTTTAAACCGGAATTTCATTCAATCGTTAAATGTCTGGAACAGCCCGCAGCTCCAAGTGATCATTCCTTCTAATTTTACCGGTGAGATCATTGCAATAGGCTCTTCAGGTAAGATTGAGGCTGTTGAGTTTGTCGCCCCAAACTTTCAATCGAATGGTACGAGTGGGGGCATCTCTCTTGACATTGTCAAGCTCCAAGGCAATATTAGCATCGCTAGAACGAGTGGACATGTGAAAATGACTCTTTCCGAAACTGCGCCTCAGCTAATTGGTTATTACAATCAGGTAGCGGGAGACGTTCGGTCGATATTCCATTCATTAACCTTGAAGAAAATAACAAGGAAACGACCGGTCAATCGGGAGACGGAACGTATCAAGTTCACCTCAAAACGTCCTCAGGGAATATTTTAGTTCATTGAATTCCATCCAGCTGACTGTGGATATGACATGGACCACTCGCTTATTACTAATCGAGCGTGGGTTGATTAGGGAAGCCTGCGATTGCACTTTATACCTCCGGTGCCTTGTCGTGATGAGCGTATTTAGATCCCTGCGAAAGTCGAAGTGCTTGCCTTTGTACTTTGCTTATTGCGTATTAAAAGAACAGTTGTCGAACTTCAACAGGGTCACTTTTCGCAACGAATCTATCCCGTTTTCTTTTGCGAAAACCGCTTCTCATTGGAACGAGCGAACTCGTTTCGCAAAACCGAACGATGACAAATTCAAGGAGAAGAACTTCGCACCTACCCTCCGACCAGATTCTTCATGCGGTTTAAATAGATGATTAAAGAGGAGATGATTGAATATGAAAAATGGAGACATTATTATATACGGCTTTGTCATTATCGGTGCAGGAATTGGGCTATTCTTTGATAACCCACTACCAGGTGTATTGATTGGATTAGGAGTAGGCTATTTATTAAAATCCGCATTAGCTAAACAAGGGCATTCGTAACGTTTTTTATTGACTCTTTTACAGCATTGATGTATTCTTCACTATTAACTAATACTTGGAGGCGGGCATTTTGTTTAAAGCTCAAGCTATCGAAGCTGCTAGACAAGTCGCCTCAACTTATTTTCCCGACTGTCACGCCGCGCTATTAGCCGGAAGTGTCATTAGAGGTGAGGCGACAGAAACATCAGATTTGGATATCGTCATTTTCGATCAACGTCTTTCCTCAGCTTACCGCGAGTCTTTTATAGCATTTGGCTGGCCTATCGAAGCCTTTGTTCATAATTTTGAATCCTACAAGGACTTTTTTGAAACGGATCGGAAAAGAGCTCAACCATCTTTACCAAGAATGGTAGCTGAAGGGATCATCTTAAAAAATAGCGATGCTTTAAAGTCTATACGACTTGAGGCACAAGATCTGTTAGCGAAAGGCCCAGAGGAATGGTCTGAAGAAACGATTAAAATAAAGCGGTATTTTATCACAGACGCACTTGATGATTTTATCGGAGCAAGCATCCGAGCAGAGGAGCTTTTCATCGCCAACACTTTAGCTGAGCTGCTCAGCGAATTTTACTTGCGTACCCACAAACAATGGGTTGGTTCATCGAAATGGACGGTCCGGGCATTAAAGCGGTTCGACCCGGAATTCTCCAACCTATTTATCAACGCCTTCGAACAATTTTATCGAGCAGGTGATAAAGCATTCGTAATAAAGCTCGTAGACGACGTTCTTTATCCATTTGGAGGGCGATGCTTTCATGGTTTTTCTCTAGGAAAGTGAAGGGTAGCTGCCTATGGATTCGACTCTTTCGACGAATCCGAACGCTCTCCTGACGATTCCGCTCGCTCTCCCGGCGATTCCGCTCACTCTTCCGACCATTCCGCTCACTCTTCCGACCATTCCGCTCACTCTTCCGACCATTCCGCTCACTCTTCCGACCATTCCG
>BAXO01000163.1 GCA_001310555.1 Bacillus sp. JCM 19058
AAACCCTTGTATACCAAGGTTTAATGGTTAATATCTAATCTAACATATTATGATTGTGTTAAATTCATTTGTGTTGCGTTTTGACTCGGAAGCTCATTTCGGGTGTAGGTTATTCTGTTTTCAATCTAATTCATATCCGTCAATTGAAGGATCAATAGGCGGCCATTCTTCACCAACAGGCCTCTCCTCAAAAATAATATTATTATGACTTGGGATTTCTAACGAAGAAAGTTCTGTATGCTCATCGACCGTATAGCCGACCATCGTTCCAGATGTTACTAAAATAACCGTAATGATAACACCAAGCAATACTTTTCCTTTCTTTTTACCCGGTCTCCTCTTTAGAATTGTTGCTATGCGTTTTTCCAGCTTAGGCGCCCTGACTCATCGCCATGTAATAACCATGTTTCTGATCAATCTCATTCCATATCACTCTGAGAAGCAGTGCACAATATCGTTTCCGTTCGGAAGTGACCATCTCATTTGTTACTTTTTCATCACAGGAATACTCTCCATAGAGATCGAGATCTCGCCGGGCCATGTATGCAATGGGATTAAACCAGTGCAGTGCTTGGATAAATGTCAACACGACCTTTAGACATAAATCTCTCCTTTTATAATGCATAAGCTCATGTAGGAATATATGCCGCAGTTCTTCCTCTGTAAAAGAAACCGGAGGCAGTACAATTTTTGGCTTCCACAAACCATAAATGAAGGGTGTCGTCATATAAGGTGACGAATACACGATAACTTCTCTTTTGATGCTTAATTTCTTTTTACTCCATTCTAGAGCCTCAAGGTGTTGCTCAACACTCAAGATCGTACATATTTCTCTTAATTTGCGCTGCATGTTTTGATAACGGACAATATGCACGGTGACATAAATGAAGCTACCAATCAAGAGGGTTCCGGCAATGGGATTCAGCACCATATTACTCCATGTTGTATCCTCAACAGGCAGTGTGAAAGAGGGAATCGCCGTCTCAGCACTCACTGGCAGCCAATTGTATAATGGTATCACAAATAGGGTGAACAAGAGTGAGTAGGAGTAATAATGCCACGTTGCGGAAAAGGTATTGCGTGTGAACTTGCTTACCAGCTTTAAAGTGATGAACACGAAGCTGGTTAATAGAGACATAATTACAATATGCAAGTATAGTTCTACCATGTGTGTACTACCTCCTACTCACTCAATTTCTTTATCAAATCCTCGATGTCCTCTTTCGTGAGATCCCCGCTATCCGTTAAGGTTTGCAAGAAGCCAGACACCGATCCTTTGTGCACCTCATTGATGAAATGCTTCGTTTCCAACGATCGGTATTCTTCTTCAGACATACAAGCCTCATAGTGGTAAGCCCGACCAACCCTGGTTGCCTTTACAATGTTTTTGTCGATGAGCCTAGAAAGAAAGGTGATCACTGTGTTTCGCTTCCATGACTTTCCTTCAGGTAGCTGTGTTATGATCTCGCTGTTGTTAGGGGCCGATTGTTACGCCAAATGATCTCCATAATTTGTTTTTCTGATTGGGACATTTTCTGCATGTTTATCACTCTTCTCACATTAAACTATCCATCGTAGTTAAATTACATGATACGATTGAAAACGTCAAGCCAAAAGAAACGAGCGCTGTAAGAAGCGCTCGTTCGGATCAGAGATTACTCTTCAGTAGCGTCTCCATCAGGAGCAAATGTTTCATTAACGCTTTCAACTTCAATTAATTTTTCTAATGTTGGGTTCTCTTCTTTTTCCTGTTCTGCAGTAGGCTCACCTTCTGTAGCATCCCCGTTTGGATCGCCTGGAGCAAATTCTTCATTCGCTTCTTCCACTGGTATCAAAGTTTCTTGTTGAATTTCTTTTCCTGTTTGTTTTCCATCTGCAGCAAAGGCAACTGCTGTTCCAAGTAGTCCAATCATTAATGCTGCCATAAAGCTTACTGATAAAATTGACTTCTTCTTGCTTCTGTTTCTTTTGATTCTTTTCATTGTCATCAAACTCCTTTCAAACATACAAGAACAAGGCTGTTGAATAAAATCTATCGTCAAGGAGTATAAATCGAACCTGCACCCCCTTCGCAAAAAAACGCCTACACAATGTAAGTTTATATTCATTCTACATTATGTAGTTTAATTATGCAAGGGGTTTTTATTATTTATTGCGTTCGGTTGCATAATAAACCTTAAAGAAGTTCAAGGTTTGGGATCATACGTACCTGATACATTAATCGTTGTATCGGTCGTGTTACCAACTATGAAGCTATAGAGACCTGGATTATTAATGGTTATCGTTCCGCTTCTCGGAGTACTACCCGAAGAAGTCCATGTAATTTGTTCTGTGTTATGGTTGTAGATACCGACTCTAACTATACCTGGTCGGGGAGACCAAGTGATATCATAATCTATTGTAGAGCCTGAAGTCATGGTAAAGCGAGAAGGTGCCATGGCGTTACTATTGGGACTAATAGTCCCTTCAATCTGATATGATTCAATGCCCACATCATCACCGTTAATTTTTACATCTTCAATAACGTTTACATTTTCATCAGCATGTGCTATCGATTTCGCCATAAATGAAAGACTTAAAGCAAATAATATGACCATAACAATTTTTATTATATTTCCTGTGAAGTGTCCATTTTTTAAAATCATGAATATTCTCCTCTCAGATTATAAGATGACAGAGTTCGAAAATCATTTGGAACAATCAGATTATTTTGCAAATAACAGAGTTAGCCAACACTGTTTGTCTTCCATTGCCTCCGGATCGACGCTTGGATCATTTCTATTCTTGTCCTATTATTTTTTATTCGCACCACCCTCCTCTTTAACTGATAGTTCTATAGTTCATCACTATACACTGCCATAGTAACACAAGAAATATGTTACTTTTTGACTTTTATTGTCGAACTACCAATTAATGAACCAAAACAAAAGCACGATGTTCTTATAATGCCTCTTCGTCCAATACCCCACAAGAAAGTTATTTTATGCAAACATATGTTTGCATGATGATCAAGGTCATATTTCTCGTCGACATGTTATCGTTTTATGCCTCCATCGAAAAGGCGCGACATCCCGAATATGCGGATCAGCCTCTTGTCGTATCAGGCGACCCAGAAAGGCGTTCAAAACAAAAAAAAGTTTGCGTTATACCGAAAAATATCAAGAAGCAGATCGTTCTTCTTGAATAAGAGAAGTAATTTTTATAAACTCCGACTTTATTCTAGTCACCGCATCTCTTTGTACAAATCCTCACCTGCTGTAATCTTCATAAAAGCTCATATTCATAAAAAGCAATATGCATCTTATCGATAACTCCCTCCCCAACTTTCACAAAACCCTGATTCTCATAAAAGTAGCATAATTTCGGCCTATCAGCCGCACAGTCAAGTCTTATATATTTTTTTTCTTCTGTATTTTTGCCCGTTCCTTAGCCCATTTAATGATGGTTACAGCAACACCTTTTTTTAGCAAACTTTCTTCGAACGGAAAGTTTATGTATATAAAGAGAGTCTTTCTCGTTTTCATTAGGCCAAAATATTCGATCTTCATTCTGAAGGATTACTGCTCCTGCCGATTCGTTATTTATAAATCCAATAAACATTTCATTAGTTGTATTGTTTTCTAGTAAAGATTCTTCTGAAAGTTGACTAGTATCCCACATTTCTTTATCTGTTTTTATTAACCACTCTGCAGCTTCTGTTAAAATAGATGTAAATTCAGAAATTTCATCTGTCGAAATGCTTCTTATAGTTAATTCCACTTACAACACCCCTATCTAATAATACGGGACACTATAATTAAAACAGTCCCACATTTCTCTCGTAAGCCATAGATTTCTAATCGATTTTTTATGTTGTAATTTGCTTAACGTTGTAAATCTGCATTTTCCTGACGCTACCCCAACAAGATCTTGTAACTATGGGGCTTCTAGTTGGTGTATAATAGAAAGACAAATAGATACGGCTAATGGTGGGACGGTCGCTTTTCTTTTCCCTGTACGTTGAGGGGGAAAGGAGGGGATCGGTATGACGACATATGAAGCAATGAACCTTGTTATAAACGCAAGCCTAGTTGTAATTGGCGTATTTTCGATAATCATTACGATTATCCTTACGCTCGTCGTCACTTTTTAC
>BAXO01000164.1 GCA_001310555.1 Bacillus sp. JCM 19058
GGACTTTGACTCCGTTATGCGCTGGTTCGAATCCAGCTAGCCCAGCCAATTTGCGGAAGTAGTTCAGTGGTAGAACATCACCTTGCAAGGTGGGGGTCGCGGGTTCGAATCCGTCTTCCGCTCTTATCGCAATGTTCTAGGTAGGGCATGAGAAGTGCCTTCTTTATTTTTTTTACGAGCCATTAGCTCAGTTGGTAGAGCATCTGACTTTTAATCAGAGGGTCGAAGGTTCGAATCCTTCATGCTCATAGGCCTCGCGGGTATGGCGGAATTGGCAGACGCGCTAGAATCAGGCTCTAGTGTCCTTAACGGACGTGGGGGTTCGACTCCCTTTACCCGCATTGAAGCAACGATGCAGTCCTTTACTGTGTCGTTGCTTATTTTTGCAGTGAACGATACGACCCCCGTAACTCCTCCGCTTTTTTGCTTGGGGCGGCTGAAAAATTGGCTCTTGTTTTCCTAAAACTCCAGCGCTCTTCATTGTAAGCCCATAGCTGCAGCCTTAATCTAGATTTTCAGGCTCCCACCTCTACGTATAGTGGTATAGCTTTCATTCTAGGCCTTTTTCTGCTTTTTTTTCCGGAACGGGGTCGATGCCACCGGGATGAAACGGGTGACATTTGCTAATACGTTTGATTGTGAGCCATGAACCTTTAAGGGCGCCGTGACGTTTAATGGCTTCCATTCCGTAATGAGAACAGGTCGGGTAAAAGCGGCAGGTTGCCGGCTTTATTGGAGAGATGAATTTTTGATATCCTTTAATTAATGCCAGCAGCACATGTTTCATTGCGCTCACTCAGCCTTTCACAATAAAATTAATTTTAGCCAAAAAAATCGATAAAAAAAATGAAGGAATTTGATGATGTTTGTCTAATTATATCAAAGAATCATGATGAAAGGAGGATCGAACGTTTGAGTAGTTCCCCGCTTTCCCCCATTCTTAATTCTCCGAGGTGAAAAAATGAAACGAATACTGCGCAAGGATGACGGTTTTACTTTAGTGGAAATGTTGATCGTTTTAATGATCATTTCTTTGCTGTTGGTAATCGCAATACCAAATTTGAGTAGAAATAGCGAGGTCGCAGCGGAAAAGAGCTGTGATGCCACGATTAAGCTTTTGCAAACTCAGGTTTATGCGTATGAAATTGAGAACAATGAATTTCCCACTTCGTTAAGCGTGTTAAAGGATGAAGGATACGTTGATACGATTACATGTCCGAATAATCAACCTCTTACTATCGATGATGACGGCATTGTGAATGTTTCGCAATGAAGCTGGCTACAGCTTAATCGAAATGCTGATTGTCCTCTCCATTTTTTCAATTCTGCTTATTCTCCCAATGACCACCTTTTCGAGTATAAACAAATCGTACACTCATGAATACATTGCCTGGCAATTCAAGCAAGATTTAATGATGGCACAGCATGCCGCGATGACGCACGGCAGGATAACGACCGTTCGGATCAATAATTCCGAGCGAACTTATACGATACGATTTTCGGCTTTTGATCCTTATGTAACGAGGCCTTTTCAGAATGACGATATGCGGTTTCAATTTATTTCATTAGGCGATTCGGCTATTTCCTTTCTGCCTCCGGAAACCCTCGTCGTTCAGGGACGCTCGCGCTTGTCATCGATGATGTCACGTATTACTTTACACTTTATTTAGGAAAGGGGAGAATTGCCTATCGGAGAATCTAAAGGCTTTACGCTTGTTGAAGTGATGCTCGCTTTTTTTAATCATTTCTTCCCTCTCTTTAGTCGCTCTTCCGATTTTGCTGACGATTTACCAAGAGCGGCAAGCGATCCGTCAGCATGAGCAGGCGTTATTATTTTTAGAGCAGTCCATACATGCATATTTGTTGGACATGGAGAATCCCATTGATTTTGACGAGACGATTTTTCATTATGATGAAGAGGATGAGCCAACGGGCTACCGGTTTTGCTTATCTTGGAAGGGGGCGAATCAAAAAAGATATGATAGCTGCCTTTATGGTAAAAAATGAACAGGGTTTTACATTGATGGAAAGCTTAATCACCCTCGGTTTGCTTGCTATTCTGTGCTCGCTGTTCCCATTGCTGCTAAAAGCAGGATTGACGCATCCGAAATCCTCAGAGCTTGAGTCCAAAATATTTTTGACGCAAGTTGCTCACGAGGCCAAAGAGGCCCAGATAATCCAGGCGGGCGAACGGCGACTGACTTTAATTAAGGGGAACGGTGATCGAATTCAGATTGAACAGAATTCCGGACAGGTTCGCCGCTTGCGAAACGGAGCAGGCTATGTTCCGATGCTGTTTGAAGTCTCCTCATTCCAGTGCGATGTCAAGCAAGGGTTAACCACTTGCCGAGTAGAGTTGAGAGACGGTACGAAGCGAGAAAGAACGATGATTTCCATGGCTCAAATCGTCCAAGGTCACGAAGATGAAGGATGAGCGGGGCTTCGTTTATCCGACAACGTTGCTGCTTTTGTTTTTAGTTGTGTTGGTCATTACTTATCATGCTGATGTATACTTGTATGAAAAGCGATACGTCGTCGAGCAGGAGCGGCTCCTATTGCTCGAATCGCTCCTGCAAATGGCTGTTGTCGATTTTATCAATACTGCAGAAAATGGAATGGAGCGAGAAACGTTTTCATACAAGCATGGGACCGTTACACTAAATATATATCCGCGCGAGGATGATCAGTTTTATGTTGTCATGGCAGCACAGTTACCGGAAGGCAATCAACGAACGGCAACCTTTTTTTTACAATTTCTCCAAAAATGAGTTAACGGAATACTGGGAGGTTTCATAGGTGCGACAGCTTTATTACGTCACGGGATTTATGGGTTCTGGAAAAACGACAGTCGGACAGACACTCGGCAAAGCGATTGGTTATGCAGTAGAGGATACAGACGAATGGATCGAACGAACGCAGCAAAGGAAGATTAGGGAGCTTTTTCGAGAGCATGGAGAGGCTTATTTCGCAGGCTGGAAACCGAAGCTCTTAGACGATTGAGTCAAAAGCAGCTGCTCATTACTACTGGAGGCGGCATTATTATTAGCGAGGAAAATCGTCGTTTAATGAAAAAAACTAGGCAAGGTCATCTATTTACACTGTGAGCTTGACGAAATATTGCATAGACTGGAGGGGGATGAAACTCGTCCCCTTTTCCAAAATAAAAATAAACAGGCGATTGCTACTTTATATGCTGCAAGGCTCCCTCTTTACCGGGAAGCAGATATTGTCGTGGATACAACCGGGAAAACGGTATTGCAAATTGTCCAGGAATTAAAGCTTCTGCTGCTTAAAAAATGAACGATTAGGGCAAGCTATTTGTAAAGAGGTGAGAATGATGTCCTTCAACGATTATGTTAAATATGTAACCGAGCAATTGGTTATACGAATTGACCAGCCGAAGGAGGTCCGTCAAGCGCAGCGAGCAGAACAGAAAGCAAGAAAGCCTTCTTTTGCCTATCGCGCTTTCGGTATGCTCCCAATTGGAGTCACATTAATGCTTAAAAGAAAGCGGAAGTGAATTTCGGGAATAACAGATGCTGCATCTCTCTAGCCTGTTTGAAAAAAACAATTCTGAAAGCTATAATTAAAGGCTAGATCAAGTGACTTCCAATTTGTTATGAGCAAATGGACAGAAGATCAAATCATCGTCACTATTTTGACAAGCATGAAGCATTTACTTTTTGAGCCTACCTCGTTTATAATAAAAGATGTAATCAATTGATATTAATAGAAGGATTATATCGGTCTTGGAAAGCCTAATAAGATGGGGATGACGGTTTAAGCCATCTAGGCGGGCCTTTTGCTTAAAAGGAGGGAAGAAAATGGAGCGTGTGTATCGTGTTCTCGCATTTTGGACAGGGATTTTTGCTGTACTGTTCTTTGTCGGCGATATGTTCAATATGGCTTTATTGTTCTTTGCACAAACGGGAGCATTGCTTGCGTTAAGCTATTTAAAATTATCAGAACGCGTGTATATGTATATTTTCGCCGGATACTGTACGATATTTTTTGTTGGATTTACGTATTATTCAACCTTTTTGCTCACCCCAAGCTAAAAGCTCTTTTAGTTTGCTCTACATAATAACGTTACTGAATCGAAACTAACCTTTATTTAAAGGTTGGTTTC
>BAXO01000165.1 GCA_001310555.1 Bacillus sp. JCM 19058
ATGAAAGAATTATTGGCGGAGAAAGAATCGGTTCGCATGATTTTTGGATCAGCACCATCACAAAATGAAATGCTTGAAACGTTACGTGCCGATCAAGACATTGATTGGAAGCGGGTGACAGCTTTTCATATGGATGAATATATTGGCCTTCAGTCGGGCTCTAATCAGCAGTTTAGTCAGTATTTGAAGGATCAATTGTTTTCACATGTGGATGCGGGAGCAGTTCATTTTATCGATAGCTCGAACCAAGAACAAGAAGAGTGCGTGCGTTATAGTCAATTACTGAATGAAGGCTCGATCGATATTGTTTGTTTAGGGATTGGTGAGAATGGACACCTTGCCTTTAATGATCCACCAGTGGCTGATTTTCAAGATCCAAAGTTGGTAAAGGTCGTCGAATTGGATAAGGTCTGCAGACAACAGCAGGTGAATGACGGCTGCTTTGCTACGTTGCATGATGTGCCTACACATGCGTGGACATTAACTATAACTACTCTACTTTCTGGAAGCTATCTATATTGTGTGGTTCCGGGATCCACAAAGCGGAAGGCAGTGAAAAGAACATTGTCTGATCCGATTTCGACAGAAGTCCCTGCCACGATTTTACGAAGCCATCCGAATTGCACACTTTATTTAGATAGGGATTCCTATGATGAATGAGCGAATCCAAGGAATCCATTATGCAACGGGCGAACCGGTTTTAATTACAATCGTTGACGGCACCATCCAGACGATTCGCTCAGACAGTAATCTAGAAGAACGTCAGCTCCCTTATATTGCTCCTGGACTGGTTGATTTACAAATTAATGGGTATCGAGGCATCGATTTTAACACACTTCCGCTCACTGAAAAGGATGTTGTTCACGTTACACAAATGCTGTGGAAGGAAGGTGTCACCTCCTATTACCCGACAGTCATTACAAATAGTGATGAAGCGATTGAAGAAGCAGTAAAAGTCATAGCCGCTGCTTGCGAACGTAATCAGTTAGTGAGTAAAAGTATAGCTGGTATCCATGTGGAAGGACCATTCATTTCCTCAGAGGATGGTCCGAGGGGAGCGCATGGCAGAGAGTATGTCAAAGCACCTGACTGGGAGCTGTTTCAACGCTGGCAGGAAGCAGCACAAGGACGAATAAAAATGGTAACGTTGTCGCCGGAATGGCTCGTTCTGCTGAATTTATCGCAAAATGTGCGAAAAGCGGTGTTGTCGTCTCAATTGGTCATACCGCAGCCACGCCTGAACAAATACAGGAAGCTGTCACTGCTGGAGCGAGCATGTCGACGCATTTAGGGAATGGAGCCATTTAGTACTGCCTCGTCATCCCAATTATCTCTGGGAGCAATTGGCACAGGACGATCTCTGGACTTGTCTCATTGCCGACGGTTTTCATCTCCCGGAGGCCTTCCTGAAAGTAGCCATGAAAACAAAAGGATCAAGGGCAGTGTTGGTTAGTGATGCAGTTTATTTAAGTGGACTTGAGCCTGGTCAATATGATACTCATATTGGTGGTCAGGTTGTCCTCACACGAGAAGGGAAGCTTCATATGAAAGAGAATGAAAAGCTTCTTGCCGGATCAGCCCGGCTGCTAAAGGATGGTGTTGCTCACCTAGTTGAGACAGAGCTTTGTAGCTTACAGGAGGCATGGAACATGGCATCGATTCGCCCTGCTTTACTGATGAACCCTTCACGACAAGTAGGACTTACTGAAGGAGCCCCTGCCGATTTAGTTGTATTTGAGTCACAGGCTAATGAAATTCGAATCGAAAAGACGATAAAAAGTGGTCATCACGTTTATTTTCCCTAACATGAACAGGTTTAGAAGGAATAGGTCAAGCCAGGCTTAGGAAAAGTCTGGCTTGCTTATAGTTCCCTTAATCATGAAATTGACCCAAAACATACCTTGGACAAAGCGGGTGGTACAATATAGTAAACTTTTTGACAGGAGGAAATTTAATGAATATTCTCGTAACAGGTGCGAACCGCGGTTTAGGCTATGCTTGGTGAAAACCGGTGTTAAGGAAGGCCATCATATGATTGCCGGAATTCGCTCCACGCAATCAGAATACCGGCAATTGCAATCCTTGCAGGAGCAATTTCCAGAGCAAGTGCAAATCATTGTCCTCGATGTCACTAGTGAACAGTCAATCGTACAAGCTAAACAAAAATTACTCGAATCCGATCGATCCATTCAATCGATTATTAATAATGCAGGAATATTGATTGGGAGGGAACGCAAGCTAACCGATCTTGACCTGGAAGAAATTGAAAAGGTTTTTGCCGTGAATACCTTTGCCCCACTTCTCGTTCTCAAGCACTTTATTTCATTACTACGAGGAAAAAAAACGTTCGATCATTAATATTACCTCAGAAGCAGGGAGCATTGCCAATACGTATACCGGTGATTACTCTTACGGAATGTCGAAAGCCGCGATGAATATGCTAACGGAAAAGCTACGGAGGCGATACGAGGATACGCTCGTTTTAGCGATCCACCCGGGCTGGATGCATACCGATATGGGAGGCGAGAAAGCCCCGCTTGATCCGGAAAAAAACAGCCGAGGCGATCGTTAATATCATAGCTGGTAAAACGCTTATTGAGCGCGGGCATTCCTTTATCGACTATACAGGAGAATCAATTCCTTATTAGGGTCGACTTTTTATATTCAATATATTGAGGCTTAACGGCCGTTCAGAGTCTCTTGTTAACATGTTTTAATAAGTAGTAGTGGATGAAAAGAAGATAAGCCATATTGATTCGGAAGGAGTATGAGGAAATGAAAATGTATATCGATGGTTCTTGGTATGGAGATGAGCTCGAAGTGATTGAAGTCATGAATCCGGCCAATGGAAAAAAAGGTCGATGAAGTGCCAAATGGCGGAGCCGCTGAAGCGAAGGTGGCGGTAGATGCAGCCGACCGGGCATTCTCCGGGTGGTCCTCGCTCGTTGCCTATGAGCGAAGCGCTTATTTAGAAAAGTGGTATCGTTTGATTGCCGACCATGCAAATGAGCTGGCTAGGTTAATGGTCATGGAGCAGGGAAAGGCATTGACGGAAGCAAACGGAGAAATTGCTTATGCTAACTCATTTATCCAATGGTATGCCGAAGAAGCGAAGCGGGTATACGGAGAAATGATTCCAGCCTCTGCGAAAAATAAACGATTGTTCGTCCAAAAACAGCCCGTCGGGGTAGTTGCGGCGATTACCCCTTGGAACTTCCCGGCGGCGATGATTACCCGCAAGGTGGCGCCAGCTCTTGCTGCCGGTTGCACCGTAGTAATTAAGCCTGCGAGCGAGACGCCGCTAACTGCACTTCGCCTTGCTGAGCTCGCTGACGAGGCTGGCTTTCCAAAAGGGGTGCTCAATGTCGTTACTGGTGATGCGGAGTCGATCAGCAACGCCTGGCAGGAGGATGACCGGGTCCGAAAGCTAACCTTTACAGGCTCAACTGAGGTAGGGAAGCTGCTAATGAAAGGCGCAGCTCAAACGGTCAAGAAAATCTCATTAGAGCTAGGAGGACATGCACCGTTCATCGTCTTGGCTGATGCCGATTTGGATAACGCCGTCACGCAATTTGTCGCTTCGAAATTCCGAAACGCGGGTCAAACGTGCGTGTGTGCGAATCGTATTTATGTCGCAGAGGAAATTGCAGTAGAATTTGTTGAGAAGGCGAGGAAGGCTGTCGCTGTCTTAAAGGTCGGAAACGGTTTAGACGAAGGGACGGATATCGGACCGTTAATTGATGCTGCTGCTTTGAGCAAGGTGATTGAACAGCTTGAGGATGCAAAGAGCAAGGGGGCAAAAGTAGCGTATGGTGGCAAGCAGCTGGACGGACATTTTTTTTGAACCGACGATTATCGAACAAGCGACCGATGATATGCTGTGCATGCAAGAAGAAACCTTTGGCCCACTGGCCCCGATCGCAACATTTTCAACGGCGGAAGAGGCAGTCAGAAGGGCAAATCATTCTCGTACGGCTTAGCGGCCTACCTTTGCACTCGTGACATCGGACAGGCGATCGCACTGAGTGAAAAGCTCGAATACGGGATTGTTGGCATTAATGACGGAATTCCGTCCGTTGCTCAAGCGCCGTTTGGCGGCTGGAAGGAGAGCGGGATTGGACGG
>BAXO01000166.1 GCA_001310555.1 Bacillus sp. JCM 19058
ACACTCAATCATTGAATGATGAAATTGTTTCACACATCTAAATAATAACTCAGAGAAAGCGACGAAGGCTTTTAGTATTGAAGTTTTTCCTGAACGTAAACCAGATTATCTTTATGGACCCTTGACCTTGGGATATTCATCCTTCTTAGCTTGATGGGGATGTGACACGACCCCAAGATGTGGTATTATTGTAATCGGCGGCTTATATATGAAAAGAAAAAAAGACGGTCGGAATTATGCGACCGTCTTTTTACATTCAGTTGAAATCCTTTGTTTTAGGCAAAGCCGCGGCGATGACTCGGTCAAGCCTCCGTTCAAGCTGATGGTGCAAATATGGGAGAACGGCGATTGACAGTCAATTTTCGCTGAAGAGTGGAATTCTTAACTCGGTTTCGGTCACTAGACAGGCAGTTCAATTTTTGCTACGTGGCGTTCCACTATCCGTGCGCCGCGAATTGAGGCGAGGTTTCCTCCTGCGGATGTGAAAGCATCGGCGGCGATTATTGTTGTCATCACTTCATAGATAGCTGCTTCATTGACGGGTTCGATCGGATCGTCAAGAGAAATCGTTACTTGGCGTCCTTCAGTATTTTCGAACAGTAATTCGAGAGCTTTACTCATCTGGTTCATCTCCTTTCGTTTTTTTTGTTGTCAGATCAGGGTATAGCTATTGTTGCGGATCGCACCATCTAGCGGGTGAATCTGCAGGGAGACAAGGGCGTGCACGATCTCGATGAGTACGGAATCAGAAGCATTACCGACAACGTTATTAAAGCTCTTTGTTGTTACTGTGTTTTCTCCCTCTGAATCGACGCCTGTTACGAAGCGAATCGTTAAGCGAGATTGCTGGCTATCCATTGCAAGCACCTCCTTTCAGTATGTATATAGCACCACAGCTTGAAAAAAAGGTGAACTCAAATTTTGCCGGGGAGGTGTAATTTGTTACATATCCGTTCAAACTCTTGTTTTTAAATCCTTTATTGTTGTAAAAAAAATGTTTCAGATGAATGAATGGATGGGTAAACTAATGACGAACTAATCCATGGCACGATAAAAATAGTGAATGACGACTTGGAGGAACCGTTTTACATGAGTCCATTACAACAAAAGCAACCATTTAATCGCGTATTAGTCATTTCCGCACTGCTTGTCGCCTTATTTGTCATTTGGGGTGCTTTTTCACCGGCTTCACTACAGGCGAAGGCGGATCAAGGATTAAGCTGGATGATTGAAAATTTCGGCTGGTTCTATATGCTTTCAACAGCCTTTTTCGTTCTGTTCGTTATCGTATTGGCGATCAGTCCATTTGGAAAGCTCCGCTTAGGCCGTGACGATGAGCGCCCGCAATATTCATGGTATACGTGGATCGGCATGCTTTTTGCGGCGGGAATAGGCGTCGGTTTTGTCTTCTGGGGAGTGGCAGAGCCCGTACTTTATTATGTCGATACGCCAGTAGGCTATATTTCTGAAACGCCTCAAGCTGCCGCTGCCGGTTTACGCTATGGAGTCTTTCACTGGGCCTTGCACCCATGGGCGATATTTTCAATCGTCGGTCTGACCTTAGCCTATGTTCAATTTCGTAAAAATCAGCCAGCGCTTATTAGTTCGGCCTTTTTTCCTGTTCTTGGCCAGCGAATTCACGGCTGGGCAGGGCGATCAATCGATATTTTAGCGGTTATTGCAACCTGTACTGGAGTTGCGACCACTTTTGGTCTCAGCGCTCTGCAAATCACAGGCGGTTTGTCCTATATCTCACCAATACCGAATAACTTCATAACTCAAGTGATTGTTATTGCAATTGTGACATTCCTGTTCATTGTTTCTGCCTTGTCCGGAGTCGACAAAGGAATAAAAATATTAAGCAATATTAATTTGGCGGTTGCCGGCTTGTTGCTTTTATTTGTCATTAGTGTAGGACCTACGATATTTATTGCCGAAAATTTTGTGTCGACACTCGGCGGGTACATTACGAACCTTGCCTCGATGAGTTTGACGATGACACCGTTTCTGGAAAGCGAGTGGCTTGGGAAGAATACGATATTCTTTTGGGCTTGGCACATTTCATGGGCACCGTTTATGGGAATATTCATAGCCAGAATATCTCGCGGGAGAACGATTCGTGAGTTCATGGCCGGAGTCTTGCTAGTCCCGTCGCTTCTTGCCATCATCTGGTTTACAGCCTTTGGAGGGACAGCGCTCAATCTAGAAATTTCCGGTGCTGCTCCTATCGCCGAATTAGTGATGACAAATGTTGAACAGGCTCTGTTCGCTACATTAGGCGAACTTCCTTTCAGCCTGTTGACAAGCATCGTTGCCGTCATCCTTATTACGATCTTTTTTATTACTTCTGCCGACTCGGCACCTATGTACTAGGTGTCATGACTTCAGGTGGCGATTTAAATCCGAATCTTAAAGTGAAGCTGGTTTGGGGCTTTCTGATCGCTGGAACAGCAAGCGTCCTCTTGCTTAGTGGAGGTGGAGGGCTTGATGCGTTGCAAACCGCATCGATTATTGCGGCGCTTCCGTTTGCGGTCATTATGGGAGTGATGATTTTTTTCCTTGCTAATTATGTTCGGGCGTGACTACAGTCATCAAAGGCGCAAACATCGAACGAATCAAGTAACGATGATCAAGGAGAAGGTTCGAGACGAAATGTACAACGATATGAAGGAAGAGGTGTACGAGGAGATTAAGGAGGAAATGAAGGAAGAAGTGTATGAAGAATTAAAGGAAGAAATATACGACGACTTACAAATTGATTCGGAAGAAAAAGCAAAAAAAACAGACAACCATGAATAAATCGTGGAAGCTTCGTATGTTCATTACCAGCCTCAAGCAAGCGGCTTCTACTGCTAAACAGGTGTGACGTTCGCACTGATAGGCTGTAAAAGCGCACGTATCATTAATCGTTCTATGACCTTCGGGCGGCGGATTTTTGTTTACCCAGTCATTGAAAGTCGCCTCCCACCTCTAAGCGAGCTCAGAGCGGAATCAAAGCGGGAACCCGCTGCCTGAGCTCGTTGGAAAACGTTCGCTTAGATGCTTTGTTTTTTTTATCAGAAATGTGATACTCTAAGGATGGATTGTAGACGAGGTGAATAAAATGCAAAGAATTGCGGTTAGTTTAATGTGTTTGCTCATTTTGGTTGCGTGCTCAGGTTCGGAAACAACTGAGGAAACACCGAATAATACTGAGGAGCTTGGACCGCTCGTCGTCGATTTGTCTGTTCCGGATACGGGTGAGATTGGTGAACCGATCATGTTTTCGACTGCTGTCACCCAGGGAGACGAGGGGGTAGAGGATGCCAATGAAGTTGTGTACGAAATTTGGCTGGAAGGCTCCAAGGAAGAGAGTGAGCTGATTGAAACCGACAAACAGGATGGTCATTTATATATGCTTCAATACACATTTGAAGTGGCGGGAACCTATCATGTTCAAACCCATGTAACTGCAAGAGGTATGCACCAAATGCCGACTGAGCAAATTCGTATTCAATAAAACGACTAAAAAGCAAGAGAGGCGAATTCTCTTGCTTTTTATGTAGAGCATTTACGCCTGCAAAAATTAGAGCCTTGCCCGGACACTTTCGTGCGCTCATTGATTTGTCTGTATAAGGGGCTGCTTTTCACAGAATGAAATTATGTCCTTTTCACTTACTTAGTAGCTTGACGTTGTACTAGATCGAAAGGCTCTTATGAAGCGATGAGAGGAAACGGATCATTTGTCAAGCTTTATGGGATTTTTCTTAAACGAATCCAAGAGTCATGTGAAAATCTAAAATTGAATTGTGAAAACTTGTAAAGAACAAAAAAATGGTTACTCGCAGGAAATTGATCGGGTATGATGACTGTAGGTTGGAAGGCACATCACCTTAAAAAAATTCCAACATATTAAAGGAGGAATTTTCGATGAGCAAGAAGCTACTAATGGCAGTATTAGCAGGGGCATTGTCAGTAAGCATGCTAGCAGCATGTGGCGGCGAAGGTATTGAAGAAGATCCAGGGCTAGGAGACGAGCCAGCCGCAGATATGGAAGATGACGGCGGCGAAGAGGATCTTGGAGGAGAGTAAGACATATTATAAAATAGGTTATGATAAAACGGTCAACAGTGACCGTTTTA
>BAXO01000167.1 GCA_001310555.1 Bacillus sp. JCM 19058
TAAAATTAAAGAAATTTGCCATTATTGGAATATCGATTTCTGTTGTCGGTGCGCTGCCCCTTGCATTGGCAGGAATAAAGTTATGGGACCCTTCACTAGAATGGCTTAGCGTTGCGGTAATCCTGCATATTTTGACAGGCTAGCTGGAGGCCTAGGTTATACAGCCTAATTGCGTTCTTAAGCATTTATGCACGTAACAAAGCGCCGGGTTTATCTTATACGCTGTCCGCAGTTGGAAAGCGATCATTGACTTTTTATATTTATCAAGAAGCTTTACTCGTTCTTTTACTATCTCCTGTCGCCTTTGGGCTTGGACGTTACCTCAATAGTACAGGTGTTTTTCTAATCGCAATCCTGATATGGATAACAGGGGTTATATTGGCTGTATTTTTAGAAAGGAAAGGCAAACCTGGCCCATTAGACTTATGGCTACGTCGATTAACTTATGGACGAGGAAATTGAACTTACGCTGGAATTTATGTTTTACAAGGCACGAAATCTTTCGGAAGGCGATGATTATATGACTAATGTTGTTATTTCGGTAAAAAAATATAAGAAAAAGCTACGGGAAACATACCGTTTTAAATGGCCTTAATTTTGAAGTGACACGCGGTTCCATTTTTGCATTACTTGGGGAGAATGGTGCAGGAAAAACGACGATGGTACGTATCTTATCTACTTTGATAAAAGCAGATGAAGGCGTTGCTAGCATCGGCGGATACGATACGGTCCGCGAACCCACCTCTGTCAAAAAAAATGATCAGTTTAACCGGCCAGTATGCGACCGTTGATGAGCTGCTTACAGGAGAAGAAAATATGAGGATGATGGGGCGGCTAAATCATCTGGATCGCAGGACGGTAAAAAAAACGTGCAACACAACTACTTGACCAATTTGATTTGCAACATGCAGCTAAAAAAACGCGTGAAGTCCTATTCGGGTGGGATGCGTCGGCGGCTTGATATTGCCATAAGCTTGCTTGCTAATCCTGAAGTGGTTTTCCTTGATGAGCCAACAACCGGATTGGACCCCCGTAGCCGAAAAAAATATGTGGAATTTGATTAAGCGGCTTGCAAGTAATGGCGTGACGATCTTTTTAACAACGCAGTACTTGGAAGAGGCCGATCAGCTTGCACATAAAATTGCTGTGATTAGTGGCGGTAAAATTGTCGAAGAGGGTACAGCAGAGGAACTGAAGCGTATCGTTGGCCAAGAAAGGCTGGAATTAACGTTCAGTGAGCTGACATCGTTATATAAGGCTCAAAATCTTCTTGAAGGACAATTGAATGAGAATGATAGGCTCATTTCCGTTACTACGGCAGGTTCCCCGGAAGATTTACGTCAACTGTTGAACACATTGCATGAATACGAATTAGAGCCAGCGTCTGTAAAATTCTGTAAGCCAACACTGGATGACGTCTTTATGGAAATAACGCGTGACGATATGAAAGGGGCTGCCGTAAATGACTGACTCAAAATGGTATTGGGCTATTATGGACGGATGGACGATGTCCCTACGTAGCTTAAAACATATTTTCAGAGAAGGGGAATCACTAGTGATGGCGACCGGATTGCCAGTAGGCATCATGGTCATGTTCGTCTATGTTTTCGGTGGAGCCATTCAGACAGGGACGGACTATGTGAATTATGTTGTTCCTGGTGTGATCATTACATGTGTAGGTTTTGGGAGTTCGATTATAGCGTTAAGTGTCACACAAGACATGGTCGGTGGCTTATATGAGCGTTTCCGCAGCATGCCACTCTTCCCCTCCTCTTTAATGGTGGGTCATGTTATTGGTGGCTTTGTCCGCAATGCGATCGCAACAACAGTGGCTTTCCTCGTTGCTTTGCTCATAGGGTTCCGACCAGATGCAGGATGGCTGGAATGGCTGGGAGTGATAGGCGTATTGACCTTGTTCATGTTTTCGATCAGCTGGCTGTTTGTTGTCTTCGGTTTACTCGTAAAAAGTGTGGAAACGGCCAATGCAATGACGTTCCCAATATTGTTCTTGCCATATGTAAGCAGTGCCTTCGTTCCAACCAACACTATGCCGTCATGGCTTCATGCGTTCGCTGAAAACCAGCCGATGACTCCGCTGATTGAAACATTGCGCGGACTTTTGCTCGGCACCCCAATTGATCATAACCATTGGCTGACTATTGCTTGGTTTGGTGGCTTGCTTATTGTGTCCATGATGGCCGCGACGTTCTTGTTCAAACGCCACAAAAGAAAGTAAGATTTATAATGGAACTTTTTTTGTCACAAAATAGCACCGTTACTCGTCATAGTACTATCAAATCGATAATGATCGAGTAGAAGCAATAAGAATGAATTATCGAGCGGGTTGGGAATCGTTTTGTATTTCCTCTCAATGCGGTTGTGGGCTTAGTTGCAGATTTTGTGCAACCGGTGCGATTGGATTAAAAAGGAGCCTTTCTGTAGATGAAATAACAGACCAACTCCTATATTTTCATTTGAAGGGTCATTCGTTAGACAGTATCTCATTTATGGGAATGGGTGAGGCACTTGCAAACCCAAAAATATTCAGTGTGTTAAATGTGCTTATTGACCCAAAATTATTTGGTTTAAGTCCTCGAAGGCTCACTGTTTCGACTGTAGGTATTGTACCGAATATCAAAAAGATGACACATACTTTTCCACAGGTCAATTTAACATTTTCTTTGCATTCACCATTTAACTCCGAGCGGAGTTCTTTAATGCCCATAAATGACAAGTTTCCATTGGATAAAGTGATGTTAACGTTGGATGAGCATATTCGAATGACCGGTAGAAAAGTCTACATTGCGTATGTCATGTTGTGTGGGGTGAATGACTCTGTAGAGTATGCAAAGGCAATCGTTAGATTACTTCAAAACCGAGGCAGATATGAACAACTGTATCACGTAAACCTTATACGTTACAATCCGACTGTTGGAGCACCTGAACATTACGGACAAACAGATGAACAGAATATTCAAATGTTTTACAAGGAATTACAGTCAGCAGGTATTCATGTCACAATTAGGCAACAATTCGGTGTGGATATCGACGCTGCCTGTGGTCAATTATACGGTCAATACCAAATAGGGAAGCATACTGAGGATAATGGATTAGTAAAATGCAAGAATAAATGCAACAGAGCTCAGAACTCCAATATATGTAATTAGGAGACCGTTCTCATTTCTAGTTCATACCGATCATTGGGAGAGTGATAGCCCAAGATTTTTCGGGGGAGGGTGTTACACCAGTTCTCCACATAAGCAATGAGTGTATCATCCAGGACATCGATGGATGTCCCTTTCGGGATAAACCGTCTGATCAGCATTATGCCGCTCATTCGTTGCTCTGTCACAGGATGTGTAAGGGTGGGTGTAGTATACCTTCACCTGTTCAAAATCAATGGCTTGAGTGAGTTCACTGAACTCCGATCCATTGTCTGATGTGAGTGTTTTGAATACGGAGGGAAAGGTTGCGCCATACATGCTTTTGAGCTATTGAACGGCCTTATAAACGGCATCGGTTGTTTTTTTTGTTCGATCTTGATGATGTGCTCCTTGCGTGTTTTGCGTTCCGTCAATGTCAGGAGAGCAGCGCCTTTCAGCCGCTTGCCCAGGACTGTATCGATTTCCCAGTGGCCAAACTCCTTACGCTCATCAATGTGAGGGGGACGTTCCCAAGAATTTTCTTGTTGGCTCTAGTGCGTTGTTTTTTCGTCTTCCTACTGACTTTCAAAGGGAGGTCTATATTCTTTACTGGGAGCACACCAAGGTCAATGTAGCGATAGATTGTCTTGGTGCAAACCCTGGCTTCTTCAAAAAGTTTGTGGTTGTTCACATACCCACAGATCGCATCAGGAGACCATCGATGGGTTTGCATCTTTTCAACAGCAAAATGAAT
>BAXO01000168.1 GCA_001310555.1 Bacillus sp. JCM 19058
TACCCTTAAATACGAAGGTGGGGTTTGTCTACGGTCTGAACATTTGGACTAAGTCCAAATGTCCGCTATAGTGATCGTCTTTCTCAATGCGACGCTGATCGGTCGGTATGCCTAACGACAATCCCGCTCTCGCTTAATCCATCGTAATCTCGACCGTAATTGGGAGGTGATCAGATGCTAGTGTCTCAATGACTGACGCATTCGAAAATGAAAGATCCTTGGAGGTAAACAAATAGTCGATTCGCGACAAAGGCTTTGAGGCAGGGAATGTCAGGATCGATTCCTCCGCTGGGAATACATCATTGAACTGCTCCGCAACGCTTGGTACAATTTCATCTCGCTCAGCGTTAAAGTCACCGACCAAAAGTGTTTTTCCTCTCTTGCGTCCTGTCACCTGTAACAGTTCTTGGATTTGCTTCTCTCGTTCCTCGATAGATAAACCAATATGTGTATTAAAAAAAGTATAGCTGATCGCCATTCACATCAATAATTGTCTCAAGGAGTCCACGCTGTTCACTGACACTTGTCAACAAGTGGTGCTCTGCGGAACGGATTGGATACGCGCTTAAGACTGCAATGCCGTATTGTCGCCGGTTGTCTTCTGGCTTTAACGGATCATAGTCAAGGTTGGCTTTAAAGGTATAGTCCATGCCTAATTCGGTTGCGAGCCATTTCGTTTGATCGACAAACCCACTTCGTTCTGAGAAATTGGAATCAACCTCCTGTAGCCCAATAATTTGAGCTCCTGACTGTTTAATCACCTCTCCAATTCGTGCTAGATCTAAATTTTCATCCTCACATGCACCGTGATGGATATTATAGGACATTATTTTCATCTCGGTTCAACTCACTCTCGTATAAATTAAAATGAAATGTCATCCAGTGGAGTTTCCCTTCATCCTCCACTGACTAATGTTACGCTGCGCGTACCCACCAACCATCAGGAAAATAATTGCTAAGCGAAATGATCGGAGTTTGCGAACGCTGGATATATATAGTTACATACAACCAGGAAATCATCCTGCAGATGCCTTAACAGATGATGAGCCTTACTCTTCAAAAAAACAGAAATGGAAGGGCTTAGTTTCCTATGGCCTTTTACTAATATGATCAAACAAATGATCGTTGTATGAAATAAGAGTAGTTACATCCGTTCGTTCACCGCAACATAGCCGGCATAATCATAGACATCTGATTGAGCCTAAGCTCTAGTCTTTTATCTCTTAGCACACGCTAATGAATCACTTCATTCTTTTTTTTCAGAAAGAGGTACAAAGCGATCCCACAAATCGCGCAGAGAAGTGCCGAAAGCGCAAGAAACCCGTACCCCGCATGTAAGCCAAGGATATGGCTCTCTGCTACGATTGGATACGAAACCTCACTAACAAATTCGATGATCCAACCAGTAAATAGATTCCCTAATACACTTGCCACCCCCATCAGCGAAACGGTAAAGGTGATGGCTGTGCCTGTCCCTCTTTTATATCGTTTTGCTAGCAGCGCCATCACCGTTGGATAAATGGGTCCAACACCAATCCCTGCAATAGCAAATAAAATCGCTCCTTGCTCCCCGAACACAATACCCAACAAGCTCGTTCCACCTGCGAGTAATGAAAGAACAATAATCGATTTTGTGTAACCGATTTTGTCAATAGCAGGCCCTAACAGCAATCGAGCAAGCATGAAGAAGAGAAAAAACAGCGAGAGCATTCGCGAGCCTTCCTCAATCTCCCAGCTATGCACCCGCACCAAATAATTGACGAGCCAACTTGCGACACCGAGCTCCGTTATGACCCCAAAGGATAAGAGACAGACGATTAACCAAGCAGCTGGATCTCGTGTTAGTTTTTTTGATTGAGATCCGCTCTTCTCCCTCCTCAGTCTCTTCATTCGGAAAACGTCCTAACAAGACAGGAATAATTGGTAATAACGAGAGTGACAACATCACAAGATACATTCCGCGCCAGCCAAGCTCAGCATCACTGCCGAATACCGTCCACCCCATCATTGAGGCCGCCAAAATAGGAGCTACTGTTGAGCTGAGTCCAAAGAAAAAGTGGGCAATGTTCATCATAGTTCCTGTATTTTTTTGTGAAAATACGAGCGGCTATGATCGCGAGACCAATTTCTAGCATACCATTCCCGATATACAGCAAAAAAAATAAGAGGCAGATAAAAAAAGTATAGTTTGTCGATAAGTAGATCAATAGACCCGCAAGTGCCATCGATGAAAATGCAAGAGTGCTCGTCCACTTAATCCCAATTTCATTCACAAGCGTAGATGTGAATAGACATGCCAGCAAAAAAAACCGAGTGAATTCAAAGCAAGTAGAAGTCCAAGCTGTGTTTCACCAATCATAAACTCTGACTGGATTTTTGGAATCGCTGGTCCCCTCACATTTTCTGACAAACCAAAGATAAGAAAACCACCGAAAATAACAACTAATAGTATGTAATAGTTATAATCAACCTGCCGCTTCAACGAAAACATACCTTCCATAAGATATTTGTGCGATGTCTCTAGTATACTAACCTCTTACACACATTTAAGCAACTATATAAGCGCCTATTTAAGAAAGCTCGTATTGATCATCCGTTTCTTCCTCAGACACTCGATAGCAACGCCCATCAGCACCTATTTACAGTACGTCTTCCTCAATTGAACGATGTAAATTCACCTACTGGATGACTCAAATTCGTTCCATACGTGTAGGACTCCGGATTCAATCGTTATTATTGTCTACTTGCTACTAACCTTTTTACGGCATTCGCATCCTTTAAAAATTGAGATTGATCATTATCCTTTACAAACTCCATCAGCAAATAACGATGGCCATCTTCCTTAACTAAGGCTTGCAAATACTGGCTCCATTCATCAACCCCTCATCAAACGGGCGCTTATCTCTTCCTTCCCAATGAAAGATGTGAACATGAGTCAACCATGGACTAACATCGTAAATGCTGTCAATCCGACGCTCCACAGCTTCCTCTACAGCTGGTTGCCAGTATAAGAAAGCATTTGGATGATTGATTTCTTCCATCAGACGTACTGCACTTTCCTTTGTATCCGTCAGTGTCCCGCCATGGTATTCGAAATTGATGAGAATTTGGTGCTCATGAGCCATGGCCGCAATTCGCCTAGCATCATTGACGACGCGCTTCCTCTCATCTTCGCTTGCTTCTCCTGACCCAAGCTTCCCTGCCCAGACCCGAATGGCAGGAGCCTTAAGCTGGATCGCCGTATCGAGGATATCACGAAATGGACTCTCCTTGTCATGACCTACGCGATAATAGGAGCCATAGGAAACAACCTCCATGCCCGCCTGTGCTGTTAATTTAGCGACCTCCTCTGCACGTTTCAACTCCCCTGGTGCACATGATAATCTCCACCCCATTCAATTCCATCTAATTCAGCACGAACAGAAAGAGCAATAACTTGCTCAACGGACAGGTCTCGAAATGTAATCGAACATAAACCAACTTTAAACATGAATAATCCCTCCTCATAAAATGATACTTCATTCATAAGTGAGCCCTTTTTCTACGAGCCACACGTTTTACATTAATCTCATCAGTGAATAGAATAGCGTGAGCCGAAGCCCAGCAAGCAGGAAATTTTTCACTCCGAGGAAGCTCTGGCCATACTTGTGGAACCCGAAATGTTTTCTGAGAGCGTTATCAAAAATGGGCGCCCTTACCGTTCTTTGTAAATGAAAAAAGCTTGTCGACTGTCTCGTTTGGAGAGACTTTGCCGACAAGCTAAGCATTTGGACCTTTAG
>BAXO01000169.1 GCA_001310555.1 Bacillus sp. JCM 19058
GCTCATAGCCTGTTTTACGCAAGGCGTCAATATGCTTCCAAACAGCCGTTCTCGAACAACCAAGCTCTTTACTAATTTGTTCGCCGGAAACAAATTGATCGGGGCGAGCGAGCAAAAATCGTAGCAATTTCTCTTTCACTTGGAAAAGCGCCTCCTTTCAAGTTCAGCCAGTAATACGTGTTTTTCGTTCGGCAGTAGCTTCTCGATGACGACTTTTTCTGCCAATTCTAATTCCTGTTTAATCCACCGGCCTGCTGGCTGCTCGCTGGCGATCATTAAATCGTGCCCGTTAAGAGCAAGCTCAGAACGGTGATGGATCGCCAGCTCCTCCCACATGTTCGTCAACTGCCTCACACTAACCGCCGGCTTGCCAAAAATGGTACGAAGCTGCTCAACCTCAAGCGCTGTTGGTAATGAAGCTTGATATAGCATAAATGCGGTCCATGACTTTTGTTCACGAATGGTAAAGTAAGTGCGATATTCATTGACCGCTTTCTTAAGCTGATTAGAAAGCAATAGCTGTTTTAAAGGAGCGCTATCCTTCCAATCTAAGCATAAGGAAATGGCTGACCAGCGTAATTCTGGTGAAGATGGCTCAGGCAAAGGCAGCTCAGCAAGCTTGCCGATCGATTCTTCCTTCCAATCGAATTGTGGCAACGATCGCCAGACAGAAAGAGAGAGCAGCAGCTGCATAGCCTGGAATCGATACGGACCTGCGATGAGCCGTTCAAATTCTTTGACGATTCTCTCTGTTGCAACGTTCAGCAATAGAGGATGTAGCTTTGCGATCGTTTGTTGTAGACCAGAATGACAACCGAAGCCAAGCTCGCTGCAAAAACGAAGCGCCCTAAGTATCCGTAACGGATCTTCCTTCATTCGCTCCTCAGGCTTAAAAGAGCGAATGCTCTTCTCCTTAATGTCCTTTTGTCCTTGAACTGGATCGACTAGCGTGCCATGTCGATCGAGAGCGATGCTATTAATTGTAAAATCACGCCTTTCCAAATCGCTTACTAAGTCCTGACCGCGTTTCGTTGTTACTTCAAATGACTGCTGCTGCCACTTGACCGTAACCGTTTCGTGTTGTCTGTTAATCTGATATGCGTTTGGAAATAATGCGTGAATGTCTTCCACAGAGGCAGAAGTTACGATATCGATATCTTGAATAGGTCGACGCAGAAAAAGGTCGCGTACTGCTCCGCCGACGATGTAAGCATCGTGCCCATACGTATGAAAGCGTTCGAGTAAGGGCAGTGATTTTATTAATAATGCCGTAAACATGAAACGCGCCCCCTTTTTCTCCGTCCGATTTGCTTTCGGTTAATTTTAATTAGGTTGATGAAGAACGTCATAATATATTTGCTCATATTGCTCTACGATAGTTTTCGAATGGAAGGCCGTCTCCACACGCTCCATTGCTCGCTTGGAAAATTGTTGATGGCGCTCAGAATTCTGCAATAGCGAAATCGCACGGTTGGCGATGCTTCAATATCGCCAACCTCACATAAATAGCCAGAGATGCCTTCTTCAATGACTTCCGGTATTCCACCGGTGTTCGTTCCGATTACCGGAACCCCGCAAGCCATCGCTTCGAGCGCGACTAGTCCAAAGCTTTCCTTTTCGCTAAGCAAGAGCATCAAATCGCTCATCGACAATAATTCCGCAATATGCTTTTGATTACCGAGTATTCGTATTTTTTCCTCAAGCCCGTATTCCTTGACAAGCTTACACACTTCCGTCAATTCCGGCCCATTTCCGATCAGCAGCAGCTTTGCTTTGACCTGCTTAGAAATTAGCTGAAAGCTTTTGACGACATCTTTTACCCGTTTGACAGCTCGAAAATTAGAAATATGGATAAGCACTCGTTCATCTTGCTCAATTTGATAGTGCTGTCGCAAATCGCCGATTTCCTTTTTATAATAAACCCGTTCATCAATAAAGTTGTAGACGGCGGCAATTTCCTTTGACGTACCAATCAATTCCTTCGTTTGACGTATTAAATCATTGGAGACTGCCGTCACGCGATCCGACTGCTCTATTCCGAATCGAATCACTTCACTTAATGTCGGATCGTCGCCAAGGACGGTAATATCTGTCCCATGAAGCGTCGTGACAATTTTAAGCTTCCCCTCACACATTTGCTTAGCTAAAATCGCACAAATTGCATGAGGAACCGCATAATGGACATGGAGCAAATCTAGCTTTTCCCTCCTAGCCACCTCAGCCATTTTACTCGCCAAGGTTAAATCGTAAGGAGGATACTGAAAAACGGAATACTGGTTAACCTGGACCTCATGGTAATGAATATTCGGATACACGCGATCGAGTCGGAACGGAATACTGGATGTAATAAAATGCACCTCATGACCACGTGCGGCCAGCATTTTTCCAAGCTCGGTGGCAATGACGCCTGAACCGCCGACGGTTGGATAACAGGTAATCCCTATGTTCAATTTCATTCGTGCTACTCGCCCTCTCCCAGCAAATTTTTTTTAGCAAAATTGGTTTTTCTGCTTTAAAACCCTCCGCATAGGCAACATTCACTTCCTTGCCATAGAGGCGTTCTCTCGCCTCGATTAGCTCTAAATACCCGTTCGTTAGAGGCGTTGCTACATTGCCTTCATCTATAGCCGTAAACTGACTTTGATACGAGCGGAGAGCCGCTCTCTTTTTTTCAATTTGAGCAGAAATATCAACGACAAAATCAGGCCGTTCTGAACCATTAATAAAAAAAACGATAGCTCTCCCTCACGCGATGGGCGGCATGCTTACTTTGATAACGGCGGATTCCAGCGTTAAAAATAGCCTCCTTCACTAGCGATCCGCAATGGCCATGATCCGGATGACGATCGACATGATCAGGGAAAAACACGAGTGTAGGCTGATACTCCCGAATGACAGTTACAATTTCTTGCAGCTCTTCTTCCCTTGCAGTGCGTAAACCTCGATCCGGTAAATCGAGCTGAAGTCGAACCGTCATGCCGAGAATCGTAGCAGCTTTTTCAGATTCCTTCTGCCTTAGCTCCACAGTGCCGTTTGAAGAAAGCTCCGCCTTCGTCAAATTACAAATGCCGACACGATAACCCTTCTCTGCATATTTTGCCAATGTGCCGGCCATCCCAATCTCGCAATCGTCCGGGTGGGCGCCAAAGGCAAGGATATCAAGCTTATTTGTCAAGGAATTCACCCTCTTAAGTTAACTTTAAAAAAGTATAGTAATAATTTCTGGTTCATTATAGCATAGACTTATTTTTTTTAGAAAAATTTGGCTTGAGCGATCGCTGAAATGTGCGATAAATGTGTTTTTTTTCTTCCTCTAGATGACCAAGCATACTCTCGTCCCTTGAATACGATAGAAGTAGATTGTGCAAGGGAGGTGAACTAATTTGAGTTGTTGGGATGAGCTTGTCTTCGGAAGGCGCAAAGACGATTGCTTCTGCTTTGACTGCCATTGTCGCAAAGAGCGTGA
>BAXO01000170.1 GCA_001310555.1 Bacillus sp. JCM 19058
ATGCGACATTATAGCCTTCTTAATACTATTAAATAATTAGTATCAAATCGGCATCATTATAACACATAAAACTTTAGAGTTCCCTTAAAATAAGAAACCCTATGATTTTTTCTAACTCCATTCGAAATATCAATTATGAAAAAGTATAGTTTTTTTCTTCTATTTTGTATTCGATAATACCATCTAATTTCATTTGATTGTTGTTTATTTAAAAATAGTGTTCTTGTTGTGAATTTAAAGGTGAAATATTTGAATGATAACATATTGAAACTTCGTAACACACATAAAATAGGAAGCCTTTTGATGAAATAGGGTCTTTCTTCTTTTACTTCTCGAAACGAAATTATCAGATTTAGGAAAATATCGGGTGAAGATATAACGCAATTAGAAACAAGAATGCCACGCTCTGAATATATCATGGCTGGTATTGCGGAAACTTTATAGATAAATTAACTATCGTGTGACAAATTCTATCTGTCATGCTTTTTTTATTGGCTAAATCAATAAGGGCGTGTGGTTTTATTGGAAGGAAATGAAGAAAAGGTGATGGAATGGATTGATGATCATTTTGTTATGAATGAAATTGAGATTGAAGACTTTCCGTTTTTTCCTTATGGGAAATTGATCCGTGATAAAAAAATGGAGAAACAATGGTTGTATTTTGGCGTGTGATTTATGGACGTGTGGATTATCTTTTACAATGAAGAATGGCTTTATTGTACTGTCATTTAAGGCAGTAGCAATTCGATTATAACAATATTTAATTTCAGAGATCAATGCCTCCTAAAATTTTTCAATGTATAATATAGATGAGTCTAAAAGTAAAGCGAGGTGTTAATTTTATGGATTTATTACATGTATCTAGAGTTCAGTTAATTAGTGAAGCCTATGAGAGTAAGAAGATGATTTATAGATTAACGAATTTACCTAGAGACGTTCAAAGTTATGTTTCGACATCCTTGTTACCATATTTATCATTAATTTGCGATGGCATTGATAGTTTATTTGAAAATAATAACACTGTTCTTTCAAGTGAGTTTGAAGATATAAATGAAATTAGTTTTACAAAACTTATTGGAAGAACTAGAGCAAGTTCCAAATTACTTACCGATAAAGAAAAAATAAATAGGGCCATAAATATTTTAGACAAAGAGATAAAAACTTTTTCTGATGAGCTAAAAAAAAGGACTATTCAGAAGAGCAAATAACTTTTGTAAATATGTTTGGTCAAGATGATTTAGGAATTTATTATTTTAAAAATAAACCTTTTGCAAATACTAGCCAACTAAACTTATATATTAAACCGTTTAATTCTAAAATAATGGATGTTGGTGATGATATATATAAGTTTAGTATGCAGGTAGGTAGCTATATAGGTGGTTTTTTTTATCCAATTTTGAAGGTGACACCTTAGAGATATTGAGACAAGAGGAATATATAACCAAAGTGGACCAGAATGACTTTAAATACAAAGACTATATTTTTAGCGAAGAAATTCACAGAAATATATTTAATGATAAGATCGATAAACGTATTTCACTATATTTATTAAATATGCAATGTCAATTAAATTTCTCACTAAATATCTTAAATATGTTAATAGATAATCATCCTTTAAAATTTAGAATTCAATTTTTGATATACTATTATTCAGTACAGGCATTAAAATATGCTTTTAGTTCAGATTTAGAAAGACTAGATAACGATCACCAAGATATAATTAGAAAAGCAATAGACAAACAAAATGAAGTATTTAAAAGTAATACTTTCAGAAATAATTTATTTCATTATAAACTTTCAGCAGAAAATACTGGATTTATCCATAATAATTTTTTCGAAAGTATGGTTGAAAAACAAACCCATACAAACCTTAATGAGTTGCTAATTATGGTATATAATGAAATGTATAAAATCGAGGAATTAATTGAAGAATTAATATATTAATAGTCTAGATTAGAAACATCTCAAATGAGAAGCCTTAGAAAAGCATATCACTCAATATAAAATGAATAAAAAATGCCACTGCACATAATCTGTTTATAATCTTTAAATTTAACGATCAATTTTTCCATTATACTAAAATAACTTTTAATTGGAGTAAATATTTAATTAGATTAATAACTGATTGTGAATAATCTTGTATTTAAAATTATAGAATTCAAATTTTAGTATGTTTGTGTGAACATAAATTCTAATTCAATACAATTTAGGAGGTAATTTATGGAGATGATTGAATCTAATGGCACTTGTGATTGTGCTGTGTGTAAAAACAATCATAGTTTTAATATGCCAAATGAAATAATAGAAGCTGCAAAAAAAAGAGGAATTAATAATCTTTTGTGGTGCAGGAATAAGTACTGAATCAAAAAAATGTTTTACCTACTTCATTTTATATGGAAATTTTAAACGAATTAAAATACCAATTTAAATTAGAAGTAGATGTTAAAACTAGTTTTTCAGATTTAATGAGTAAATTTATTGAAACTGTTCCTAATGGAAGAAGAGAACTTATTAGAAGAATCAAGAGTAGATTTGATCAAATAGAGACCTTTCCTAAACTATATTTTTCAGCAACAAGATTCCACAAAGAAATTGCAAGTAATCCCTTAATAGACACTATTATCACCACTAATTGGGACGATTATTTTGAAAGGGAATGTGCTGCAAGTCCTATTATAGATAATAAGGATGTAGCATTATGGAACACTTTTGAAAGGAGAATATTTAAGATTCATGGATCTATAAACAACATAGGTTCAATTGTCGCAACTAGTGAGGACTATGAAAAATGCTATGATAGACTGAAAAACCAAGCAATTGGAGATAGATTAAAAACTTTATTGAGTAGCCATACAGTTGTTTTTATAGGTTTTTCTTTTGGCGATGATGATTTGAACAAAATCATAAATATATTATCTGAAGACTTACAGGAATTTGCAAACCAATACTATCTAGTAACTATAGACAAATTGTGGAAAGAGAAAAATGATTCAAGAATTATACCTATAATAACTGATGGTGTTTTTTTTATACATTCATTAAATAATATACTAATTAATTCTGGGCTATTATTTTCAAATGCATTATATGATTATGCA
>BAXO01000171.1 GCA_001310555.1 Bacillus sp. JCM 19058
TTGTCAAGAAATACATTTGGATAAGTCCTCGACCGATTAGTATCTGTCAGCTTCACGTGTCGCCACGCGTCCACACCAGACCTATCAACCTCATCATCTCTGAGGGGTCTTACTCACTTACGTGATGGGAAATCTCATCTCGAGGGGGGCTTCATGCTTAGATGCTTTCAGCACTTATCCCGTCCACACGTAGCTACCCAGCGATGCTCCTGGCGGAACAACTGGTACACCAGCGGTGTGTCCATCCCGGTCCTCTCGTACTAAGGACAGCTCCTCTCAAATTTCCTGCGCCCGCGACGGATAGGGACCGAACTGTCTCACGACGTTCTGAACCCAGCTCGCGTACCGCTTTAATGGGCGAACAGCCCAACCCTTGGGACCTACTTCAGCCCCAGGATGCGATGAGCCGACATCGAGGTGCCAAACCTCCCGTCGATGTGGACTCTTGGGGGAGATAAGCCTGTTATCCCCAGGGTAGCTTTTATCCGTTGAGCGATGGCCCTTCCATGCGGAACCACCGGATCACTAAGCCCGACTTTCGTCCCTGCTCGACTTGTAGGTCTCGCAGTCAAGCTCCCTTTTGCCTTTGCACTCTACGAATGATTTCCAACCATTCTGAGGGAACCTTTGGGCGCCTCCGTTACCTTTTAGGAGGCGACCGCCCCAGTCAAACTGCCCACCTGACACTGTCTCTGACCCGGATCACGGGTCGAGGTTAGAATGTCAGCATCGTCAGGGTAGTATCCCACCGACGCCTCCACCGAAGCTAGCGCTCCGGGTTCAAAGGCTCCTACCTATCCTGTACAAACGATACCGACATCCAATATCAAGCTACAGTAAAGCTCCATGGGGTCTTTCCGTCCTGTCGCGGGTAACCTGCATCTTCACAGGTACTATAATTTCACCGGGTCTCTCGTTGAGACAGTATCCAAGTCGTTGCACCATTCGTGCGGGTCGGAACTTACCCGACAAGGAATTTCGCTACCTTAGGACCGTTATAGTTACGGCCGCCGTTCACTGGGGCTTCAATTCAGAGCTTCTCCGACAAGCGGATAACCCCTCCTCTTAACCTTCCAGCACCGGGCAGGTGTCAGCCCCTATACTTCGCCTTGCGGCTTCGCAGAGACCTGTGTTTTTGCTAAACAGTCGCTTGGATCTATTCACTGCGGCTCTCTCGGGCTTGCACCCTACCAGAGCACCCCTTCTCCCGAAGTTACGGGGTCATTTTGCCGAGTTCCTTAACGAGAGTTCTCCCGAGCGTCTTAGAATTCTCTTCTCGCCTACCTGTGTCGGTTTGCGGTACGGGCACCTCACACCTCGCTAGAGGCTTTTCTTGGCAGTGGAGGATCAGGAACTTCGGTACTCATATTTCCCTCGCCATCACAGCTCAGCCTGAGTGGGAAACGGATTTGCCTATTTCCCGGCCTACCTGCTTGGACGCGCATATCCATCAGCGCGCTTACCCTACCTTACTGCGTCCCCCCATGACTCAAACGGTGAGGAGGTGGTACAGGAATTTCAACCTGTTGTCCATCGCCTACGCCTTTCGGCCTCGGCTTAGGTCCCGACTGACCCTGAGCGGACGAGCCTTCCTCAGGAAACCTTGGGCTTTCGACGGAGGGGATTCTCACCCCTCTTTCGCTACTCATACCGGCATTCTCACTTCCAAGCGCTCCACCAGTCCTTACGGTCTGGCTTCTCTGCCCTTGGAACGCTCCCCTACCCAATCCCGCAAGGGGATTGCCATAGCTTCGGTGATACGTTTAGCCCCGGTACATTTTCGGCGCAGAGTCACTCGACCAGTGAGCTATTACGCACTCTTTCAATGATGGCTGCTTCTAAGCCAACATCCTGGTTGTCTGGGCAACTCCACATCCTTTTCCACTTAACGTATACTTGGGGACCTTAGCTGATGGTCTGGGCTGTTTCCCTCTTGACTACGGATCTTAGCACTCGCAGTCTGACTCCCGAGCGTAAGTCTTTGGCATTCGGAGTTTGACTGAATTCGGTAATCCTGTGGGGACCCTCGTCCAATCAGTGCTCTACCTCCAAGACTCTCTTCTCGAGGCTAGCCCTAAAGCTATTTCGGGGAGAACCAGCTATTTCCGAGTTCGATTGGCATTTCACCCCTACCCACACCTCATCCCCGCCTTTTTCAACAGACGTGGGTTCGGGCCTCCATTCAGTGTTACCTGAACTTCACCCTGGACATGGGTAGATCACACGGTTTCGGGTCTACGACGCCGTACTCCTTCGCCCTATTCAGACTCGCTTTCGCTGCGGCTCCGCTTTCTCAGCTTAACCTGGCACGACATCGTAACTCGCCGGTTCATTCTACAAAAGGCACGCTGTCACCCATGAACGGGCTCCAACTAGTTGTAGGCACACGGTTTCAGGATCTCTTTCACTCCCCTCCCGGGGTGCTTTTCACCTTTCCCTCACGGTACTGGTTCACTATCGGTCACTAGGGAGTATTTAGCCTTGGGAGATGGTCCTCCCGGATTCCGACGGGGTTTCACGTGTCCCGCCGTACTCAGGATCCACTCAGGAGGAAACGACGTTTCAGCTACGGGGTTGTTACCCTCTCTGACGGGCCTTTCCAGACCGCTTCACTTACGCCGTTTCTTTTTGACTCCATGTTGAGTGTCCTACAACCCCAGAAGGCAAGCCTTCTGGTTTGGGCTGTTTCCGTTTCGCTCGCCGCTACTCAGGAAATCGCGATTGCTTTCTCTTCCTCTGGGTACTTAGATGTTTCAGTTCCCCAGGTCTGCCTCCTCATGCCCTATGGATTCAGGCATGGGTACCACCCCATTACGGATGGTGGGTTCCCCCATTCGGATATCCCCGGTTCAAAGCTTACTTACAGCTCCCCGAGGCGTTTCGCCGTTCGTCGCGTCCTTCTTCGGCTCCTAGTGCCAAGGCATTCACCGTGCGCCCTTTCTAACTTAACCAAAT
>BAXO01000172.1 GCA_001310555.1 Bacillus sp. JCM 19058
CTAATAAACAGTTACTAAGGTCGTTTTTCCAGCACCATTTAAACCAACAATAGCTATTTTATCACCCTTATGAATTTCAAAAGACACATTTTTTAGAGCTTCTTGATCTGTATTTTCATAGGCAAATGATATATTATTTGCATAAATTCTTGAAAATTCCATTTTTTTTATAAGAGCACATTTCCTCTTTTCCTGATTTTCAGATAAAAAGAGTTTTAAATTATTTATATACAGCGTCTTTTCAAAAATACCGGCTATAGATTGAGCTAATGTGACAAAATGACCTTGAATCATCATAGCCGATGTTGATAAAGCTACATAATCGCCAACAGTTAACATTCCAGCGTCTACTTGAAAAACTAAAACCAAGGCTATCGATAGAGAGGCAATCGCTAAAAATAGATTAGAAAAAAAATACTGATTTTCCCTTGAAATGCAGTTTGATGCAAATCTACTTTTCGTAGTTTATAATGTAAATTCTCCCAGCGATTAATTAAAAATTGCCCTAACTGAAATACCCGAATTTCCTTTGCTGCATTTCTTCTGTATATAAGATTGTAAGTATAATCCATTTCCCTTGCAATAGGTGTTGTTTCAACCGTTTTATTAAATTTCTTATTTTTAAATATCATCAATAATAATATCCCCGGTAATCCCGCAATAATAAGAACAATAGGTAACAACCAATGGGCAAATGCTAACACTGTAATGATTGAACTGATAATAATAACATTTTTTATTAAATTAATTATATCTGGAACTACATTAGCGGCATTAAGGTTCACAGCCTTAATTGCATCTTAATTCGATCATATAATATAGAATTATCGAAATAATTTAAAGGGAGCTGAATCACATTTTCTGCAATTGCTTGTTTTAATTTATGATTCAAATCAATATCAACAATTGTTTTCATATAATTCTCAAATACTGTACTAGTTGTCTCTATAACTTTCAAAGTATAAGTTAGGAGAAGTAATACAATGACCCAATTGAATACCTTTGTACTTTCGTTAATAATTGTAATAGAATCTATTAACGTTTTTTTGCAACCAAATATGTAAAGCTGGAAATAGAGAGGTTGAAAATATAAGTAAGATCCAGAACATCAATATAAACGGATGATCTTTCCATATTATTGAAACCGCTTCTTTTAACTGTATGATTACCCTTTTAACAGTATTTTTCATGAGAATGCCCCAACCTGATATGTCTTTGTGGATGATTTAAGCACTGTTCTTTTGATGAAACCATGAAGAAACATCATCTGCATTTATAATTCCCTTTCTTACTACAATCCCGTACTGGTTAACAATCATCGCGTATGGAAAAGCAGAAATATTTATTTTGCTCTTCATCACCTTAAAAGAAACAACAAAAGATTCTATATTTATTTTATTAGAGTCTAAATATTCTTTTACTGCAGATTCTTCACCTAAAAATAATAATTTTACGGAGATAGTATTAGCTTCTTTTTGCATTTCTTCTAATAGTGGAATTATCTTTCTACAAAATTTGCACTCAGGGGTTACCATACATAGTATGGTTAAAGGTTCGTTCTGAAGCATTTTAATAAGTCGTTTTATGCCACCTTCAATGGTTTGTAACTTCAAATCTGGGACAGAAAATCCTAAAGCTATTCCTTCATTCTCTATACTCACCTTCCGAGAAAGCTTAAAAATAGTAATAGCCTGGATAATTAGTACGATCCATATACATATCAAAACAACTTCTAATAACATAGAAACCTCCTTAACTTATATTATTTTCGATGTTAAACTCGTAAATAACAAACCAATTATTGAAAGAGATAATAGAACATTATTTAAAAAGGTTAATTCTAGAAAAAATGTAATATAATTCATGCTAGGGGTAAATATGATTAGAAGGTTAAAAATAATTAGTAGGATATTGTTGAATATGCCGTCTTTCCCCAGTTTACTAGGAAAAAACGAACCGTAACAATTACAACCAATATCAATGTCTTTAATTATGACTTTAATGTTCACTATTAAAAAGGAGAAAAATAATAAAAGTGTACCCCATGTAATCCAATGGTAATTTGCTCCAAAAAAAATTAATGTAATCCCTATAATAATCTCCAAAAAAGGAAGAATTGACCCAAAAAGGTACGATGCTTTAGGAGGCAAGACACCTATTATCACAGCGACTCTTGCAGAACCACTTACGTCGGTTAACTTTCCTATTCCAGCTAATATTAAGTTTAACGCTATTACCCAAGTCATAATTATATTTAGATATTCCATATTTTTTCTCCCTTACCCAAAGTTATAAACAAAGATCATAAGGAGTATTAACTTAAAATTAAACAACAAATGCCAGATTGTTATTTTTTTTAGGGGCGTTAAATATAAAACACCCGCATCCCCTTTTTAAAGTTTTCCCAAGATTTTTTTTGTTAAAGCTATTAAAAAAAATAAGCTGCAGTAAAATTCCAAGAGGTAATCCTAGAAAACGTGTTTGGGGAATTATTATCCAACATCCTACCAATAACTCTAATACAATAATCAATGATGATAGGTTTTTAAGACCAAAACGGGGCAAAATATCATACTGCTCGATTATTAACATAAATGCATATGGGTTCTTTATCTTAACTAAGCTACTTTTAAAAAAAATAATAAATAAATATAAG
>BAXO01000173.1 GCA_001310555.1 Bacillus sp. JCM 19058
ACATTCAATCATTGAATGATGAAATTGATTTGATAAAATGATTCACCTTAGCTGTTGTTTAGTATGATTGATCGAGAGAGTCACATTCGATCAAATGCTTTATCGGCTTTCTCTGTTTAAACGTTGTGATCTCGTTTACGCCTAATGCCTGTAATTGCTTTAACTGGCTTAACACATAGTTACCAATATCATCGGGAAAATGGGCATCTGAAGAGAGAGTCAGTGCGACATTGTGCTCGACTAAGCTCTTTAAAAAGACAGGACTCGGACACATCTCTTTAATTGGATAGCGGTAAAAGAGACCTGCGTTGATTTCAGTCGCGATATTTGTTTCCCGTAATGCATTGGCAATCCGACGATAATGAAGGATTAAATCGTTTTCATCTGTCGATGGCCAAATACTTTCAAATTATCCAAATGGGCCATTACGTCAAAAAGCTTCGTCGAAATGGCTGTTTCAACTAACTGAAAGAAATCATTGTACAGCGCGGATAGATCGTGCTCTAAAAACAGATGTTGTGTTTCTGGATTATCGAAGCCCCACCCCTTTATAAAATGGATCGAACCGATCACATAATCGAACTCGTGTTGAGAAAGAATATCATTCAATTCCTGCTCGCCATTGAGAAAGAAATCAGCCTCTACCCCTAAGCGAAGCTCTATACCATTTGCCTTCCACTTCTCCCTAGCCGACTCGATCCTGGCAATAAATGACTGAATCGATTCAACACATACTTGCCCCAGCCATTTTCTTTGTAGCCTTCCGAGCTTATGATTCCCTAAATCGATATGCTTTTCATAATACGACTTATATTCTTTGAAACGGTAAAGGTGGTCGACGATGCCAACTTCCTTTAATCCCAACCGTTTTGCCTGCTTCAAATACAAGTCAAGCCATTCAGGCGAATACGGACCATTCATTATCCGTTTCTCCAAAAGTGCTGTTGCCTCCTGCATCCATTCCCGAGAATGCGCTTTATGATGCGATTCAGATAGATGAATGATTGCCTCAAATGTTCGTTTTAACCATCCTGAAGAATACTGCCCCTCCTCAAGATGGATATGATAATCGACTTTCAAACTAGCCACTCCTTTTTTTTCTTTTCAAATTAGTATACTCTTGCCTATCAGGTAGCCTTACGTCACTATTCTTTCAACCTTCATGTGTGTAAACCGAGCTACATTCACCGTTGTCCAGACGAACCCATGTTTCGAAGCGTCGCTCGCCCTCAAAAAGACGAATAATTCTTGCACCTCGCTGCAGCTTCCCATAACAATGGTATCCACCCACCCTGCCGTAACAAAGAGAAATCCCGTGCAACCGTCCGCAATAATCGTTATCGTGATCGTGTCCGGCAAACGTCCCGAGTACAGCTCCATGTTCAACCATTGCCGTAAACAGACCACTATTTATTTTGGGCGAGCATACCCTTTCCTTTTTTATTCCCGTTACTTCCCCTGTTTGCCAAACATCCCCATACTCGGGTAAAGGAATATGGAAGAAGGCTAATGCAGGCAGTGATGACTTGAATTGCTCTGATTCGGAGACGAACCACCGGATTTGGTCTTGATGAATCCATTCGTAGCCGCCGATGTGATCCGGCGCAAGTGCTCCCGAATCCAAAAAGTATAAAACCGCTTCTACTTGTCGGCTTGTAGAAGCTTGGATGGTTAAGGAATAATTCCCTACTCCATGAATAGCCTCTGGCCCTGACTTTGACAAAGACAGCTCATATTCTGCTTGAACCTTGTGCAATTGCTGCCTCGTAATATTCTCCTCAGAATCATGGTTCCCATAAACAAGTGCAAACGGAACGTTTACTTCAGCCACCTGCTCTAAAACCTTTCGAAACGACTTTTCAGGATGAGCAACACCTTCGCTCCAAATGATATCTCCTGTAAATACGAGTAAATCAGGCTGCTCGGCCTCAACGACTGTTTGAATCAAATGTAATGACCTTTTATCATCCTCGTGATTGGCCTCACTGCCAATATGCAAGTCTGTGAATTGTACAATTTTAAATGTACGATCGTTGTGAAACTTTAGAATGGACCTCATTCATTTCCCTCCTATTATTCTTAACTGAAGCAATAATATTTTGTAAGAGTGGATAAACCATAATAATCGGGATAACGCCGGTTATGACCGTGACCATTATTCCATGACTGTGTCGTTACTTATACACGAAACTTTAAGCAGCTGTCCATCGCCTCCTCGTCTGCTATCCCTTAGGTAAATGACTCTTTAACCATTCGTATTCTTATTTGACGGAAAGGGATTATGACTTCTAGAACAAGTCGAGGTAAACTATTCCTTCCGCCCAATAAAGCCTGTTCCACATTGCTCGCCTTCTAATCTATTGAACTTATTCCCATCTAGAAATACCACACAAAACAACAAAAACATATATAAAACCACAAAATCAATATACAATAAACAATCGTTTTAAGCAATGCAATTTTAAAACTGAAGTCTTATCATAGGAAAGACGGGAGGAGTAATTATCAAAAATTTAAGCGAATATCATTTTTTTTACAAAAATAGAAT
>BAXO01000174.1 GCA_001310555.1 Bacillus sp. JCM 19058
ACTTTATTTCTGTACTTTTAATATTTTTGATTCCGTCTTATGCTGAAGCTACAAGTGATTCAATTGATACTCTACAAGGGGTTATTTATGAGGATTTTACTATTACATCGGTTGATTCCGTCGAAGATTTTGATACAAGTTTTATAATTAATGAGCTAAAAGTAAGTGATAATAAAGTTGAACTATCTGGAGAAGTCTCATCAAATGATCAGGAGTTTAATATCGAAGCAAATGGAGAAGTTTTTGATTCCTCTACTTTTCTTAGAGAAGAGTCAAATGCAAAAGTTTTAAATTTAGAAAATGATTCTGATGATATTAAAATCATATCAGCAACTATTGAAGAAAAAGCATTTAAGGATTTATTACTTCCTGTAAACTATGATTTAGAAGGTAAACAAGTTTTAAAAATAGCAATCATCGATCTGAATAGAGAGAGCATTTTTTACTTTGAAGATGAATTAAATATCGATATGAGTGATTTGTATCAAAGCTCTGTTGACTTGGAAAGCGAGATAAACAAAATTAATGAGTCACAATCTTTAAATGAAGTACAGGAAAGATTGTTAAATGATTTAAATAAAAAATATGAACAAACTATGGGTAATGAATATTGGTACAAACCCTTTTTAGATAAAGGAAACGTTCAAGAAGTTACTGAAGAAGAATATGAAGAATTAATGAGAAGCGAGTCGTTTGGCGCAAAAAAATATTGATGAGTGTGAGCAATACCCAGAACTTGCTACATGTAATATTCCCCTGGAAGTCCCCATGTATGAATTCAGAACAGCAGGTACTTCCAGCACAAGATTTAACCCTGACTGGGGTTATTTTAAACAAACAGTTCATTGGCCAGTAGATACTGATAATTTAGTAACGGATATTTTATTTTGGGAAACGCCAATTAATACGCCTGATTCAGTAGCGAGCGATAAAAATGTAGTAGGAATGGGAAGATTACAACTTAAATTATCGTATTCAGCTGCAATACATTATAATCCAAGAACTGAGGAGTATAGACCTCATAGGAGTCAAGCTGATTTAAGGATATCAAACCCTAGCTTATCAGTAGCCTCCAGATACCATTCTGATATTGTTAGGTATACAAGGTCAGATTTTAAAGATGATACAGGAGATGGGTGGAGCTTTGATTGGAAGACATTTGTCCTGGGACTTGAGTTAGGGCCGTATTTTGGTACCATTGCAAACTTTTTAGATGCTGTGGAATATCGGCCATATGAATTTAAACAAAGAGAGGAAACATATGCAGAAACGGTTGAAGCACAAACAAGTGTAGGAGGGCCGTTTAGAGGGATAAATTCCAATTTTGAAGGGTTACAGTTTGGTAGCAACGGAAATTATGCTTTTTTTGGAATTTGAATACGTCGTTCCTCATGACGAAGATAGAAGATCTGATTTATCGAGAACGTTAGATTATGTATTTGATTTCGATGTATATTCGAAGAGTAGTATAACCAATCAGTACACAATATTTGAAGAAGCGTTTCATACTAGAAGAATGTCAATTTATTCTGTTGAAGAATAGTGATTTATTTTATAATATAAAATAAATCTGCAACGAGGAATACAAGAAAAGCTATTTAACATGGAGTGACAAGTGTGAGCTCTGATTGGATTAGACCTAATTAATAAAGAAACTGTCTCTACAAAGTACAGTCATGTTTGTTTCTCCATAAGAATAGCGGCCGCTGCTCTCTTGAAATTGAATTTACAAAATACAATAGAAAGAGATGATACAGTGAAATGAATAGTTGGAATAAAGGTCTCATTACGATTGTCATTGTGCTCGTTCTTTCAACTGCTTCATTTTCCTATTTATATTTTCAAATAAAACAGAAGAATGATAGCATTGAAGAAAAAATAAAAGATCAGTACGCGAGGATTCTTTATGAGCAAAGTAAACAACTTTTATATTTAATCACTTACATCAATGCAGCTAACGAACCAGAGCCTGTAGCGGTAAGCGAAATGGTGAGCAATGTGTTGCAACGAAGAATGGAAACGGATGCATACTATCAATTCATACGTAATTATCGTTACACGGAAGAAGAAAGTAAGATGCTTTCTTCGATTTATGAAACTAATTTTGAGCTTTCCGGGTTTCTCAGTCGCCTACCTAAGTATTATGAAACCCGTGAACCGTTTGAACCTGCCTGTGATAAATCTAAAAATATTAGCTTTAGTACGGATGAGGAAGTGATGCAGGAGCTTTATAATTATGAGGAGTTGTACTCTTTTCAGCTAGATCATGACAATCTAGAGAATACGGCGTTAGCACATTATCATTCTCTTCTTGAAAGTTGGGACACTAATCACGAGCTTTTGTGTTCGAATCGATAAAAGAAAGTATTGCATTCAAGTTTAAATAGCTCTTCATCCCGTTTTGGCGGGAGTAATTGAATGAATCTTTATACCTGATTATAAAAATTACTCTTCTTCTTCGGATTCTTCC
>BAXO01000175.1 GCA_001310555.1 Bacillus sp. JCM 19058
CAAAGCCCTCCTAGTCTTACCGGGCCTTTCCTCCCGCAGGAGTCGACCACCTGCCGTTCCAATCTTTACAATGGCCATTTAAAATAGCGAACCATTCCGTGTATGTCGGCTACTGATCTTCGCATTTATTTCTGAAATAGGCACTTATGAAATTGACTCGTATCATAAAAAAATATAAATAGTTCGGAATTTTTTTTACTTGAAGATATAAATAAAGACCTGATAGATAATAGTAAGTAGCCCGCCGATAATATAAATTGAAATAAAGCCTTAGGAAGCTTTAAAAACTTAAGAACCGCACCGTAAATGACACTTATCACAATAACTATAATACAGTATAGGACGATTTGTAGTGAGAGCCGATCCGTTATACCGTTTAAGACAGAAAAGTCAATACTGCCCATATCACACCCCTAACCGTAATATCGGTTAAGTAGATAAGAGTTGAAGAGACAAATTAAAAACGCCTAAAATTAAACAGAAAAACAGTCACGATACAATAACCATACAATCAGAACTCAGTAGTCTCCCTTCCTTGGCAACAGTCTATGCTTTCTACCAAAAGCCTAGCAGCAAACACACAATGCCTATTTTTCAGCTTTGACAGGCTGTTGTCTATCCATATGGCAAATGTTCTACATAGTATGAGACATATCACTATAAGGAGGTTTTGTCATGATGAATTATCGCAACAGTTGTTCATGCCACCAAAAAGGTATGAAAGAATGCAAATGTGGCTACCCACAACCAAAACCGGCACAACAATTACCTACAAAAACCATGCCGGCAAAACATCAACCCGTCAATCAAAACTCTGAATTTGTCGGTCAGGATGTCATCGTTCCTGTCGTCCATCCGACTCACACGACTCAGAACCATCATACAACCTACAAATATATGCATTCTTACCCACATACCCAATCTGTCGTTAATTCTGTGTCGCACGAGCATTATTGCGTCTGCCCTCCAAAGCAACATCACGGGTGTAAGCCTAAAAAAAATGGGTTGGTAACTGTAAAACAACGCACTGCCTATGTCACCCACTTACAAATGAAGGCCTTTCAAACAAATCCGTTCAATTGTGAGTCCGGCAGGTCATAAACCTGCTGGCTCTTTTTCCAATGATAAAACGTACAGACCGTTCACATCTCTCGCTCATTTGCTTAACTCGTATCAGTCAGTTGGAATATCAAGAACCTAGCTTGCATGTGCAACCTTCCAATCTCCAGTTTTGACGAAACTTTTAAACGATAAAGTTAACGTGACATCGTTATCATTTTCACTTACTGAAGGTTCGTTGTACCGATTGTGAATATACGGACAGTAAACCCCCACCTCATATAGTTAATTCCACCTTTTTATAAGATAGGATATTGGGATAAATAATTAAGGGCAGGAGCAAAAAGGGAATTTACTCCTGCCCTTAAAAGTTACACCCACGAGAAAGTTGGTGGTTCTGGTTCTGACTCTTCTTCACCATCTTTTTTTTGATTGCCTTGAGCCTCTTGAGTGTCTTGTTCATCCTCTGAAGGAGCTGATGAAGCCGGATTTCCACCGAACATTATTGCGCTCCACGGATCCCTTACGGGCTGCTCTTCCTTTTCTGATTTGCTTTCAGCTTCAGTTTTTACTTCCCGCTCAGGTGCAGTTTCTGCTCGTTTATTTTTTTTATCCATTTTTTCACCCCATTCACTGTATTTGTTCATGATCAATATATTCAATGAGGCAAAAGTTGAATAGGCACTTTCAAGTTTTTTTTCTCGTTGATTCGAAATTTGTATTGGCACCGCAGCCGCTAGCTAAATTTTTTTTACTGTTCACCATCGACATCACCACGTCGATCTTCGAATATGAGTTGCTTGACTTCTTCATCGTCATGCAATTTCAGATGCTCCTTGAAGCTAGCAGTTATTACTCGTCGATTTTTCGTAGTTCCGTAGGCTTCCGTTGAATGAGTCCACCCATATTTTTCGTAATAATCTTCTAAATCAGAGGTTAAATAAAGCGTATTAAATCCTCTTTTCTCTGTTTCTTGGACTGCATGTTCGAGTAGCCGCGAACCAAATGCTCTCCCTCTATACGCTGGCTCAATATATAAACAAGCGAGCCACGGATATAAATCCTGACGACTATTCAAATCGTTTCGTATTAAAGCGTACGTCCCAATGATCGATTCATTTAAAAGAGCTACGTAAAACGCTGGCAATCCGTCTGTTGTTTTATCCGAATGAGTCATGCAATCTTGGTAAAACTTATAATTTTGTTCATTCCCCCATTGGTTCCAAAAAAAACTTTTACTGCTTGATCAAATAGCTTAGATTCAGGTTCCATTTTCACTACTTGCATTTTTATCACTGCTTTCATTTAATAGGTGCGACCGGCTCTCTTTATGAAAAAAAATTTGTTTTCTTTTAAGCGGATCAATG
>BAXO01000176.1 GCA_001310555.1 Bacillus sp. JCM 19058
GCCTGGACAGTCTCAGACAGCCCTTCCTTCTCAATGCCAAGCTTCATTTGCAGCAGGCAGCCTGGTTGGAGGTTACGATCGTGGCGGCTTCGGTTGCTTTCGCTTGCTCCATTTTATGCTTTAAAATTTGCGACGCCATTTTGGGCTGGAGGATATTATAGACGCCGGCCGAACCGCAGCAATCTCCCGCTCCGTTCATTTCTTGATAATCGACGCCGGCGATCGACTGCAGCAGCTTTCTCGCTGCTAAGCCACCGCCCATCACATTTTTCAAATGGCAGGAATCTTGATATGTTATGACTCGCGGCGGCAGGCTCAGCTTCGGTAAGGTCGCCTCAGTAAGGAGATCGGCAATATCCTTGATTTTTTTTAACGAATGCCCGGGCACGTTCACGCCATTTTGGATCATCGTTTAATAAATGATCGTATTCGACGAGCAGTGCACCGCAACCGCCCGAGTTGATCACAATCCAATCTGCCTCCGTTTTCTCGAATGCAGCAATATTTTTTTTCGCCAGCTCCTTTGCCAGCATTTTTTCTCCCGAATGAGCATGCAATGCCCCGCAGCAATTTTGATTGTCCGGGATGACGATTTCGCAGCCCGCCTTTCTTAACAGCGAAAGGGTAGCATTATTAGTTTCCATAAACAGTGTATCCATTAAACAGCCTGAGAAAAAAAAGCTACCTTCATTTTTGTCTCCCCGACCGCTTCAAGATGAGCCGGTCGGCTCTTCATCGCTTTTGGCGAAGGCGCCCTCGGTAAAATTCGTTCCATTGTCGCCATATCGCCAGGGAGCAAGCCTAATACACGGGATTGCTGGGCAATTTTTTGCAGTCCCGACCGCTGATAAAACCACAGCAAACCGTGCACCCTACGCATGCGTGCCTGATATGGAAAAAGCTGCTTAAACACAGCCTTGCGTAACACCTTGGCTGGCAGGCTATGCTTTTTGTGCGCATTTAAAATATCTCTCGCTTCTTCTAGCAAATGGCCGTATTTGACTCCGGACGGACAAACAGGCTCACAGGCACGGCAGCCGAGACAAAGGTTCAACTGCTTTTCAAAATCTTCATCCGGTTCCATTTGACCGTCAACTACAGCTTTCATTAGAGCGATTCGCCCACGAGGCGATGCGGCTTCATCTTGATTCGTTTCTCCATACGTCGGACAGGAAGGCAAGCAAAAACCGCAGCGCATACAATTCAAAAGTTCATCGTAATCAAGCCGTTCCTGAAAGTCTTTTGTCACTGGATCGCTTTGTTCTATATCCTTCATCGACTAACGACCACCCTTTTTTTTCGATTCCTTGGCAAATATTTTTCCTGGATTCATAATGTTGTTCGGATCAAACGATTTTTTTACCGTTTGCATCGCACGAACTCCTTCCTCGCCAAGCTTCCAGGCGAGATAAGGCGACTTCATCACACCGACGCCATGCTCTCCGGTAATCGTCCCGCCTAGCTCAACCGCTCGGGCAAAAATGTCGGCAAACGCCTGCTCGACTCGCTTAAGCTCGGCTTCGTTGCGAGCATCTGTCATACAAGTCGGATGCAGGTTGCCATCGCCTGCGTGACCGAATGTACAAATCTCCACATCGTATGCTTTGGCGATCTCATGAATCGACTTCACCATGTTTGCGATTTGCGAGCGCGGGACTGTCGCGTCTTCAAGAATCGTTGTCGGCTTTTTTCGAGCAAGCGCCGATAAAGCAGAGCGCCGCGCCTGAGTCAATGCTTCACCTTCCGAATCTGTCGCTGCTGTCCGGACGCTTAAAGCCCCTTCCCGTTTGCAAATTTCGCCGATTTTCTCAATATCCCTAGCGACAGACTCCTCCGGTCCGTCCTGTTCAATTAATAATACGGCTCCAACGTTTGTCGGCAAGCCGATCTGCGCAAAGTCCTCAACAGCTTCCAGCGTACCTTGGTCGAGAAATTCAAGCGTTGCCGGAATGATTTTATTGGCAGTAATGCTTGAGACTGCTTGACCAGCCGTTTCAAGTCTGTCAAATAAAGCGAGCATCGTTTGCTTCGTTTCCGGGAGCGGCAGTAGCTTAACGATAGCCTCTGTAACAATCCCGAGCGTCCCTTCTGAACCGACAATAAGCTTTGTGAAATCGTAGCCGGCAACGTCCTTTGCCAGCTTTCCGCCGGTACGAATGATCGAACCGTTGGCCAGAACAATTTCGAGTCCA
>BAXO01000177.1 GCA_001310555.1 Bacillus sp. JCM 19058
TTTTTTACGTTCCACAGTAGCTCAGTGGTAGAGCAATCGGCTGTTAACCGATCGGTCGTAGGTTCGAATCCTACCTGTGGAGCCATTTTTTTTTGCTTCCTTAGCTCAGCTGGTAGAGCGCATCCATGGTAAGGATGAGGTCAGCGGTTCAAGCCCGCTAGGAAGCTTATAGGAAAGCGTTGATACATCAAGGGTATTGGCGTTTTTTTTATTTTGCGTCATATATTGTTCACGCCGCTATTTATTATGGTTCTACAATATATGTTGGGGGCGAGGAGCAATTGAGGTAAAAAAAATATACGCAGCCTCCTTTATCCAGTATCCTTGAATTGTTGAACAAACCAAGGTCATCAAACGGAATACTCTTGTCGAATACTTCTTATGAATGGTTTACCATCAGGAACATCTATTATCGACTTCGTCAGGGGTATGCGAATCTGCATCAAGATGCAACAGCTAATCGATTTGAACAAGCTCTTTGCGATTTGGCTACTATGGATAGGACTTAGCTTTGAGCGCTATGATGTATACGGTGAAGGCCCTGACGTACTTTGGTTGTTGCCAGAACGAGTTGGATTTGTTATTGAAGCAAAGAGCAAAAAAAATGCATTGACAAAGGAACAACACGGGCAACTTCTGGTAGCTGCTGAGTGGTTTGCAAAAGAATATCCAGGATACGAGTGTGTAAGAGTTAGTGTGCATCCTAAGAATAAGGCTACTCGCTCTGCTGTAGCAGGAGCCTCCCATGCACTTACATATGAAAAGCTTATGTCTTTGGTATCAGATGCGCGTTTACTTTTATCTTCGCTTATCGAATCACAACTTGATACTGAAATGCTAGAGTCAGAATGCAATCATCTATTAGTAAGTTCAAATCTTCGTTCCGATCGTATAGCAAATAACTATTTGGTACCTTTTGATGTCCAGGCTTGAATTTTTAATCAGTCCTTGGACATGACTTGATTATTTTGCTTATTCAACAAACGGGCGGAATTATGCAATAACACTTAGATTTAAATGACTTGATTGATAGCACTTTTTAAGTACAGTGAAGTATTTCACACTAAAAGTTAAATACACATAGCCCTGTTCTAAAACCAGAACGGGGTTATGTGTATTTGAGTTAATCACCAAATATGGTGGTCTCTTTAATGACATGTAGTTAAAGTGAAGAAATTGATTTTATAATATTTTTTTACACTTTACTATTGATAAGACATTAATCCGTCGATGGAAGACATTATCGTGACAAAAAGATTAGTTGAAGCTGGAAAGCTACTAGGCATCGAAGTTCTTGATCACTTAGTAGTGAATAGTAATAACAATTTTACTAACTTGAAAAAAAGAGACTATATTTAAAGGGAGAAGCAACTCCCTTTTTCTTCAAGATAGGATTAATATTTGTCATTTAATAAATGTAGGGTTTGGCAAATGAAATCCTCAAAGCTTGTTCGACTAACGAAGCAGAATATCTAAAGACGTGAAATAGACAATGGGGGATTATATAAATAAAGCAAAGAAGCCTTCTTGTCTTCGTGGTATAACATAGTTTTTGGTCTTGATACATTTCTTACAACACATAGTTATTTTTAAGCAACAGGAGATTTTTTATTAAAAAGGGTTTTTATATACATCTAATTAGATTATAATCTAATTAGATAGGAGGAGCCATTATGCAACTGGATCGAATTATTAAATTTCATAAAACTATAGGTGACAAAACTCGTATTCGAATTATCAGCCTATTGAAAACAGGTCCACTTCATGGTCAAGCAATTGCAGGAAAATTAGGGTTAAAACCACCAACAATTTCTCATCATTTAACAAAGTTAAAAGATATTGGTATTGTTTATCAACGTCGTGATAAAAATTCGATTTATTTTTATCTAAATGAAGATAAACTTGAACAAATGGCACTGGCAGTAATTCGAATTGGAGGTGAAGGGGTATTCGGAAAGTTTGGTGTAACAAAGGAAGAAAAGGTGAAAGTAATTGGAAACTTCATAGAGAGTGATGGAAGGCTAAAAACTTTGCCAGCACAAAGGAAAAAGAAATTGATTATATTAGAATATATGTTACGTGGTTTAGAG
>BAXO01000178.1 GCA_001310555.1 Bacillus sp. JCM 19058
ATCCCTCGTCACCCCGTATTTCAACCCGCGTAAGCCCCCAGAATTTCACTAATATTCCCGCCTAACGTTGAAATTTTCATCGAGCTCGGATCAGGCGGATAAAACAAGCCTTTCACTTCGACGGCTTGAATTAAATCGAGAGTAATTAGCCCAGGCTGGACCGTCGCTGTCAAATTCTCTTCATCAATTTCCAACAGCCGATTCATATGAGTGAAAAGGAGGACGATCCCACCTTCCAGCGGGCAAGTGCCCGCGCATAAATTCGTTCCTGATCCCCGAGGAACGAGCGGCGTCTCCGTCTCGTTACATATCTTGACAATCGCTTGAACTTCCTTCGTATTTCGTGGCTTAATAACTGCATCAGGCAGCGCTTGATAGTTCGGTGTCGCATCATATGAATAAACGATGAGCGCTTCAGCAGAATCAAGCACGTTTTCCTCTCCGACGATCTCAACTAGCTGCTGTTTTACGCCTTCCTTCAGCATCTCTTCTCCCCACCTTCAGATCGATTTCCTTCAAGTATAAATAAAAAAACGCCTTAATCTATGTATGATAATACAAAGTTAAAGCGTTTTCCCTCATTCAAATTGGATGATTATCTAATTTTTTTGTTTTATGCTTTGGTTTGACCGGCTCTCTCAGAAATCCGATTGCCTCCCTAGTATCATCAAGGTGCTCAATCGTTTCCTCGTATTGCTGTGACGCCACGCTAATAAACAAAATATCAATCACATGCAGCTGGGCGATTCGTGATGAGGTTGCCCCGCTTCGAAACGTCGGCTCCTTCGTTGTCGACGTATAGAGGCGAATATCGGCTTGATCAGAGACCGGTGAAGAACCGTATTTCGTCAAGCTTATCGTGGTCGCTCCTTTTCGATTCGCCATTTCCAATATTTTCGCGACTTCAAACGTCTGGCCAGAAAAAGAAACGCCAAAGACTACGTCTCCTTCTTCAACATTGGCTATTAATGTAGCGACCATATGAATGTCCGTCAAAGCGGTTACCGCTTTATTAATTCTCAAAAATTTTGCTTCGCATCTTCGGCGATCATCGATGAAGCCCCTACTCCAAAGAAATGAATCGTTTTGGCGTGCTTTAGGGCGTCCACTGCTTTTTTTTAAGCTCCTCGCTGTCCAGCAGTTCAACCGTTTCTTTTATCGTCTGGATGCTGTTGATCGTCATCTTGTCTATAATCGAATACATATCCTCGTTCGGTTCAATATCGCGTAAACCGACATCTTTTTCCTTATGAAGATCACCGGCCACCCTCAATTTTAAATCTTGAAACCCTTTCAGGTCTAACGACTTACAAAGTCTTATGACAGCCGCACTGCTCGTCCCGCTTCTCTTTCCTAGCTCCGAAGCCGTCAAGGAAATCGCTTCTTGCGGATGTTTTAAGATAAAGGAAGCAATGCGCTTTTCTGAGGGAGGAAGACTTTGTTCCATTTCCGCAAGCATCGTTAAACCGCCGTTCGTCGCCAACATAGCCTCAACTCTTTTCTTCATTTTTTTTCCATTTTACTATAGATTGCTTGATGGAGAAAGGCTGTTCCGATTCTCAAGTATTTCCTTTATTTATGCGGCGTTGCTCGGACCGTCACGCGATTTGGAAACGATTAGACTTCGATTTTACGGGTTCCTCCCCAAGCTATAAATAAAGCATAGGTGAGACCTGTATATCGAATTGAGCTCAAATCCTGAGCTGACTTCCGCTGCTTCGCTTACTAATAACGAGATCATTGCTGCGAAAATCAGCCCAGGGCGCAAAATGACATCTACAAGGCGAAAAAAAAGACCAGTATTTATTTGGCATCCATCGCTTTGCGTCGAAGCACAACGAAGCAAAACAGCCCAAGCAAGGTCAAAAGAACACCGATCGCAATCCAGTTGTGGCTCCCGCTATTTGTTGCTGGTAGCAATTCATTGTTTACCTCTTCCGCTGGTGGTAACTCTTCCCCTTTTTTGTCTCCGGGATCGGATGGCGGCGGCTCCTCTCCATTTTCGTCTCCGGGATCCGTTGGCGGCATCTCTTCCCCATTTTCATCT
>BAXO01000179.1 GCA_001310555.1 Bacillus sp. JCM 19058
CTGCCTCAAGGTCGAGATCATAGTAGAAGCCGTCCTCAATCACCGGGCCGATGCCAAGCTTCACATCCGGGTACAGGCGCTTAATCGCCTGCGCCATGACATGGGCCGTACTATGGCGCAAAATATCGAGCGCCTCCGCCGAGTCCGGAGTCAGAATAGCGATCTCACCACCCTCCTCAATCGGTGTTCTTACATCGATCAGCTCGCCATTCACCTTCCCAGCTAACGCCTTCTTTCTCAAGCCCGGGCTAATAGAGCCGGCAATATCTTCCGTCGTGCGTCGACTCGGATACTCCTTCTTGGCCCCGTCTGGAAATGTCATTACTATTTGCTTCGTCATTTTCCTGCACTCCTTTTTAGCTCGATCAAATATACTGCGCACACGGATCGACACTTCGGGTCATAGATTTTTCCCTCTCCAAATCAGCGAAATCGGCCTTTCAGCAACGTTCAGACATCAATAAGAAAGCAATCCTTCCCTTCGAAAACACAAAAAAACACCCGTCCCTCCGCTTGAAGGGACGAGTGTGTCGTCGTGGTTCCACCTTGTTTACACTGATCATGTATCAGTGACTTATCGTACGCGATAACGGCTGCGAGCCGATGCCAGTTGTTCACCCTGACACAGTTCAGAGGTGGTAAGCCGTCATACGTGTTAGAAAGCTTTCAGCGGCTCGCTTCCCTCTCTGTCAACCGTTTATTTCAGGCTCGTGTCCTCATCGTCACCATTTATTTTTTTAGCTCAGGCTCTAAATCGGCAATAAATTGCGCTAACGGTGCTGACTCCGATTTTTGTTCGCCGTATTTTCGAACATTAACCGCACCCTCATCAGCTTCCTTGTCGCCAAGCACGAGCATGTAAGGAATTTTTTTGCATTTGCGCCTCGCGAATTTTGTAACCGATCTTCTCGTCACGCTCATCAATTTGAACGCGAGCCCCAGCCTCTTGCAGCTTTTCCCGAACTTGATTCGCATAATCGAGATGGGCATCAGGCGAAACGGGAATGAGTTGAACTTGAACAGGTGCAAGCCAAGTCGGCAATGCTCCCTTGTGCTCCTCCAGAAGGAAAGCAACAAAGCGTTCCATCGTGGAAACGACGCACGGTGAATGACCACAGGTCGATGGTGCTGTCCATCCTCGCCGACGTAGGTTAGATCGAAGCGCTCAGGCATGAGAAAATCGAGCTGAACGGTCGAGAGCGTCTCCTCTTTCCCAAGCGCCGTGCGCACTTGAACATCGAGCTTCGGCCCGTAGAACGCCGCTTCTCCGTTCGCTTCGAAATAGTCAACATCAAGGTCATCCATTGCTTCTTTGAGCATCGTCTGAGCCTTTTCCCACATCGCATCGTCATCGAAGTATTTTTCCTTATCTTCAGGGTCGCGATAAGACAGGCGGAAGGAGTAATTTTCTAAGCCAAAATCCTTGTACACCGCATCGATTAAATGAACGACGCGAATGAATTCGTCCTTAATTTGATCAGGTCGACAGAAAATATGGGCGTCGTTCAATGTCATGCCGCGCACTCGTTGCAAGCCGGAAACCGCCCCTGACATTTCATAGCGGTGCATCAGACCAAGCTCGGCAATACGCAATGGCAGCTGACGATAGCTGTGCATTTCCTGCTTATAAACCATCATATGATGCGGGCAGTTCATCGGGCGCAATACTAGCTCTTCATTGTCCATTTTCATCGGCGGAAACATATCATCCTTGTAATGGCCCCAGTGTCCCGACGTTTTATAAAGCTCAGAGCTCGCCAGAATCGGCGTGTAAACATGCTGATAGCCTAGACGCTCCTCCTTATCGACGATATAACGTTCGATAATACGTCGAATCGTGCACCTTTCGGGAGCCAGAGCGGCAAGCCTTGCCCGACCTTTTGCGACAGAGCGAAAATACCGAGCTCCTTCCCAAGCTTACGATGATCGCGTTCCTTCGCTTCCTCTAACAGACGCAAATGCTCCTCCAAATCGGCCTTTTTGAAAAACGCCGTGCCGTAGATGCGCTGCAGCATTTTGTTCCTGCTATCCCCG
>BAXO01000180.1 GCA_001310555.1 Bacillus sp. JCM 19058
TCGAGTAGGAGGGGATAGTTAATCCCCGACCTCTCACACCACCGTACGTACGATCCGTATACGGCGGTTCAACCTTTTAAGTATCGTGACTCATAAAGTTGGGAGATTTCTTTCAGCCCCCACTTTGTGAGTTTTTCTTTTGTTATCGCTTGGTGCAGAATTTCACTTCGCGATATCCGCCAATATCCCTTACGGGAATTTGCAGATTTCATGGCATCGTCATGGTTTATTCCATATTTACGAAGCATTCTGTATTTGGTCTTTGGCTTTTTCCATCTCTTCCAGATCAGTTGTCGAAGTCGGTGGTTTAACCATTGTTGAGTCTCTTTGATGAAGGTTTTCATTCGTGCTACTCCATAGTAGTTCACCCATCCAGTTGTCACTTGATTTATCTTCTTGACAATGGCTTCGAATGTTCCCCATTGTTTCCGGCTGGTCAATTTTCTCAATTTATCTTTAAATCGTTGTTTTGCCGACCGACTTGGTCGCAACCGACTTTCCCAAAAGGTTTTGTATATTGAATCCAAGGAATGTAGCTGAAGTTGCCCCACAAACTTTGCTTTTCTTTTGATGAATCACTAACCCAAGTTCATTTTCGATGTAACTTGTCATGCTATTCATTACCCTTTCGCCCGCTCGCTTGCTTTTGACAAAAATGACGAAGTCATCCGCATATCTAATAAAACGGTGCCCTCTTTTTTTCTAGTTCCCTATCCAATTTATTTAGATAGACATTTGCTAAGATAGGGGATAATGGACCACCTTGCGGTGTTCCCTTTATGGTTTCGATATAAATATCCTTGTCAAGAATGCCTGAACGTAGAAATTTCCAAATCAATTTAAGAACAGTTTTATCCGAGATGAACTCTTCCAAGTATGCTCTAACTCTTTGATGATGAATGGTGTCAAAATAGCTTTTCAAGTCACAGTCCACGACTATTCGGTATCCTTCTTGATAATACTGTTCAGCAAGTTTGATTGCCTGGTGGGCATTCCTGCCTTTACGAAAACCAAAGCTATTCTCAGAAAAGAATGGGTCTATGATTGGTTCAATGACTTGAAGAATGGCTTGTTGTACCACTCTATCCAATACACAAGGGATTCCCAAATATCTTTTGGAACCGTCTGGTTTTGGAATGGCAACCCTTTTAACGGGTTGAGGTTGGTAAGTCCCATCCATAAGCTTTTGCTTAAGAGGTTGAAAGTATTTTTCCATATGTGATTTCAATTGATATATGGTCATCCCATCAACCCCGGGGGCTCCTTTGTTACTTCTCACTTTTTCATAGGCTTTCCAAAGATTTTCATTAGCGATAACTTTATGGATTAACCCGATACCATCTTGTTCTCTCATATCCATGTCGGCATCCCTACGCACTCCTATGTACCTTTCAGTTTCCAACCTATTTCTTCATAGGTAGCCATCTTTTGGTCTGTACCTCGATGTTTTCTGCGCTTAGGCGGTGATGCCTACACCTCCTTGTTTTCCAAGATTTAAGATTGTTCAGTCCTTCATTTCCAAAACGGAAACTACTATGACCTTTGCTGACTTCTCACGATCAATCTTATTTCAACCGAGTGTATATTAACCTCGTCCGTGAGACCTCCCCGGGTAAGAGCGATAACCTTCTTCTCATGTAACTGCTATATTTACTGTGCGGGACTCGGGCAGTATTGGACTTTATCTTGTTGCGCAGATTCGTCCATCCCAATTCAGCCTTGTATATAGTTTCTGTTCGTCAGTTCGAGAATTTGCCTCCGGCTTCCTTCAGATTCCTCCTCGCGGTGGACACCCTTGCCATTAGCTAACAGTTCCTACTGCCAAGCCTGTAGTGGACTTTCACCACCAAGTTATCGCCCATGCCGGGCGCAC
>BAXO01000181.1 GCA_001310555.1 Bacillus sp. JCM 19058
GAGGCTGGGACATAACTAGCTGAAAGTAAGAGAAAAGCGTGTACTTACCGGTTTTTGGTGAGTACACGCTTTTTGTCCTTGCCTTTTTGGACTTCCGTTCCCTTGGCTGCTGTTCATGGCGGTGTATTTTCTCAGGTTTACCGCCAGAAACGCGAAGCCCATTTCATTTTTCGCTTTCTCTTTTCCTCTTACGGAGAAACGAGTGAACGACAAATTAGCCTTCAAAAATCCGAAGACTGGCTCTACGTCGATCTTGCGCTTGCCGTAGATTTCGCTTGTTTTCTCTTCTGAAAGCTTTTCACGAATCGATGCTTTTTGACCTTCCCATGTTTCATTGACATACAGCTTCCGGTTGTGCCCTTCCTTCGCTTTTGTGCACAGGGAACGCAAGGGACAATCGGAACAGCTTTCGCATTCATAAGTCTTAAAAGTACGGGTGAATCCATACGTGTCTGTTCTCTTGGAAAGGTGTCTAAACCAGAGCTTGCGGCCATTTGGACAAGTAAAAGCATCTGTTTCTTCATCATATGCCCAGTTGGCTGTATTGAAAGGAGCATCCTTGAATTTTTTTCTTCTTTTCCTTGCGATACTGGTTGTAGGGAATGAGTGGGATACGTCCTCTGTTTTCCATGACATCTCGGTAGTTCTGTTCACTGCCATAACCAGCATCTGCGACGATATGATCGGGCAGTTCAAAGAAATCCTGCTCGATCGTATCTAGAAAAGGAATGAAGGTACGGGTATCTGTCGGATTCGGAAAGATGTCATAGGCGAGCACATACTGTCCTTCCGTCGCGACTTGTACATTATACCCGGCCTTAAGCTGGCCGTTTTTCATAGGGTCATCCTTCATGCGCATAAAGGTAGCGTCATGATCCGTCTTCGAATAGCTATTCCGGTCACCAAAAATCTCCATGTCCATCCTATATTTTTCTTTTCGCCGCAAAAAGTCATGGAACTGTTTCCGGTACTGTTTCGGTTCCTTACGACATGTGCGCAGTTGTTTACGTTCAGCTGTATCTTCACTTCCTTCAATTTTCTGGTCATACTCCTCCACAGACTGATCCAAGTGTTCGATGATAGTAGACAGCTCCTCGGCGGAAAGTTCGCCCGAACTTTCTCGTTTAATCGCTGGAATGATTTCCTTTTCCAGAAGTTCTTCATACATCTGTTTCGATCTCTCCATCAGACCGGCACGGTATCGTTCAACGGATTTGCGCCAGACAAAGGTGTACTGGTTGGCATTCGCTTCAAGCTTGGTGCCGTCTATGAAGATCGCTTCTTCCTCAATCTGCTTCTCCTCGACAAGTCGGCAGCGGAACTGCACGAAGCATTGACGCAGAAGCTCCTTCACTTCAGGATGGACACGGAAACGGTTGATGGTCCGATAGCTTGGCTCGTAACCTTGTGCCAACCACATCATGCGCACACTGTCTTTCAGAAGACTTTCAATCTTTCGACCAGAAAATACGGACTGGGTATAGGCACACAGGATCACCTTGATCATCATGCGTGGATGGTAAGCAGGGCAACCGGTTTCACGTAAAAAAAACGGCGAAAGCTTCTTCGGGAATGGATTCCGCCAGATCATTCACAGCGTAGGCAATATCATTTTTCTGCAATTTCATTTCCATATCGAGCGGCAAAACAACCTGATTCATGTTATACTCTTTAAACATAGGGATACCTCCTCTGTTGATTAGGTTGTGGTGACTTTAATTGTAACAGAAGGTCTCCCTATTTTCCTTTCTAAAATGGCAAAAGAACGGATCCGAAGGATATTTTCTCTGGATCCGTTCTTTTTTTAGTTTACTGGGGTTTTGTCCCAGCCTC
>BAXO01000182.1 GCA_001310555.1 Bacillus sp. JCM 19058
AGTATAATGGGTAAGCGTTTTCATTTCTTGAAGATGCATATGCCGCTGAGCGATAGTAAGTAAGAATAGCACCATTGGCTTTAATCACAGCGATTTAAAGGGGGAATCTTTCATGAAAAGATTTGGTTTATTAGCTAGAATTATTACAGCGATTGTCCTTGGGATAGCGATCGGCTCGTTCGCACCAGAATGGCTCATTCGCTTATTTGCCACCTTTAATGAACTATTCGGCAACTTTCTCAGCTTTGTCATACCACTTATTATTATCGGCTTTATTGCTCCAGGTATCGGTTTGATGGGGCGAGGAGCAGGGAAACTGCTCAGCTAACCGCTGCAATTGCCTATCTATCTACGATCTTGGCAGGCATAATAGCTTTTATCGCAGCCAAAAGCCTTTATCCAGTGCTACTGAGGGGACAATCAGTTGCAGAATTTTCTGATCCAACAGAAGGTTTGCGCTCAACTTTTTTTTGAATTAGAAATGCTCCGCCGATGGGGGTTATGACGGCACTCCTTCTTTCTTTTGTCATTGGTCTTGGAATTGCTGCTATTAAAGGAGATACACTGCTTCGTGTTATGAATGAGTTTAAAGATATTATCCAGCTAGTCATTGAAAAATTAATTATTCCTTTACTGCCATTTCATATTTTTGGCATTTTTGCTAACATGACCTATACTGGCCAAGTGTCTACAATATTGACTGTGTTCGCTAAAGTATTCGTCATGATTATCCTGCTGCACATTCTTTACTTAACGTTCCAATATACAATTGCCGGTTCAATTAGCAAAGAAAACCCGTTTAAAATGCTAAGGAAAATGTCTCCTGCCTACTTTACGGCGCTTGGAACACAATCGTCTGCTGCTACAATACCAGTCACTTTAAAACGTTCGAAAACGTTGAAGGTCCGGGAAAGTGTCGCTGATTTTACAATCCCGTTACTCGCTAACATTCATTTGTCAGGGAGCACGATTACCCTTGTCAGCTGTGCTTTAGCCGTCATGTTTTTGCAAGGAAGTACGATTTCCTTCGGCTCTCTCCTCCCTTTTATCTTGCTGTTAGGAGTGACAATGATTGCGGCTCCCGGTGTTCCCGGAGGCGCCGTTATGGCCGCTATAGGTTTACTGGAAAGTATGCTAGGCTTTGGACCGACAATGGTATCGTTAATGATTGCCCTCTACCTTGCACAAGATAGCTTTGGAACCGCGTGTAATGTTACAGGCGACGGTGCTATAACATCCATTACCGACACATTAAGTAAACGAAAAAAAATAACACTCTCCGACGAAGCGCAATCGAACACAGAGCTTTCCTAAAGTGAAGAACATCCGTTCGACATCGGCGGATGTTCTTTTTACTCATAAAACTCTCCCTTGTACTAAAAAAAACGTGCAGACGTTGTTAATTCATGTTCCGAGACGCCTCACCGGACGTGTTGAAATATAAGATAACCCAGCTGATGACCTCTCTTATATGTCCATCCGAGTACGATTGGTACGTGAATAATCAAAACGGCTCAAAACAAAAATAAACAACACTGTCGTATACAGGTTGTTTTTGGTGGAGCCTAGCGGGATCGAACCGCTGACCTCCTGCGTGCAAGGCAGGCGCTCTCCCAGCTGAGCTAAGGCCCCTTTATTTACTTCAGATAGCTTCGCATCTCTTCGTCAACTTCGCCTGGCAACTCGTGTCACGTATGAAATAATACGCTCTCTCCTGCCATTGGCTCGTTTCCTCGACCTTCTCGCTTCTCTTCGTAAATCATGTTTTATGA
>BAXO01000184.1 GCA_001310555.1 Bacillus sp. JCM 19058
CGGCTTAGAGGGTGGTTACTTCGTATAATAAGGTCAATCAGTATTACATGTTTACCATGTAGTATTGATTGACCTTTTTTAGTGACTAGTCTTTGATAGAGGTAGCCGGGCAGAGCGAGGTGGTTACTGGGTCTAGGAATCCGTAAAAAAAACTGCTCGCCCCCTACTTGTTGAAGCAAGATTAAGCTGGTTGAGACTCGATCTCGTATTACATGCGAAATTATGGGACAACAAGGTAGGTCTAGGGGTTACCGGTCACAATTAAACGAATAGGAGTGTTCTTTTATGCTTCCTGCTGTGGGTATTGATGTATCAAAGGGTGAAAGTCATGTGCAAGCATTTGTAAAGCAAAGAAAGCCTTATGGACGTATCATGAAGATAGAACACACGAAAAAAAGGCTTTCGTCTCTTCCATGAGCTATTCAGCAGCTTGAGAAAGAAACTTCACAGAAACCGACGTTCATTGTTGAAGCAACAGGTCACTATCACTTACCGGTCGTCTTTTTCTTAGAGGATAAAGGATAGGCAGTAATTGTCATTAATCCTTACATATCTAGTTATAAAAGAAAAAGCGCTTTAAGGCGAGTGAAAACAGATGTCGCTGATGCCTACCACTTAGGGCAACTTTATTACAAGGAAGAATTGAATGTGTATAAGCGTCGAAGTCAACAAACCATAAAACTACGGCAGCTAACACGGCAAAGGGAAAGTCTGACCGTCATGCATACACAAATCAAATTGCAGTTTCAAGCGACGGTTGAGCAAGTATTCCCAACGTATCCAAAATTGTTTCATAAGCTTTTTTTCAAAAGTTTCCCTACACGTTCTAGAAATCTATACAACCCCAACATTAGTGCTTGAATCTACCAAAGAAAAAAATTTCAGGTGTGCTTTATGAGGCGATAAAACCTACTCGTTCATACGGTTGGGCGGATGACAAAGCAGCACAGTTAATCGAACTCGCTAAAAGTACTCCTGTTCAAGACACCGGGGAAGGTTTACTCATTAACCTTAGGGTACAAGCAAGACTACTCGTCCAGTATCAACAACACATCACAACGCTAGAAAAAGAGATCAAGAAAATCACAACAGAGATGGAAGAATATCATCTCCTTACCTCCATACCTGGAGTTGGAGATATTACCGCATCGGTCATTATTGCCGAGATCAGCAACATTGACCGATTTAGCAATCCTAGGAAACTTGTCGCTTATGCGGGCGTTGATCCAGAAGTTTACTCATCAGGTCGATTCACAGCAAGTTCAAATCGCATCTCTAAGCGTGGTTCAAGGCAATTGCGACGTGCCTTGTTCATGGCTGTGAAATGTGGTCTAAGAGGGCGTATGAACACGCCATTACAAGCCTTTTATGATAAGAAACGAGCCGAAGGAAAACCTTTTAAGGTTGCCGTTATGGCCTGTGCGAATAAACTTATTCATTGGATTTATGCCATGTTAACCAAGCGAGTAACCTTCGCGGTATAATAAAAAAACTTGTTTTAAAATCACATAAGATAGGGTTTATTTAGTAATGCCATTTTTAGAAAGCTTATTTGATTAAAGCGCCCGATAATTGAACAAAGTAATGCCGATTTAGAGCATTACTTGTAATTTATCCTTGACCTCAGGTTAGCTGGTTTTTTTT
>BAXO01000185.1 GCA_001310555.1 Bacillus sp. JCM 19058
TGAGTCAATTTCATAAGCCCTTATCCTAAAAAAAGCATAGAGGACCCCGATGTAGAAACGATCGCTTTTAAAAATGTTAAGCCACTTGCTTGAAAAGACGTTCAGTAAGACGATCACAGGCGAGTTTTGCACCGTTGTAGATTAAGTGCGCAAGGTTGAAATGAACTTTTGCTCGTTCCCCGGTACGATACCGGATGTTGTTCAATTGAAAGAATTCTTTGAGGTAAGCAATGACGCGTTCCACAGCCGTTCGTCGCTTATAGATGGTTTTCCAAGCTTTCGAACCTCGCGCGGGCGCACTGTACCGGCGTAAATCGTTGGTGACCTTGACTTTGTAAACCTTTTGACACAAGGAATCTTGGGCAAGCGGACATGTTGCACATTCTTTGGGTCGTGTATATTTAATCGTTTCATATTTGGGATCATAGCTGTCGTACCGATACGAATGTTCACGGACACATGTCGGAGCGAAATTCGGGTCAAAACCTACGGTCTCCGGTTCGTTTCGCTTGTTATAGGCGATCACCGAACGGGATCCGTTCCGATACACCTGTTCATAAATCGCCGGAGAATCATAACCTGCATCCATCGTACAGGCGGTGACGTCCAGGGCAGGAAGACGTTCTTTCACGCCCTTAAGTAAGGCAATCGCTGCTTTTCCGTCATGCAAGTTTCCAGAAGAGAACAGGGACTGAAAGATGTATTGGCTTTGGGTTCCAACTGCGAGGTGCCCTTTATATCCAAACCAAAAGACATTCTTGCCTTCACTGTTTTTCTTAATGCTCCATTTCGGATCCGTGGGTACTGTTGCCCGTAACTCTTCTAAAGGGACGTCAAGTTGGTCTTCGATTTTCTTGTCATAGAGAGGGAGTGCCGCTTCTTTTTCCGCCTGTTCTTGACGCCAGGCTTCCCGTTCAGCTTTGGGCTTGCGCCCCCGTTTTTTGGGTTTTTCCTTGGGTTTCTCTTCCTTTGAGGGTGCACAATCTCGCGCTTCAATATGTGTCGCGTCAATTGCCACGGTGTCATCCGTGATGAACCCTTCCGTAAACGCTTGAACAAGGACATCAGTTTGAATCGATTCAAGCACCTCGGAGTTTTGAATTTTCGTCACCATTCGTGAAAAAGAAGCTTCTGAAGGAACCGCATCGGACACGAGAAACCCACAGTCCAAGTGAAACTTCAAATCGTTCTGTAATCGGCGAACCAAATCTTTGATCGTGGGTATGCGTTCGAGGATTCGAATGAGCAGCGCATGAATCATCGCGGCGTAATTCAGCCGCACAGGTGCACCATTACAGGCTTTTTTAGAGACAACGAAAAGGACGGGGGCAATATCAATGGCGGAAAAGATCTCATCAAAACGGTGGGTAGGTTCTAAATTGTATAATTCTTGCAGGTCAAATAAGCTCTCTTGTCGTATAATAGCCATAAGGGAGTCTTCCTCCAGTCTTTAGAGTTTTGCGTCTACTTAACTCCTTCGACTGTTTGGGGAGGTACTCCTTTTTTTTGTGGCTTGAAAACCTTGGGAAATTAAGGATGCCAATTATGAAATTTACTC
>BAXO01000186.1 GCA_001310555.1 Bacillus sp. JCM 19058
GCAAGAAATTGAGCTTGAAGAGATTCGTGAAGACATTCGAATTTCGCTAAAAGGTGATAAATATCTCGAGGAGAACATTGACCTAACTGAGATTAGCGAGGAAGAGCTTCAGGAGGCGTATGAGCAAATGACTGAGGCAGATTCGAATGAGGAAGAGGAGGATATCCCGACTTTTGAGGAGTCAAGAGAAAACCTCGAAAATGAGCTTCAAGCCCAGCAAAGGCAAGAAAAGTCTATGCAACTAATCGATGAATTGAAGGCGGATAGCGAAATTACGATTCATATTTAGGCGAAGCTCGGAAAAAGACCTATAGTATGGGTCTTTTTTTTGTTAAGGGAGATAGAAATTCTATAACTATAAATGCTTGGCTTCGGCAACAAGGTTGACGCTAATCACTTCTAAAAGAAAAACTCAGTTGCTCTGAAGGTGGTTAACACAAAGTATAGATCGTTGCTATTGGTCTAAAATACCCATTTTTGAATCAGAAAAAAATTTTAACGTTGCTTAAAGGTTCTTTTTACCTATAAAATAAAGGTAGAAAAGTTTGGTTTTCCATAAGGGTTGACTAAATAAAACGATAAGGAGCCTATCGAATGAGTGAAGCGTTGAAAAATGAAATTTTACTTGATAGCGGAACGAATGAGTTAGAAGTTATTATGTTTGAAGTGGATGGCAATACGTTTGGAATCAATGTACTTAAGGTGAGGGAAATTATTCAGCCGTTACCGGTTACTGCCCCGCCGAATAGCCATTCGCACATCGAAGGCGTGATCAGCCTCAGACAAGAAGTTATTCCAGTCGTCAACTTAGCCAAAGTCCTTCAGCTGGGCGAGCCTAATACGGCAAAACAAGATAAATTTATTATTGCAGAATTAAACAAAATGAAGGTAGCCTTTCATGTTCATAACGTATCGCGTATTCATCGGGTTTCCTGGGAGCAGATTGACAAGCCGAGTGAATTGGCGCAAGGGAACGAAAGCCATACAATTGGAATCATTAAATTAGACGATGTCATGGCTTTACTGCTTGACTTTGAAAAAAATTGTCGTCGACATTAACCCGGAAGTCGGGTTAAAAACAGAAGCAATAAAAACGCTCGGCGTTCGAGAGCGTTCGGATAAACGAATTGTTGTAGCCGAGGATTCATCGGTGCTGAGAAAGCTATTGAAGGACACATTGACAGAGGCAGGCTACGAGAACCTGATGTTCTTCGATGACGGGAAAGAAGCCTGGAATTATTTGAAAACTATAGCTGAGCGCGGGCATCAACCAGGGAGCGCTACCGTGGATGCGGTAATTACCGATATTGAAATGCCGCAAATGGACGGACACCATTTAACAGTAAAAATAAAAGAAAATCCGGTTCTTCAAGCGTTGCCGGTCGTCATTTTTTTCATCCTTAATTTCAGAGGAACTTTTTCATAAAGGCGAAGGAATAGGGGCAGACGCTCAAATTAGCAAGCCTGATATCGTCGAGCTTGTTCAAACGATTGACCAGCTTATTAGTCTAAAGACAAACCCTTAAAG
>BAXO01000187.1 GCA_001310555.1 Bacillus sp. JCM 19058
TGAGGTGACCCCAAAAAGTTAGAGTTTTATATTAAACAGCTGATTGGCTGGTGTGAATCCGGTATTGAACTGGACTCATGCCGGCCAATTTCTGTTTGATGCGCTTGTTGTTATAGTAATCTATATACGTTTCAATTTTGCTTTTCAACTCTACATAAGTGCAGCGTAGTTCTCCGTAATACATTTCCTGTTTCAATAGGCCGAAGAAGTTTTCCATCGGCGAGTTGTCCAGGCAGTTGCCTTTGCGGGACATGCTTTGGAATACCTTGTGTTGCTTAAGTGTTCTGACCCATTTCCTATGCTGGTAGTGCCAGCCTGGTCGGAGTGGAGGGTTGTCCGAACCTTCGCTTCTTTTGTCATCTGGAGGGCCTCCTCCAAAGGCTTGATCACAAGGTCAAGCGTCGGGCGGTTACTGATGCCGTATGAAAGAATCTCGCCATTATACATGTCCATGATTGGGCTGAGATACAGCTTACGACCATCTGAACATTTGAACTCCGTCATGTCTGTTGCCAGTTTTTGAAGGCATACATTTGTGTGGAAACGGCGGTTGATGCGGTTCTTGGCCACGGTTCCGACTGTCCCCTTATAAGATCGATAGCGCCGGGACTTTCGGGTAAACTTCTTTACCTTCAGGCCAAGCTTCCTCATGATGCGCTGCACTTTTTTATGATTCACAATCTTTTTCTTGTTCTTCAATTCCAGACGAATCCGACGGTAGCCATAGTTCCGGTCATTCTCTTCAAAGATGGATTGAACTTCATCTTCCAGTTCCTGATCAGGATTTGCCATTTTTAGTCTTTTGACATGATAGTGGTAGGAGGACTCAGGGATGCCGACAATCTTAAGAACATCCTTCAGTCGGAATTTTTCTTTGAGTTCGAGTGATAACGCTGCCTGTGCTTTTCGAGATAGCCCTCCGGATCCATCTGAAAAGCTCTTAACTTTTTTAGGTATTCCACCTCCAGGCGAAGAAGTTCATTCTCCCGTTCAAGCGCCTGTTCCCGCGTCATCTCTTTATTCTGCTTCTTCTTTCCGTTTCGGTCTTTAGGAGTCATGGATGGCCGTCCTTTCGGTTGGTCCAGGGCTTCAGCGCCGCCTTCCAGGAATTTTTTTCTTCCAGGCTGAGATCATGGAAGGATGATTCAACCCAAACTGAAGAGCGGTTTCGTTTACTGAAGCACCTGTCCTTTTCATAAAGCTTAGTACATCCAGCTTGAATTGAACAGGATAAACTTCAGAAGTTCTCTTCCTTTTCAGGCCTTCCTGGCCGTATTTCCTGTATGAAGCTACCCAATTCACAATCGGTGTATGCGATGTTATCCCGTGTTTGCGTGCCAGGTTTTTAAATCCGATGGAGCCATCCAGATACTCCCGTACAACCATGAGTTTAAAATATTCATCATATTTAGCCATAAGAAAGCACCCCAAAAGTTAGTTTTGTGACTCTAACTTTTGGGGTGCAGTACA
>BAXO01000188.1 GCA_001310555.1 Bacillus sp. JCM 19058
GTATCCGCTAGAGTTGAGAGTACCACCAAACAACACAGCGAGGGATACAGATGCACTCTCATTCTATCAAGGATTTATGGGATTTACCACAAGTAAACATTGTCGCGACTAAAAAAAATAGAAAAACAGATTTTCATTGATGTGATGCCAATTGAATCCCACCAACTTGCCCCATATGCACCTCGCATCATACGATTCGCCGAGGCATCAGTTATCAGCGTAAAGTGCGTCATTTAGATGCGTTTGGCTGTCAGGTGTATGTCAAGTTGCCTGCGATTCGTCTTTCCTGTAAAAATTGTACAGCTTCTTTCGTTTGGAACTATGCATTTGTGGCACCAAAAAGCGCTATACAAAAGCGTTTGAAGCCACTTTGCCCAAACAAGCCATCGGTGCTACGATTACGCATACCGCTCGGGTGACCGAAACACCTGCTTCAACCGTAACACGTGTGGTACGGGCTTGGAAAAAGACAGAAGCGTCCCGTGTCCAACAAACCTGTTAACACAAGGCTCTGCACTGTCAAAATCTCGTACTCGGCATGGATGACTTTGCGATCCGCAAAGGGCATACGTATCATACCGGCTTACATGATCTACGAAATGACACGTTTTTAGACATCATTCCAGGACGCACGCTCCATGAATTAGAGACGTATTTCAGGACACAAACGACTCTTTGTACATTAAAACCCCTCGCAATTGTCATGGATTTAGCAAAGGCTTATCATACATTCGCTACATCTATGTTTCCGACAGCGATTCGGATTGCCGATCGCTATCACGTAAATCGTTACGTGACAGAAGCGCTTCAAGCTGTCCGAAAATCCGTTCAGAAAGACGTCGCTCCGCTTGTCAAAAAGGATTTGAAACAACACTTTCGCATTCTTGGTAAGCGAAATGATCAGCTATCCGTAGAAGAGTGTGCGATTTTGAACAGACTTCTGAAATATGCAACGGTCTTACGCCAAGTGTACGAATGGAAAGAAGCATTTATTGACTGGTACGACTGCAGTTCATCGTATAAACAAGCGAAACAAGGCTTTCAACGCTGGCTTGAAAGAGGGGAAACTATCCTGCATCCAAAGGTCAAAGATTGTTTGAAAACCATGTACAATTGGCAGGACGAAATCTGCAATTATCATCAGTTACGCTTTACCAATGCCGCAGTGGAAGGGAAAAATAACCTCATTAAAGCCTTACAACGTCGGCATTTTTTTACACGCAATCCCCAGCACTATAAGGAATCAATTTTACTGGAATGCAATGCAGCATGGATTCAATATAGCTCCTAGTCAAGCACATGTTTTGGTGAAGAGCCTTAAATTGAACATAAAAAACTCCTTTTTTCTCTATTTATAACATATATTCATTAGTTGAATCCTTCTTTCTGTTACTCCATCTTCGGAAAAATAATTATAGTATAGCAAAAAA
>BAXO01000189.1 GCA_001310555.1 Bacillus sp. JCM 19058
AACACACGCCCCTTGCTTTCTAGATCAATAAACAAGCTCAATGTTCGTCACTCCCTCTTCTTCTTGCTAGAGAGAGTTTCGCCTTTTCCATTCAACATCCCTGCTACTTGACAAAACTAGTTGCTTTTCGTAAAAAGTAGCGGCAATTTTTAATCTGCTGCGCCAAATTTCGTCATGGTCCGTTTAAATAATTGCCACCACGTCGCTTTATCTACATCCTCGGTAGCGACAAGAGTCGTTTCGCTCAACACTTTACCGTCCTTTTCAAGATACAGTGTTCCAAGCGCGTCTCCGCGCTTCACCGGAGCATCAACCTTTTTATTTACCTCGATTCGCTCGGACACATCGTCAATTTTTTTCGCCTTTTTTTTGTTAGAAGGGAAACCGATTCACCCGTCATAAGCGAGAGCTTTTTTTTGCGAGCCTTTATTAATCTTCGCCTCTGCTAAGACGTGCTCACGCTCATAAAGCTTATGAGTCATATATTGGCTAAACGAATAATCAAGCATCTCAGTTACTTGGGCATTTCGTTCTTTCGGCGTTGGTGCCCCCATCACGACTGAGATTACACGCATGCCATTTTTTTTCGGCCGTTGCCGTTAACCCGTACTTTGCTTCTCTCGTAAAGCCCGTTTTTAGACCGTCAACCCCAGGATAAAATTTAACGAGCTTGTTCGTATTGACGAGCCAGAATTGCTTATCGGTCCCTTTACGCAAATAGTCGTCATATATTTTTGTGAATTTCGTAATATCTTCATATTTTAGCAGCTCTTTTGACATAACCGCTAAATCATTAGCCGTTGTATAATGATTTTTGGCCGGTAACCCATTGGAGTTTACAAAATTCGTATTCGATAAGCCTAACTCCTCTGCCTTTTCATTCATCATGGCCGCAAATTCTTCTTCCGTCCCAGCAAGGTGTTCGGCCATCGCTACGGACGCATCATTCCGGAAGCAATCGCAATTGCTTTAATCATATCGGTGACCGTTAATTCCTCACCTGGTTCGAGAAATACTTGTGAACCTCCCATTGATGCAGCATTCTCGCTCGTACGGACCTTTTCATCATAGGTCAGCCGCTCTTCATCAATCGCCTCCATAATTAATAGTAGGGTCATAATTTTTGTCATACTGGCAGGCGGCAATTTTTCATGACTATTTTTTTTCAAATAGAATTTCGCCCGTATCGCGCTCAATAATAATTGCTGATGCTGCCTTTTCTGCCAGCTTAGCTTGCTTTTCGGCTGCCGTTGCTGCAGGCGCTGCGATTCCAATTATTAATAGAACACTCAATATACTGGATACAACCTTTTTCATTCCCGCTCCAACCTCCATCTCTAATTGATAGTCATTCCCAAGGTCGGCTCAGGAAGAGACGACACCTAGGTTGGCTACCTACCAGTTTACCACTGTTTTCTTTTTTT
>BAXO01000190.1 GCA_001310555.1 Bacillus sp. JCM 19058
GGCTCTTCACCAAAACATGTGCTTGACTAAGAGCCATATTGAATCCATTCCGCATTGCATTCCAGTACAATCGTTTCTTTATAGTGTTGCGGATTGCGCGTGAAAAAAATGCCGACGTTGTAGGGCTTTAATTAAGTTATTTTTTTCCTTCTACAGCCGCGTTTGTGAAGCGCAACTGGTGATAATTACAGATTTCATCCTGCCAATTGTGCATGGTTTTCATACAATCTTCGACCTTTGGATGATCGATAGTTCTCCCACATTCAAGCCAGCGTCGAAAGCTTTTTTTTCGCTTGTTTATACGATGAACTGCAGTCGTACCAGTCAATAAACGCTTCTTTCCATTCGTATACTTGACATAAGACGGATGCATAGGACAGAAGTCTGTTTAAAATCGCAAGCTCTTCTACGGAAAGCTGATCATTTCGCTTACCTAGGATGCGAAAATGCTGTTTCAAATCCTTGTTGGCAAACGGAGCTACGTCTTTCTGAACGGATTTCCGGACAGCTTGAAGTGCTTCTGTGACATACCGGTTCACATGGTAGCGATCGGCAATACGAATCGCTGTCGGAAACATGGCTTTGGCGAATCCATGATAAGCTTTCGCTAAATCCATGACAATCGCGATCGGTTTCAATGCACAAAGAGTCATTTGTGTACTGAAATACGTCTCTAATTCATGAATCGTGCGCCCTGGAATGATGTCTAAAAACGTGCCATTTCGTAGATCATGGAAGCCCGTATTATACGTATGCCCTTTGCGAATCGCGAAATCATCCATGCCAAGTACGAGATTTTGACAGTGTAAAGCTTTATGTTGACAGGTTTGTTGGACACGGGACGCTTCTGTCTTTTTCCAAGCTCGTACCACACGTGTTACGGTTGAAGCAGGCGTTTCGGTCACGCGAGCGGTATGCGTTATCGTGGCCCCAATGGCTTGTTTGGGTAAAGTGGCTTCAAACGCTTTCGTATAGCGCTTTTTCGGTGCCACAAAAGCGTAGTCCCAAACGAAAGAAGCCGTACAATGTTTACAGGAAAGGCGAATCGCAGGTAACTTCAAATACACCTGACAGCCAAACGCATCTAGATGACGCACTTTACGCCTATAGCTGATGCCGCGGCGAATCGTATGAGGGGAGGCGCAAATAGGACACGATTGACGGGATGCCTTTGGCATCACATCAATGAAAATCTGTTTTTCTATTTTTTTCAATCGCGACAATGTTTACCTGTGGTAAATCCCATAAATCCTTGATAGAATGAGAGTGCATCTGTATCCCTCGCTGTGTTGTTTGGTGGTACTCTCAACTCTAGCGGATACAGGTGCTTTTTTTGTATTCTTTTTTTTATCAAGAACAGATTTTGGTGTTGAGCC
>BAXO01000191.1 GCA_001310555.1 Bacillus sp. JCM 19058
GGCATCGGCATTCCATGCTTCATTGGATATTGCGGATGGAAGCATGGACTACACCCCGGCATAACTGGACTAATTGGCAGTAGGCAAGGCTGCGGGGCATAGACCGGCGGCGCAGGGTGTGGTTGAATATTAATCGGTTCCTGTGGAATATAGGCCGGAGCTGTTGGCTGCGGCGGTACGTTAATCGGTTCTTGTGGAATATTAGCCGAAGGTGCTGTCTGTGGTTGTACGTTTATTGGCTGCGGCGCCATAGGGATTTCTGGCATCGCTGGTATTGGTGAGGTCATTTTCTTTTTTGGCGCTTCTTTTTTTCACTGCTTCTTTTTTGGGTGGCGGTGGTGGCTGAATATGCTGCGGCTTATGGAAATAAACATTCATATTTGCTTCGTACAAGTTTTTGTTAACATGTGGAGCTGATGGCGGCTGAATTGGCTGCGGTTTTACTGGTTTTTCTTTGATCGGTTTTTCTTTGATCGGCTTTTCCTTGATCGGTTTTTCTTTAATTGGCATTTCTTTTGTAATAGGCTGCTCTTTTTTTCTTAACCGGTACACTGCCTGAAGGGATTTTCACTTTCATTCCAGGCATGAGCATATTAGGATTTGACAATTGCGAATTTGCTGCTTTAAGTTTCTCAAAATTTACACCATATTTTTGCGCCAGCTTCCAAAGTGTATCCCCTTTTTGGACAACATGAATTTTCACGTTTTTTTACTCCCTCCTCATACATTTCCTCCTACATCGTATGAACAAATAGGCGAATTGACACTGCAATTTTGCCTAATAGAAAAATCTTCTTAAAACACTTCCGAAACTTCGACGGTTCTCAGCACAATGTATGTCAGTCAATTTACGTTTATGCCAAATGATTAGCTAAGCCTTCACCTTAGAAGCTCGTTTTAAAAAAGCAAAACACGCAAGACAAATATGAATGTCCTGCGTGCAAAGTAAGTATCAGTTCATAAATCAAGGACGTGCTAGCATTCGCTCTAGCGCAAGCCTTGCTTCTTGAGTTGTGAAGCGGTTTACTTTTATTTGATAGTGCAGTTCTCCTTCTACTAGTCGCTCTAACGACCAAGTGAGGTGATCCAAATCGATTCGATTCATCGTTAAACAAGGGCACATATTAGGATTTAAAGACTCAATTTTTTTTATCCGGGTGATGCTGAGCCAATCGTTTGACAAGATTCATTTCTGTGCCCACTGCCCACGAGCTGCCAGAAGCGGCATTTTT
>BAXO01000192.1 GCA_001310555.1 Bacillus sp. JCM 19058
GGATAACTGGGCCGACCGGAGTGAACGGAGCCACGGGAGTAACGGGAACCCCGGGGGTAACTGGACCGACCGGAGTAACTGGACCGACCGGACCAACGGGAGCGCCAGGGCCAACGGGAGTAGCTGGAGCCACGGGAGTGACTGGAGCGCCAGGAGTAACTGGAGCGACAGGAGTAACCGGAGCCCCTGGAGTGACTGGAGCGACCGGTCCGACTGGAGTAACTGGATCGCCAGGAGTGACTGGACCAACAGGACCAACGGGAGCCTAACTCTAGGCAATATAATAATTGATAGAGTAAGAAAGACTACTCAAGTCAATTTGTCTAAAAACTTCGGCGTCGAATCATTTGAGAGGTTGATTATTCGACCTCTCTTTTTTACTTACTGACAAATGCAGTAGTTAAACCCCTATTTTGATTAAGAAATAGGTGAATACAGTTTGCGGGATTAACTCTGCTACATATGATAGGATAGCTCCGTTAACATGAGAGGGCGGAGCACTACAAATAAAGGAGGGATATAATGATCGATAACCGGATAGTGAACGGGGGCTTTGAAACTGGACAACTAGCACCATTTGTTCCATTTAATGCTGCCGTTACTTCTACGCAAAGTCATTCAGGCTTCTTTGCCTGTCGCCTGACAAGCGGAGGGATAAATTCCTATATCTATCAAATCGTAGATGTTAATCCAGGTGAAAACTTTGAAATCCTCGTTTCATTAGCTAAGGAAGGAGCTCTGCAAGCACCAGCTATGACCATAGCTGTTAACTATTACGATAGCCTATTTAATTTTATCGGATACGGTTTAATTACTAGTATCCCAATAAATAACATTCCAACAGTTGGCAACGATAATTGGTTGGAAATCTATCAAACCACTACACCTGCACCTGCAAATGCAGCCCAAGCACTCGTTTTAGTGAATGCTTTACCTTCTCCTGCTACTGCACCAATTATTGTTGATGATGTTGCCATGCTTGCAATAACCGGAGCGACTGGACCACCAGGTCCAACTGGAGCGACTGGAGCCCCTGGAGCCCTGGAGTACCTGGAGCCCTGGAGCGACTGGAGCCCTGGAGTACC
>BAXO01000193.1 GCA_001310555.1 Bacillus sp. JCM 19058
CCTTACATGCATACGCACGCGCCGTCCAACTTTTAACTGTCCGCGAATCGCTTCAACTCTTCGTCCACGTTTCTCTTTTTCGCTTGGCTTTTGTTCAGTTTTCAAAGAACTTCATGCTTTTTGGCGACTTTCCTATCATAACAAGCTTATAAGCGTTTGTCAACACTTATTTTTGGTGGAGCCTAGCGGGATCGAACCGCTGACCTCCTGCGTGCAAGGCAGGCGCTCTCCCAGCTGAGCTAAGGCCCCAACGTAGAATGGTCGGGAAGACAGGATTTGAACCTGCGACCCCTTGGTCCCAAACCAAGTGCTCTGCCAAGCTGAGCTACTTCCCGTTGTCTTTAAAAATATCGAAGAATCACATCGTCTGATTTAATCGAAAAAAGCCTGGAAAGCTTTTCAAATTAAATTTAACGTTTCTAAAACATGGCGCGCCCGAGAGGAGTCGAACCCCTAACCTCTTGATCCGTAGTCAAACGCTCTATCCAATTGAGCTACGGGCGCATTGTTTTAGTAAGAAGACTAGTGCCGAGGGCCGGACTTGAACCGGCACGGTAGTTACCTACCGCAGGATTTTAAGTCCTGTGTGTCTGCCAATTCCACCACCGGCACGGGTTAAAATGGAGCGGAAGACGGGATTCGAACCCGCGACCTCCACCTTGGCAAGGTGATATTCTACCACTGAACTACTTCCGCTTATAAATGCGGGTGAAGGGACTTGAACCCCCACGTCATAAGACACTAGATCCTAAGTCTAGCGCGTCTGCCAATTCCGCCACACCCGCTTATTGGATGGTGAGCCATGAAGGATTCGAACCTTCGACCCTCTGATTAAAAGTCAGATGCTCTACCAACTGAGCTAATGGCTCATCTTGCGATGCCGGCCAGAGGACTTGAACCCCCAACCTACTGATTACAAGTCAGTTGCTCTACCAATTGAGCTAGGCCGGCACTAAGGCGACTCAATTGCTATAAATAATGGTGGAGGATGACGGGCTCGAACCGCCGACCCCCTGCTTGTAAGGCAGGTGCTCTCCCAGCTGAGCTAATCCTCCGCAGCGATTGATAAAGTAT
>BAXO01000194.1 GCA_001310555.1 Bacillus sp. JCM 19058
GCCGACACGATCGCGACCACGAGTGTCGAAAGGAGCGTGAACGCCGACACGAACGCGACACGAGTGTCGAGAAGAGCGTGAACGCCGACACGAATGCTGCTGCAGGCATGAGCGAGAAGAGAGGGAGGAAAGAGACCGCTGTAGACACCACCACGACCATGATCGAAGAGAAATGCACTGCGTTTGTAAATGCTGCCGCCGCCGCTAATTAAACGTAGTAAAGCCCCCTAGCCATTCAGGGGGCTTTTTTTGTCTTTTCCCACAAAGGAGCGCTTTCGACTCATATAGGAGGAAAAGTCGTGTCGGTTTCGATACAAAATAAACTATGATTTCGATTGTTATTCTTGCTCATGTACAACTTCACGCCACTGGAAGTCGCCCCGCTCCAAACCTTTAATTAATATTTCAGCTGTACCCATATTGGTAGCTAACGGCACGTTGCGAACATCGCAAAGACGCAAGAGCGCGGTGATGTCTGGTTCGTGAGGCTGAGCCGTTAACGGATCGCGAAAGAAAATGATCATATCGATCTCGTTTTGGGCAACGAGCGCGCCAATTTGCTGATCGCCTCCGAGCGGACCTGATTCAAACCGTTGCAGAGACAAACCAGTTGCTTCCATAATTCGAGTTCCCGTTGTTCCGGTTGCATACAGCTGATGCTTTTCTAGCGTTAATTGAAACGCAGTCGCAAACTGAATGATATCATCCTTCTTTTTGTCATGGGCAATCAATGCGATTTTCATCCGGCTTCTCTCCTCTATTCGATGATATTCTCCAAACCGTAGACAAGGGTATCGAGCGAAAGCACCGTTTCAACAGCCAGCTTGACTCCAGGCATAAATGAAGCCCTGTTTAGTGAGTCATGGCGGATCGTCAACGTTTGACCGACGCCGCCGAATACGACCTCCTGGTGTGCTACCAGCCGGGCTGACGCACGCTATGGATGCGCATTCCTTCAAAGTCAGCACCTCTTGCTCCTGGCCATTCCTCCTTCTCCTCCGGATTCCTTCTGCTTCGCTTCTCTCAC
>BAXO01000195.1 GCA_001310555.1 Bacillus sp. JCM 19058
TCCTTATTAGCCCGATTTGGCCCATCAAGCAATTTTATAAATGCTGTTTTCACCATAGTTACGGACGTACGTTTGATAGCGTCGATATAAATCAGCGTAATATTCCGGTCGCATATTACCGCCGCAGCCCCAGCTTTCATTTCCTACGCCAAAAAATGAGACCTCCCACGGCTCTGCACGACCATTTTCTTTTCTCCAATTCGCCATCGGAGACTCGCCAGCAAATGACAAATACTCTACCATTCCTGCATTTCTTGGACCGTTCCACTTCCGACATTTCCATTTATGTATGGATCACAATCGAGCAGCTCACAAAATAGCATGAATTCATGCGTCCCAAAATGATTGTTTTCAACAACTCCACCCCAATGCGTATTTACCATTTTCTTACGATCTTCCCTCGGGCCAATTCCATCTTTCCAGTGGTATTCATCTGCAAAGCACCCTCCTGGCCAGCGAAGTACAGGAATATTAATTTGTTTTAATGCCTCGATCACATCATTGCGAATTCCTTTTGTATTTGGAATTGAAGAGTCCTCACCAACAAATGCCTTCGTAAATACACCTTCCAAGGTGCTCAGCAAAATGACCATAAATGTTCTTATTAATCATGCCTTTTTCGATATCCGTGTTAATAATAATTTTAGCTTCCATCGATAACACCTCATCCTTTACATGTTTGAATACGTTTTCATTCCTTATTGTTAATAAAAATATTAAATGATTTGTATTAATAAGTAAAGAGTTTTATATGATTCATATTAAACGAATTTTTTACGACAAAGATAGAACTCCTTCGAAAAACAAGCGAAATAAAACTAGATTATTAATGTATATATAATTTAATTAACATTAAACACCTACCTTTCTGTCGGATATGTTTCACTTTAAATGTTATTTTGCACCTGTTTTAGGCGGTATTTTGCACTGGAATTAAATGAATCAATTTCATCATTCAATCATGGAGTAAGGTCCGAACACGATCATTTGATCATTGATTTCCACTCTAGTGGTCGCTTTCCG
>BAXO01000196.1 GCA_001310555.1 Bacillus sp. JCM 19058
TGATATGCTCCCCGTAAGGTAGACAGAGAAAAAAATAAAACCTGTCTATCTTATGGGGGTATTTTTATGCCAAAAGGGAGTTATCCTGTAGAATTCAAATGGACTGTACTTCAGACCTGGCTTGAGGGACATCACACTCTCCGAGAGACAGCCAAGCTCTTTGAGGTTGGGACGACTTCGATAAAGAACTGGAAGTATCGTTGGGAAACGTACGGAATAGATGGATTGATGACGGCTACCACGTTCAAAAAATATTCCAAAGAAGAAAAACTGGCGATGATTAACGACGCATTAAGTGGAGAGTACTCGATCAATGACGTTGTTCGAAAGTATGAATTATCTTCTTCATCCGTGCTACGGAGGTGGATTCAGAGGTATAATTGTCATAGAGAAGACATTAAAGGAACGACAAAAGGAAGGGAATCCTCTATGACAAAAGGGAGAAGAACCACATGGGAAGAGCGGATGGAGATCGTGGAAGATTGTTTGTCAAAAAAGAAAGACTATCGAGCTACTGCCGAGTGTTATGATGTTTCCTATCAACAGGTCTACCAATGGGTGCGCAAATATGAAGAAAATGGAGAAGAAGCGCTTCAAGATCGGCGTGGAAGGGCCAAAAAGACAGAAGAACTCTCACCAGAGGAAAAAGCCAAGCTGGAGATGAAGAAACTCGCCCGGGAAAATGAACGATTACGTGCGGAGAATGCCTTTTTAAAAAAAAGCTCGAAACCATCGAAAGGAGGCGATAGTTCATCAGTTTCGCTTTGAAACAACCTACAGAGCGATTTATGAACTTCATGAAGAAGAACCGTTTTCTATTTCGCTTTTATGTGAGATCGCCGGTATTGCCCGATCGGCTTACTATAAATGGTTGAATCGAACTCCATCCGCCCGAGAACTTCAAAATGAAAAAATAGTCACAGAGATGAAGGTTCTTCATGAGAAAGTCAATGGAATCTATGGATACCGTCGAATGATGTTAAATATGAATCGAAAGTTCAATCAGACATTGAATCACAAG
>BAXO01000197.1 GCA_001310555.1 Bacillus sp. JCM 19058
ATGATGGATTTAGTGGTCCGGACTCCGCGCGCTCCGGAAAATGGGGAAACGATTATTGGGGAAAGCTTCTCAAGGTTCCCGGGAGGCAAGGGTGCGAATCAAGCGGTGGCCGCATCGAGGCTCGGGGAGAAGGTGACGATGGTAGGCAAGGTCGGCACCGATCAATTTGGGGACGAGGCGATTCAAACGCTGAAGCAGGAAGGCGTTGATACGCAGTTTATTTTACGGGATCACGAGCATTCGACGGGAGTCGGAGCAGTGACGCTGGATAAGGATGGAGGCAATCGCATTATCGTCGTTCCAGGTGCAAATTTAACCTACACCGCACGCGACCTGAACAAAATCAAAGAATTGATACGCGGCTCACAAATTCTCATCGTTCAATTGGAAATGGACTTTGCGATGATCGAAGCGGCCGTGTCTTACGCCTCGACCTGCCAGGTGCCGGTCATTTTGAACCCGGCGCCGGCCCAACAGCTGAGCGAGACGTTGCTGAAGCAGGTCACTTATTTAACGCCAAACGAAACCGAGGCGGAAATTCTAACCGGAATCCGAGTGGTCACTCCGAAGGATGCCGAGCGGGCCGGACAGGTCTTACTCGAACAAGGAGTCGAGCATGTCATCGTGACGCTTGCCGAAAAGGGAGCGCTCATCGTAAATAAGGCGGGCACGGCATACGTTCCGGGTTTTCCGGTCCAGCCGCTCGATACGGTCGCGGCAGGAGATGCCTTTAACGGAGCACTGGCCGTCGGAGTCAAAAGCGGGAAACCGCTCGTCGATGTCGTCAAATATGCGAACGCCGTCGGTGCGTTAGCGGTAATGAAGGAAGGCGCGATCCCCTCACTTCCAACCGGAAAAGACGTAGAGGCGTTTCTCAGTCGGGTTTAAGTGAAGGAAAGGATGACGTGTGGAGAAGGAGCTGGAGTGGTGATGGCTCCAGAGGTCAATTGAAAGCGCTTAATGTGTAAACGACTACATAAAA
>BAXO01000198.1 GCA_001310555.1 Bacillus sp. JCM 19058
TTTTTTTTAGGGTTAGAAAACCCCTGGCTGTGCCAGGGGTTCTAAGAAGCTTTAAGCGTGGTAATAAAAGAACCTCACTTCATGGTAGAATCAAGTTGGTTTCCCGACCACTTCATCTCACCATAGAAGGAGGTATGCCCTGTGAAGGACATGAATAGTTTAGCACACACCACATGGAATTGTAAGTATCACATCGTTTTTGCGCCAAAATACAGAAGACAAATCATATATGGAAAATATAAAAAGAGTATAGGGCAAATCATAAGGGATTTATGTGAACGAAAAAGAGTAATCATTCATGAAGCAAATGCTTGTCCTGATCATATCCATATGCTAGTGAGTATCCCACCCAAGTTAAGTGTGTCTCAATTCATGGGTTACTTAAAAGGAAAAAGCAGCCTGATGATCTTTGATCGTCATGCTAATTTGAAGTACCGCTATGGGAACCGAAAGTTCTGGTGTCGAGGTTTCTATGTTGATACAGTGGGTCGAAATAAAAAGCAAATCCAAGAATACATTAGGAATCAGCTAAAAGAAGACTATGTGGGTGACCAATTATCATTTTTCGAAGATTATGACCCATTTACAGGTGAGAAGAATAAGAAGAAATGAAGAAATTCTTTAGAATTCGTGAGTGAATGTGGTGCAGGCGGGAAACCTTATCAGCGGGCCTTTTAGGCCTAGGCCGGTAAGAAAGGCTTTCAGCCGCAGAGCAAACCACCAGTTCACACTGGTGGTTTTGATTT
>BAXO01000199.1 GCA_001310555.1 Bacillus sp. JCM 19058
GGCTCTACAATATATGTTGGGGTCGAGGAACAATTGAGGTAAAAAAAATACACGCAGCCTCCTTTATCCAGTATCCTTGAATTGTTGAGAAACAAGTAAAGGATAGGAGCTGCGCGTATATGAATTTTACCACGATACTACCAGGATTAAAAGATATCATCATCACAAAGGTGCAAGAGGGAGAGGACTCATGGAACTTATCTATTGAGTTGCCTCTAAGGCGTCATCGTTGTCCAGCTTGTGGAGAGAGGACCCGTCAGGTGCATGACTATCGTCTCCAAAAAATCAAACATCTGAAGATGTTTGAACGAAAAACGTATTTTTTTTATCGAAAACGGCGCTATCGCTGTCCGTGTGGGAAACGGTTTGTGGAGAAGAACGGTTCAGTAGTGGAACGCTATCAACGTCACTCCATGGAGTGGAATCAAGCCTTGGGGTTACGTGTGATTCAAGGAAAGAATTTTACCGATACAGCGATGTTATTTCATACTTCTCCTACCACTGTCATGCGACGCTTTGATCAGCTGGCTGCTCCTATGGTGAAAAAGGTGGATACTCTTCCTCCCTGTATCGCGATTGATGAATACAAAGGAGATACAAACGCGGGCAAGTATCAGGTGATCATTGCCGATGCCAAGACCCGTCAGCCTCTTGAGATTTTACCGAA
>BAXO01000200.1 GCA_001310555.1 Bacillus sp. JCM 19058
GAACTGCTCCCTGTCAAGTAGACAGTGGAAATAATAAAAATGATCTAAGCGGCTTTAACTCTGTATTCCATAGGCTAAGGCCGTTTAGCCGCTTTTGGTACCTACCGTGATTGTAAAATTGTATATATTCATCCACCGCAAAAGAAAGTTCCTCAAACGTCTCATATTTATGTAAATAATACTTTTCGCATTTGAGTGCTCCCCAAAAAGATTCCATTGGTCCATTATCAATACACCGACCGATACGCGACATACTTCGCGTCATTCCTGCTTCATCTATTCTTTGTTTATACCCATGAGAAGTGTACTGGAACCCACGGTCACTATGAATCAGTGGATGGTCCTTAGGTGAAAGAGCTATAGCTTGATCAATGGTCTTGAATACAAGTTGATTATTATTTGAATGCCCTAGAACATAGCTAATAATAGAGCCGTCATAAAGATCAAGAATCGCACTTAAATAAGCTTTTTTTTGATGAGCCATACTTAAATTCCGTGACATCAGTGACCCATTTTTCATTTGGGTTTTCTGCTGTAAATTCACGGTTTAATACATTTTCTGCGATCGATTGAGGAGTAGAATGTTTATACCGTTTCCTCTTTTTCCGAATGACTGATTGGATTCCAGAGAGCTTCATGAGTCGATAAACTCG
>BAXO01000201.1 GCA_001310555.1 Bacillus sp. JCM 19058
GTTTCAAAAAAACAATTCATACCGCTCGAGATCATAGGAGTAGTTCCAGAGACCGTCAAGTTCATTGAGTTCACTCGAATCTGGTGTCCCGAGCTCATTGAGCAGATCCGCTTCTGTTAGCTGTTGTTCGCGAATATCGACGGCTACGGCAGTCGTTTGCTTGTTTGCTGGATCGACAATGTAAGTGACCTTACCATACTTTCGATATTCTCCTCCTTCGTGATAGCCGCTTTCTTGTGGAGTGCCGAATTGCTCCTCTAGTTCCTTTATAGTTAGACCTAATTTTGTATGGACAGGCTCCATTACTCCATTATATCCTTGTTCAATCCATCTGAAGGAAAGGAATGGCTGCGTGTCAACTTTTGCTGATACACGATTTCCTTCGTCATTCCAGCTGCCTTCGATTGCTACTCCACTCATAACAAGTATAATCGTCAGTAAAGCTGTGACCATCCTTTTAAACCTCACTTCAATCACCCTTCCTTATCCAAATCTTCTCACTGACAGGGTAGACGGAACTTCACAGTTTTATGCATCGAATAAACGAGCCCCAAAAGCCATCTATCCTTACTTGCTCTATTCCACAAGCTCTTGCGATTGAAACATTTTTCGAAGGGTGAAGCTTATTTGAGTTTTTCTCTC
>BAXO01000202.1 GCA_001310555.1 Bacillus sp. JCM 19058
CGACGGACCCACGGGGCCAGTCGGAGTGACAGGTCCAACCGGGGTGACCGGATCAATTGGAGGCACTGGAGCGACCGGATCCACGGGAGTAACAGGCTCTACGGGCCCACCTGGAGTTACCGGATCAACGGGAAGCACAGGAGCACCCGGAGTGATGGGACCTTCAGGAGTAACAGGTCCGATTGGAGTTACTGGGTCAACCGGAGCTACTGGAGTGACCGGATCGCCTGGAGTTACTGGAGCAATGGGAAGCACAGGTGTAACCGGGTTTAGCGGAGTGACCGGTCCGCGCGGAGTAACCGGGTCAACTGGGGTGACGGGGTCTACAGGTCCCACAGGAGCCACAGGAGCCACCGGAATCACCGGGATCACTGGAGCTACAGGTGTGACAGGAGCCGCAGGAGCCACGGCTCGACAGGAATCACAGGCCCAATCGGGGTGACAGGTCCAACCGGAGTAACGGGATCCACGGGAATCACTGGAGCGACTGGGTTGACCGGGTCAACAGGACCTACAGGATCATCCGGGATGATGGGGCCGACCGGAGTGACGGGCTCACC
>BAXO01000203.1 GCA_001310555.1 Bacillus sp. JCM 19058
TTCTTTTTTTAGGCTGGACATGGTCCTCGCCATGTCCAGTTCGCCAATTTCTTAAGATTCATGGCAGCGAACGTAAGCATGCCTGCATTGAAACTTTTTTTTAGACCTCTTAAGGTCGTCCAACGCATGCCATGCTTCTCTTTTGCGTCCGCAAAGACTCGTTCAATCGTCTCTTTGCGTTTCGCGTATAGTGTTTTATTTATGTCTGTATGTCTCAGATGTTCTGCTTCATCTATGTAATCCTGCCATACATGTCGATGAATCATTTTGGTATGATTCTTACTTTGCGTGCAGCGTTCTAAGAGAGGACAATCTTTACATTCCAAAGGATTTGAAGCGTACTGTTTGTACCCGTCTCTAGTTGTCGTGCGGTAAGGCAGAATTTGTCCTTCGGGACAAAGATAGGAGTCAAAATATTCATCGTATACGTATTCGTACTTTCTAAGGTATCCATCTTTCGTTCTCGGGCGTGTGTAAGGCATAACGGGCCTGATGTCTTGGTCCATGAGGAATTTAGCGATGTGTGGTGTTTTATATCCTGCATCC
>BAXO01000204.1 GCA_001310555.1 Bacillus sp. JCM 19058
TCAATCTGCCAGTTTTTCAAGGTTTTAATGGCTTGATGGAATTCCTTTAAGGGACTCCCTTCCACCTGATGATAGTAAGACTCAAGCTGTTGTTTGACCTCTTGTATCTGTCCTTTTGCTCCTTTTATTTTGCTTCGCCAAACCACTCACGGAACGCCTCTTTCAGCCGATAGGCTTCTTGCAAATCAGGAGACATCGCTAGATACCGTTCGAGGTACCACATCTGTTTGTCACTCAAGCGTTCCTTTGCCTTATAAAAAATGTGTTTCATGCGTTTACATTTTTTGCGGTCGTAGTCATGAAAGGCCAGTTGAACTCGTCGTCGAACCTTCTCTAAGGCCCAATAGATATAACGACAGAAGTGAAAGCGATCAGCAATAATGACAGGGTTTCCTAATGCCTTTTGAACAGCTGACTTAAACGAAGGACTTAAATCCATCACCACTTGCTGAACCTCATGGCCCTTCGTTTGCAGGTAACGCTTCAGGGTATGAACCGAGCGG